>DAHUXE010000105.1 GCA_027307325.1 Gammaproteobacteria bacterium | reverse complement strand
GTACGAGACGACGCTGGAGGAGCCGTCGAGCGCCTTGACGCGGTACTCCACGCCGGTGCTACCAGTTGGTGATATCCGCGTCCTCGCCGGTGCCGCCCGGTTGACCGTCGCGGCCGTAGGACTGGAGATCGAAATCGTTCTGATGAGTGCCGGGCTGCCCGTACACGTACGGGTGGCCCCAGGGATCGAGCGGCACGGCCTTCTTGAGATACGGGCCTTCCCAGTTGTTGATCCCGGACGGCGGGGCGTTGAGCGCCACGAGACCTTCTTCCGTGGTCGGCAGGCGGCCGACGTCGAGCCGAAACTGCTCGAGCGCCTTGTCGATCGCATCGATCTGGGCGCGCGCCGCCTTGACGCGCGACTTGCCCACCTGGGCGAAGTAGCGCGGCGCGACGAACCCGGCCAGCAGGCCGATGATGACCATCACGACCAGCAGCTCGAGAAGAGTGAACCCCCGCGTGCGTCCCTGTCTGCGTAGCAGCGACAGATCCATGCTGACCACCCCGTTTAGTTCTCTGAGTAAGGTGTTCCTAGCCTCCATGGTCGTGAAAGATCCGCCTGCTAGACAGTCGGCTGGCGCTCTAGGAGGTGGAGGGAAAGGGAGTAAGGCGGGGTAGGGATTTACTGTAGATCAGCTGGCCGCGTGCGCGCCCGTCAAAGCACGGTAGATGCTCAGCACCGCCGGCACGTACTGGCGGGTCTCCGCATAGGGCGGGATGCGTTTGCCATATCGCTCGACGGCGTCCTCGCCGGCGTTGTAGGCGGCCAGAACCAGCTCGAGGTTGTTGCCATAACGTGCGATGAGATCTCGCAGATAACGCGTCCCGGCATTGATGTTCTGCTTCGGGTCGAAGGCGTTCGAAGCCCCGTACCGGCGTGCCGTCTTCGGGAGCAACTGCATCAGGCCGACCGCACCCTTGCGTGACACGGCTTTGGGGTTGAAGGCGGACTCGACGACGATGATGGCCCGCACCAGCTGCGGCTGTACCTGCGCCTCGCGGGCGGCGGTCTCGATGAAGGGATCGAACGCGCGCGAGCGCGTCAGCCACTGCGTATTGCCGCTCGATGCCGGCGCCGACGCCGGCTCGGGCGGTGCGGCCAGCACCAGGCGGTAGCGTCCGTCGGTGGGCACGTTGCTGAAGTGCGTGACGCCGGCCTCGTCGACGAAGCTATAGATATCCGCGCGCGCGACGTGAGCCTGCACGCTCAGCATCAGCAGGATTAGGTAACATAGCGCGCGTGCCATGGCAGCCGTGATTCTTACCCTCGCGCTCCTGCAATAGCAGTAGGGTAAAGCTGTATTTTTGACGACGCGGTCGCAAGTTCCGTAGGTGTATGTGGTAGGCGGCCCCGTTTTGATGCATGATCCTTGGCGAAGGGAACGCAACCTGCGAATAGAAAAGCCGGGGCCGAAGGCACCCGGCCAGCGAATGCAGCTTCCGGGCTGGTACGGACAATGCTCGCGCGCGGTTGCTGAGATGAGAAGCTAGTTGCGAACGGTAATCTTTCAGCGACAGCGACACTGAATGGGCCAAATGGCACAACCTGTACGCATCGTGTTGATCGAGGACCACGCGATCCTGCGCGAGGGTCTGCGCGCGCTGATCGAGCTCGAGCCGGACCTGCGTGTGGTCGGCGAAGCCACCTGCGCGGCCGACGGGCTCGCGGCGGTCAAGGCCGTGGAGCCGGCGCTCGTCATCACGGATCTCGCGTTGCCGGGCATGTCGGGACTGCGCGCCATCGAAGAGCTGCGCGCGGTATCGCCCAACCTGCGGGTGCTGGTGCTCACCGCGCACTGCACCGACGAATACATACGCGCGGCGCTGAACGCGGGCGCCGACGGCTACGTCCTGAAGGACGCGAGCCGCAGCGAGCTCATGCAGGCGATCCGCGCCGCCATCAACGGCCAGAAGTACTTCGCCGAGCCGGTCTCGGCGCGCCTCGTCTCGGGCTACCTGCAGCGCAACGACAGCACCGCGGGCGTTTTCCCGCGTATCACCGAGCGCGAGCGCGAGGTGCTGACGCGCATCGCCCTCGGCGAGTCGAACAAGCGCGTCGCCTTGGCGCTGCGCCTCAGCATCAAGACGGTCGAGAAGCATCGGGCGAACCTGATGCGCAAGCTCGAGTTGCACAACACGGCCGCCGTGACGCTGTTTGCGGTGCGCCATGGGCTGCTGCCGAACGCCGCCGGCCCGCAGCCGGTGATCGACGACCGCCTGGCTGTGCGCGTGCCGCCTTAAGCGGCGTTCGAATTATCCTCTCTGGTTGCCGGCAGCTGCCATTCGATGCGGGCGCGCGTGCCCCCGCCGCCGGGCCGGTTGCCCACCACGAATTCCCCGCCGGTCATCGAAGCGCGCTCGCGCAGGTTGCGTAGTCCGCGGCCGGTGCGGGTGCTGGCATCCGGGGCGCTGCGATGGATCCCGACACCGTCGTCCTCGACCTCGAGAATGAGCTGCCCCGGTGTGCGTGACAGGGTCACCACGACCTCGCGTGCCCGGGCGTGCTTGGCGACATTGTTCAGCATCTCCTGCAGGCTGCGGAACACCGCCGTGCTCAAGCGCTCCGGCACGTCGGCATCGGCGACCGAGACCTGCTCGCGCAGCAGCAGCGTCGGATAATCCTGCGCAAACGCGCGGCAGAACCAGGACACCGCAGAGACCGCGCCGAGATCGTCGAGCACCGCCGGGCGCAGATTCATCGCGATGGTGCGCAGCTCGTCCATGGCCACCTGCAGCGCGATGACCGCACGCTCGACCTGGACGCGCACCTCGGCGTCGTGCCGCGGGCCGCCGTCGATCCGCTCGAGCGTGTACTTGATGGCGCTCAGCTGCTGCCCGACCGAGTCGTGCAGCTCCCGCGCGATGCGCTTGCGCTCGGCTTCCTGGGCGATCATCAGCTGGTGGGACAGCGTCGCCAGCTCGTTGCGCGAGCGGCGCAGCGCCTGCTCGGCGCCGGCGCGGCGCGCGATCTCGTTCTGCAGATCCTGATTCGCTTCCGCGAGCTCGGTGGTCCGCGAGTGCACCCGTGCCTCGAGCTCCAGATTGATGGCGTTCAGCGCCTCGCGCGCCAGATGCAGCGCGGTGACGTCGGCGACCACGGCAATCGACAGCGATTCCACCTTGGCGTCCGCGTCGGGCGGCATCTTGCGCAGCGTGACGTGCAGTGCGCGCCCGAGCCGCGGGTCGCGCAGCTCGAATTCCTGGCAATCGCCGCTCTGCTGCAGAGCGCTCCAGGAGCCGGCGAGCGCGGTGGCCAACGGGCATTCCTGCTCGTCGAACCCGGGATGCAGCAGCGCGTGGAGGTCGAGACCGAGGGCTTCGGCGAGAGGATAGAGCTCCCAGCGCTCTACGACGCGATTGATCCGCACCACCTTGCCCGCGACATCGAGCAGACAGATGAGGTCGGGCAGCGCGTCGACCGTGCACTCCCATTCGTCCTTCGCGCGCAGGATCGCCGCACGAATCGACGTATCAGAAGCCGACATGCTTTCCTCCCCAACCCGCGGGCGGGCTGGCCCCCCTGCCCCTGAACCACGCGCGAGTGTAGCGCGGACCGCAGCGCACTCGGTAGGGAGCGGATTGCACAGTGTTTTCTCTGACATCGCCCCAGGGTCCGCCGCCCGTCAGCGTCATTCGCCCGGCGCCCGAGCCTCCGCCGCGGGATCGCGCGGCCGGCCCCGAAACCTGAAGAGGTTGCGCCCGCATTGTGAGACGCGATCCAAGTTGCCCGAGTCCAAACGAGCTATTGGCTCAGGCCGCGCCCGCGGTGCAGATTCGTGCGCGGAAGGGAGGCTCGAGCCACGAGACCGGCATGCTCACCGGTACGATCGACGCGCGCGTCTCGATCACGGCGAGCACGCAGTCGACGACCGACAAGGGCGCGGTGTCGAAGGGCACGCTCGCGCTGAGCTTCAATCCGCTCTACGACCAGGCCTCCTCGCTCGCCGCGATCGCAGGCAACTACGCCGAGGCCGGTTCGGCCTCGGGCACGGTGGTATCGATCAACGCAAATGGCGCCATCTTCTCCCAGGACGCGAGTACTGGCTGCGTGGTGAACGGCAGTGCCGCGATCATCAACGCCTCCTATGACGCCTACTCGATCCAGGCAAGCTATGCGAGCTGCACGGGAGCGGCGGCGGTGCTGAACGGCATCACGTTCAGCGGCCTCGCGACGCTCGATACGAGTGTCACTCCCATACAGCTGATCGCCGGCATGACCGGAAGCGGCGCAGGCACGACCTACGCGGTCGTCGACACGCTGACGCACCAGTGACGGCCGTGGGCTCGGCCAGGTCTGCGTGGCCGCCCCTTCAGGGGACGCGCGTGGCGCGCTCGAGCCGGGCTGCGATCTCGCGCAACCCGGCGACGAGTTCGCTCGCCCCGAGAATGTCGAAATCGGCGCCGGTCAGGACCAGCTGCGCCGCCAGCGCCTCGATCGAGTCGGCACCCGTGCTGAGAGCGCAACTCTCCTCATCCAGCACCTCGAGCACGCCGCACCAGCTCGGGATCCGCCCGGCCAGCTCGGCCAGCGAGCCCTTCAACCGGATACGCATGCGGTAGCGGTACGGAACCTGGGTAATGGAGCGCGATACGTAGGCGGCGATATCTCCGGGAAATTCGCGCGGGATGAACTTCGGCCCGGCCGCGCCGATACGCTCGACGCGATCCATCCGGAAGGTACGCCAGTCCTGCCGCGCCGGGTCCCAGGCGACGAGATACCAGAGCCGCCCGGTGTGCACCAGCCGCAGCGGCTCGAGCATTCGCGAGGTCACGTTGCCACCGCGGTCCCGGTAGCTGATGCGCAGCTTCAGGCGGTCGCGGCACGCACAGGCGACCTGCGTGAGGACATCGATGGGCGGGGCGCGCTCGGGATGCGCGAGCGAGATGGTGACGGAATGCAGGGCGCTCGCGCGCCGGCGCAGCCGCAGCGGCAGCAGCTGATCGAGCTTCGCGAGGAGCCCGAGCGCCGTCTCCTCCATCCTGCCGATGCTGCTCGCGGCAGCGCGCACGGCGACCGCGACCGTCACCGCCTCCTCGTCGTCGAGCAGCACCGGTGGGAGCGCGGCGCCAGCCTTGAGCTGGTAGCCGCCACCGAGCCCCGGCGAGGCCTCGACCGCATAGCCGAGCTCGCGCAGCCGGTCGATGTCGCGCCGCACGGTGCGTGCATCGACTTCGATGCGTTCGGCGAGCTCGGCGCCCGACCAGTAGCGGCGCGACTGGAGCAGCCACAGCAGGCGCAGCAGCCGGGCGGAGGTCTTGAGCATGATCGTGAGGGAGAGTATTGGATTGATCGCGGACAGATCCTGTCCGCAATGCATTCTACAATTCCGCCCATGAATCTCTCGAGCACCATCGAGCGCCCCTCGAGCCCGGCGCTGCGCGCCGCCAGCGTACGCGTCAGCCGTCAGCTCGCAGCCTCACCCGAGCGGCTCTTCGATGCATGGCTCGATGCCGGCGAGGTGCGGGCGTTCCTCTGCGCGGGACGGATCGGACGCCTGACCGGCGCGGACATCGACGCGCGGATCGGCGGAGGATTCACGATCGTGCGCCACCGGGCCGCGGAGGAAGTCGAGTATTCGGGCGAGTTCCTCGAGATCGATCGGCCGCACCTCCTGGTCTTCAGCCTGTTCGTCGAGAGATACGCGCAGTGGGATGACCGTGTGATCGTGGAGCTCGCTCCCGTTGCGGGTCAGTCGCTCATCGTGCTGACGCACGAGCTCAGCTTGCCGAGCCCGGCGCAGAGGTCTCACGTTCAGCGCGGTTGGGCAAGAGTGCTGGACGGGCTCGCGGCGCTGGCTGCAACGGGCCGCCTCGCGCGACGAAGATTTCCAGACAGATCAGTTACTTATTGCGGTTAGTCCTGCGCCATAGGCATTAGGGCAGTGGCCTGCGGATTCCCCGGCGCGGCGCCTCGCGGTGCGGCAGGGTGGCCGCGGGCGGGCGCTGCCGTCCCCGCGCCGTGCCGGCAACGCTTCTGCTATATATATAGATGCCGGCGGTGCCGCCCCCGCTTCACGCGCCGGGGTGAGGACCGGCAATGGCATCCGTTCCGAAGCGTAAGAGCAGGCGCTCTGCCGAGCCTACCGGCCGCTCGGGCGACCTCCGCCACACAGGCCGCTCTCCCGGACCGCTCGTCGGCATCGGCGCTTCGGCGGGTGGACTCGAGGCCCTGAGGAAGTTCTTCGGCGCCATGCCGCCGAAGACCGGGCTGGTGTTCGTGGTCGTCGTGCACCTCGATCCCACGCACCGGAGCTTCATGGCCGAGCTCCTCGGCCACGTGACGGGTCTCGCGGTCGAGCAGGCTCATGATTGCCAGCGGCTCGAGCTCGATCACGTCTACGTGATCCCGCCGAACCGCACGCTCACCGTCGAACGGGGCCTGATCCGCGTGCGGGAGGTCGCGGACCGGCAGGGGCTGCAGGGCTCGATCGATCGCTTCTTCCGCTCCCTCGCCGACGCCGAGGGCAAGCGAGCGGTCGCCATCGTGCTATCCGGCACCGGGACCGAAGGCAGTCTCGGCGTGCGGGCCATCAAGGCGAAGGGGGGCCTGGTGATGGCGCAGACGCCGGAAACGGCGGCGCAGTCGGGGATGCCGGGTGGGGCGATCGCCACCGGAGCGGTGGACGCGGTGCTTCCCCCCGAGAAGATGCCGGAGGCGCTGTTCGCCTGCTTGCGCAAAGCAGGCGGGAAAAGGCAGGCGGGCCACCCGCCGAAGATGAGGGTCACCTCAGGGGTGCCGGCGATACTGGAATTACTGCGCGCCCGATCCAGGTACGACTTCCGCAGCTACCGGCAGGAGACGCTCGAGCGCCGGGTCGCGCGGCGGATGGCATTGCAGCATATCGAGAGCGTCGACAAATACGTCACGTTTCTGCGCTCGCGCGCGCTCGAAGTCGATCAGCTCGTCAAGGATCTGCTGACCGTCACCACGGGATTCTTCCGCGACCAGGAAGCCTGGGATGAGCTCGCCACCAAGGCCCTCGCGCCACTGGTGCGCGCGCGCGGCGCGGATTCACCCATCCGCGTCTGGGTGCCCGGCTGCTCGACGGGCGAGGAGGTCTATTCCCTCGCGATCGTGCTCGCCGAGCAGGCGGAACTGGCGCACTCCGGGTATGAGGCGCAGATCTTCGCGACCGACATGCACGAGGGCGCCCTGGCGGTGGCACGCGCGGGCTCTTATCCCGAGAGCATCGCGCGAGATGTGACTGCGCAGCGCCTCGAGCGCTTCTTCGTGCTGAAAGACCACTGCTACACGGTCAGAAAGTCCATCCGGGACTCGATGGTCTTCGCGGTCCAGAACCCGCTCAGCGACCCGCCGTTCTCGAAGCTCGACCTGATCAGCTCCCGCAACGCACTGATCCACCTCGAGCCCGCCATGCAGGACCGGCTCCTCACGCTGTTTCACCTCGTGCTCAACCCCGGCGGGTACCTCTTCCTCGGCAGCGCGGAGGACCTGCGTCCGCGTGCCGAGCTGTTCGAGCCGCTCTCGAAGCGACGGCGGGTCTTCCGGCCGGTTGAGCCGCTGCGGCGCTCACTGCTCGAGTTCCCGCCGCCAGCGCCGCCCGACACGGCCGACCCGGGACAGGCCCGGACGAAGACGGCCCACGAGTCGATCGTGGCCGTACATGCCGACCAGCGGCTGCTCGAGCATTTCGCCGCCACCGCGGTACTGGTTCGACCGAGCGGCGAGATCCTGCGCTTCTATGGAGCACTGGCGCGTTACATGCAGCTGCCGAGCGGCGTGCCGACGCTCGACCTGCTGAAGCTCGTGCGCAATGTGCTCAAGCCAACACTGCGCGAGGCGCTGCGGGAAGCCACCCGGCAGAATCGTCAGGTAGTGCGCGAAGCGCTCGACATCAACGCCGAGCGCCGCGCCGGAATGCTGCGTATTACGGTCAAGCCGGTCCATGCGCCCGGAGTGGCCGAACCGCTCTGGCTCGTCGTCTTCGAAGAGCTGCCGGCGGCCGCCCGGCAAGCGCGCGCTGCACGGCCGGCGACCGGGCGTGGAGCGAATCTGGTGCAACGGCTCCAGGCGGAGCTGCGGGCAACGAGAAAGGAGTACGAGCACCTCGTGAAGCAGCTCGAGAGCGGCAACGAGAAGCTCAAGGCAGGTCACGAGGAACTGGTGACGATGAATGAGGAGCTGCAGACGACCAACGAGGAGCTGACCACCTCGAAGCAAGATCTGCAGTCGATGAACGAGGAGCTGACCACCCTCAACGCTCAGCTGGAGAACAACGTAGCCGAGCTCACGACGGTAAATGACGACCTCGCCAGTCTCCTCGCGAGCACGGACAACACCACGGTGATGGTCGACACCGGGCTCCGGATCAAGCGCTTCACCGCCGTCACCTCCGGCGTGCTCAGCCTGCTGCCGGCGGATGTCGGCAGGCCGCTCACTCACATCGCGACCAACCTCGCCGACGTGGACCTCGCGGCCGAGGCGCGCGCCGTCCTCGCGAGCCTGCAGCCGATGGTGAAGGAGGTGGCGACCCGGGACGGCGGACAGTATTTCCTGCGCGTCCTGCCGTACCGCACGCGCGAGCAGCACGTGCAGGGCGTGGTGCTGACGCTCACGGATCTCAGCACGCTCAAGCAGGCCGAACGGGAGGTGAATGCCGCCCGGGCACTGGTGGCCGAAGACCTGCGCCGCATGACACACCTGCACGATCTGGGAGAGCGGCTCGCGGCCTCCCCCGACCTGCGGACGTCGCTCGAGGAGATCCTGCGCGGCGCGATCGAGATCACCGACGCGGAGTTGGGCGACATCCAGCAGTGCGACACGGCGGGCGCAATGACGATTGCGGCCCAGCTCGGCTTCGGGCAGCCATTCCTCGATTTCTTTGCGCGAGTCGGCCCGCAGTCCGACAGCCCGTGCGGGCACGCCCTGGCCGGCGGGCAACGTGTGCTCATCGAGGACATCGCGACGAGTCCGCTGTTCGCCGAGCCGTCGACGCGGCAGGCGCTGCTATCGGCCGGAGCGCGCGCCGTTCAGTCCACTCCGCTGCGCGACCGGACGGGTCGCTTCCTCGGGATGTTCTCGACGCACTACCGGAGGCCCCATCGCTTCGGGGAAGCCGAAATGCGTTGGATCGATCTGCTGGCGCGCCAGGCCGGCAATGCGATCGAACGATGGCGTACCGATGAGGCGTTGCGGCGCTCGCGCGAGGACCTCGAGCGCCAGGTGGCCGACCGGACCCGGTGGCTGAAGGTGCTGCACGAGATCTCCGAGGCGATCAACGTCGCACCCACCTGGGATTCCGCCCTGCAACGCCTGCTGGAGCGCGTGTGCGCCATGGAGGAATGGCAGATCGCTTATGTGTACCTGCCCGACGCCGAAGCGCCGAACGTGATTGCGCCGACCATCGGCTGCATCAGCGACGAGCGCTTCCGCGCCTTTCACGAGATATCCGAGCGGCAGCGCTATGCGCGCGGCGAGAGCCTGCCGGGGCTGGTCTACGCTGAAGGGGCCCCCAGGTACGTGAGCGACCGGGACCAGCTGTTCCGGGCGATCCCGATTCGCAGCGCGGCCGCGAAGCGAGTAGGCCTGCAGGCCGGTGTGGCGCACCCGATCACTGCCGGGCAGGAGGTGATCGCGGTCCTCGAGCTGTTCTCGGATCGTGTGCTCGCCCGCGACGGCTGGTTCGACAACCTGATGACGGCGGTCGCCGATCACATCGGCCGCCTGCTCGAGCGCGAGCGTGCCACCGGGCGGATGGCCGACCTGGTGTGGCGCGAGCAGCAGGACCTGCTGCATACACTGCACGACGCACTCGGACAGACGCTGACCGGACTCGGTATGCTGAGCTCGGGGCTGCGCCAGCGGTTGAGCGCCGCGCAGGGAGACACCGCCGACATAGCGGCAGAGATCGCCAGGCAGGCGCAGCAGGCGCTCGAGCAGGTCCGGCAGCTCAGCCGCAGTCTCTTTCCCATCGAGGTGGAAGCCGCAAGCCTCACGTCGGCGCTGCGCGAGCTCGCCTTCGCCACGCAATCACTGCACAAGATCCAGGTGCGCGTCGAGGGCCAGGTCCCGGAAGCCTTCACCGATGGCGGCGCGGCAACCCAGCTGTACCGCATCGCCCAGGAGGCGGTGACCAACGCCATCAAGCACGCGCGCGCACGCTCGATCACCATTCACATCGGCCGCCAGGGATCGATGCTGAGGCTGCGCATCGCCGATGATGGCATCGGCATCGACAAGGCCAGCACGGCCACGGGCGTCGGGCTGCAGATCATGCGCTATCGCGCCCACGCGATCGGGGGAATCCTCGCCGTCGAGCGGGGCCCGCAAAGCGGTACCGTGGTAACGTGCACGCTGCGCACGGTTCCCGTGATCAAGACGGCCCCCACGCCCGCCCTGCAAGAATCAATCGCACACCTCGGAGGTACGTGAGATTGAACGCAAATCACGCCCTGCGGATTCTGGTAGTAGACGATCATCCGATCGTGCGGCTCGGCATTCGTCAGATGATCGGCACGGAGAGCGACCTCGAGATCTGCGGCGAGGCGGGTTCCGAGCAGGAGGCGCTGCAGCTCGCGCGCACTCTCAAGCCCGATCTGGCCCTGATCGATCTCTCGCTCGAGGAGGGAACGGCGCTCGGGCTGATCCGGGAGCTGCGGCGCTCGGCGCCCGCTGTCGAGCTGCTCGTGCTGTCGATGCACGACGAGTCGCTCTATGCGGAGCGGGTACTGCGGGCCGGGGCCCGCGGCTACATCATGAAGCAGGCCGCGATCGACGGGCTGGTCGGCGCCATCCGCCAGGTTGCCGCCGGCTCCGTCTACATCAGCCCGACGATGACCCAGCACGTTCTCGAGCAATTCCGCGATTCGAGCCACGGGCCGGCGGGCCTGATGGCGACCCTGACCGACCGGGAGCTCGAGGTCTTCGATCTGATCGGACACGGCAAGAGCACCGCCGAAACCGCCGCCGAGCTTGGGGTCAGCGTGAAGACCGTCGAAACGTACCGTGCGAACATCAAGAGCAAACTGAAGCTGAAGGATGCACGGGACCTGCTGCGCTTCGCCACGTCCTGGACGGAAGGACTCTGACGCCGCGCCCGGTGGCGGGCCAGGTATCGCCGCCGCCCGAGGCGAATCATGAAGAGACAGAAGTCGAGTCGCGCGTCCATGGGCCGGGGCAGGAACAAGACGGGCGCGCGCCCCCCACTCAGGCGCCGCAGCGACACGAAACCTCGCGCACAACTGCCGCGCGTGCCGCAGGCCCCGGAAGCTCCGCGTCAGTCTCCGGCGAAGCTCCCGGCGGACTCCGTCAGCGCTGCGCCGCGCACGCTCGATACCGCAGCGAGCGCACCCTCTCCCGCCACGAACCTCTTTCCGATCGTCGGCATCGGCGCATCCGCAGGCGGGCTGGAGGCGCTCGAGGAATTCCTGCGACACGTGCCCGTGCACTGCGGCATGGCCTTCGTCGTCGTGCAGCACCTCGATCCGACGCACAAGGGCGCCGTCGTGGAGCTCCTGCAGCGGACCACGGCCATGTCCGTGAGCGAAGTGAGGGATGGACAGCGGGTGGAGCCCGATCACGTCTATGTGATCCCGCCGAACAAGGACATGTCGATCCTGCACGGCGTGGGGCGCCCGATACACGACCCGCAAGTGGTGGATATCGGCCTGATCGGCTCCACGGCGCGCAACTCGCCCGAGCAGCCCGTGACGGATATCGTGAACGCGGTATTACAACAGTTGCCCGCCATGCGTGACGAGCTGCTGGCGGAGCGACTGCCGGTCTATTAGGCCCCGCCCTCCGAACTACGCCGCGTCGCCACCCCCCAGGGCGCCGTTTCATCGAGTCTCCCGAAGCGATCGCTCAGGGCAATCCTGATTGATACCTGGCGTCGCAGGATCGAGTCTAGCAGTGGAGCGACACCGGACGTCGACAAGCCACCCCGTGCCCGAAGTCGTCGGGGCGGCGGATTCCATCAGCAAACTTCGGGGCCCCCGCGAGGGGCTATGACCACTGGGTTTGGAGCGTGCTTAAGCCGGACCTCGTTCACGATGCCCTGGAGTCGGCGCCGGATGCCATCGTAATCACCGATGCCGACGGCACGATCGTCTTCGCCAATCGCCAGGTGCAGACACTCTTCGGCTACGACCCGCGGGAGATCGTGGACGGCAGCATCGAGCAGCTCCTGCCCGAGCGGTTCCGTGCCGGCCACGCTGCTCATCGGCGCGGCTTCGCCGAGAGCCCGGGCTTCCGGCCGATGGGTACGGGCCTCGAGCTCTATGGGCGGCGCAAGGACGGCAGTGAGTTTCCGGTGGAGATCAGTCTCAGCCCGATCGCCGCGGCGCGCCTGACGACCGCCGCTATCCGCGACGTCACCGAGCGCAAGCGCATCGAGTCCGAGCTGGTCGGCGCACGCGAGCAGGCAAACCGCGCGAACCTGGCCAAGAGCCGCTTCCTCGCGACCGCGAGTCACGACCTGCGCCAGCCGCTGCAGACGCTGGCGCTGCTCAACGGGGCCTTGCGCCGGGTCGTCACTCACCAGGGCGCGCTGGCCGCGATCTCACAACAGGAGCAGGCGATCAGCGCGATGTCGCGATTGCTCGGCGCGCTGCTCGACATCAGTAAGCTCGAATCGGGCGCCATCAAGCCGGACGTCACCGACTTCACCGTGGACGCGCTCTTCGAGGAGATGCGCCGCGAGTTTGCCGATGTCGCGGCGAGCAAGGGGCTCGCGCTCGAGGTACAGACGCAGTCTCTCACGGTGCACAGCGATCGCTCGCTGATCGAGCAGGTCGTGAGAAACCTGGTCTCCAACGCCATCAAGTACACGGGCAAAGGCTGGGTATGCCTGCGCTGCCTCAAGCAGGGTGCGCTGGTGCGCCTGGAGGTACTGGACAGCGGGATCGGCATTCCGGCGGACCAGATTCCCCACATCTACGACGAGTTCTACCAGGTGGGAGTGGCCCCCAATACTTCACGCGATGGCTACGGCCTGGGGCTGAGCATCGTGCAGCGCATCGTCAAGCTACTCGACCTGCAGCTCGAGGTGCACTCGCAGGTCGGCAAGGGCTCGGAGTTCGCCCTGACGCTTCCCGCCGGCGGCAATCGCGTGGCGAGCAACCCCGAGCTGCCGTCGCGGACCGCAGGCAACGGCTCGCCCAAGCGCAAGCCCCATGTCTTGCTCGTGGAGGACGATGCGGCACTCCGCGATGCGACACGGCTGCTGCTGCGGACCGAGCAGTACGAAGTGACGGCGGTCGCCTCCCTCGCGGAAGCAGTGACCGCCGCCAAGACCATCGAGTCGCTCGATGTGGTCGTCACAGACTATCACCTGGAACGCGGCGAGACCGGCATGCAGGTCATCGAGGCGCTGCGCGCGCGCCTCGGAGAATCGCTGAAGGCGGTGCTCGTGACCGGGGATACCTCCTCGGCGATGCGCGAGCTGCCGCGCCACCCGCTCACGCGCCTCGCCAGCAAACCGATGCAGGCCGACGCGCTGCTCGCGCTGCTGCAGGAGCTCGCGGCACAGTAACCTCAAGCATCTACGCGCAGCCCGACGCGACGATCTCGTTGCCGCCGCACCCCCGCGACCTGCACCGCATCTGCACGAACCGGGGCACGGGCCCGCCAGCCTCGCGAGCCTCGCCAGTCTCATCCGCGATTGGGGCCAATGCCCCCGCTCGGGGGGAACGCCATGGCTTACCGGGCCGCTCCCCGCCTGCCGTCACAGCGCGTACCGCTGGTGCAGCAGCGGCATCTCCACCGCGGTCGCCGCCAGCCGCGAGCCGAGGCCCTGCATCACCTGCGGCTCGCCGTGCACCAGGAAAGTACGCGCCGCGCCGGTCGCCGCGTGCCAGCGCAGCAGCTCCGCCTGGTCGGCGTGCGCGGAGAAGCCGTTGATCGTATGAATCCGCGCCCGCACCGGGATCTCCTCGCCGAACAGGGTGACGCTCTTCGCCCCGTCGATGATGCTGCGTGCCAGCGTGCCGCGCCCGGCGAAGCCCACGAAGATCACCGCGCAGTTGTGCCGGGCGAGGTTGTGCCGCAGATGGTGGCGCACCCGCCCGCCGGTGCACATGCCGGACCCCGCGATGATGATGGCGCCGCCCGTGATGCGATTGAGCGCGACCGACTCGGACGTCTCGCGCGTGAGATGCAGTCCGGGCAGCCCAAAGGGGTCGCGGCCCTCGCGAAACAGCTCACGGGCCGCCGGCTGGTAGCACTCCGGGTAGCGCACGAATATCCCGGTGGCCGAGATTGCCATCGGTGAGTCGAGAAAGACCTGCAGCGTCCCGGGCAGGCGGCCGGATTCGGCTCCGGCGCGCAGACAAAAGAGCAGCTCCTGCGCGCGCTCGAGGGCGAAGCTCGGAATGACGACGTTGCCGCCGCGCTCGAAAGCAGCGCCGATGGCCTGGTAGAGCTCCTCGACCGAGGAGGCGATGGGCTTGTGCAGACGATCGCCGTAAGTGCTCTCCATCACCACGGCGTCGACCGATGGCGGCAGATCCACGACGCGCAGCAGCGGCCGGCCGACGTTACCGAGGTCGCCGGAGAACAGCACCCGGCGCCGCACCCCGGCCTCCGCGAGCTCGAGCAGGATGCTCGCCGACCCCAGAATGTGGCCGGCATCGAGGAAGGTAGCCGTGATGCCCGGTGCGAGCCGCAGCGGGACGCCGTAGTGCGCCGTCAGGCTGACGAAATCCAGGGTATGAAGCGCATCGACGATCGTGTAGAGCGGCGGCGCCGCTGCGCCCCTGCGATCCGTGTGCCGGGCGCGCCGCAGCGCCTCATCCTCGTGCAGGTGCGCCGCGTCGAGCAACATGAGGCGCAGCAGCTCGCGCGAGGCAGCCGTGGTGACGATCTCGCCGCGGAAACCGCGCTGCACCAGCAGTGGCAGACGGCCGCAATGATCGAGATGCGCATGCGTCAGCAGCACGAAGTCGATGCCGGCGGGGTCGAAGCCGAAGCCTTCCCTGTTCTCCTCATCGAGCTCGCGCCCTCCCTGGTAGAGGCCGCAATCGATCAGTACCTGCTTGCCGCCGCACTCGATGAGATGGCAGGAGCCGGTGACGCCCCGGGCTGCTCCGTGGAACTCGACTCTCATGGCCCATGCTGGCACGCCAGCGCCTCCGCGGTACTAAGTACAACTGCGTGTAGGTAGGCAGAGGCCCGCCTCCTAACATCGCGTGGATGGACCAGGCGACCTCTGCCAGGGTGGCGTTCCTCACCAACCCCGCCTCCTACCCCGGCCACCCGCCGCGGGTGGAGAGGCGCGAGACGCATTTCGCCTGGATATTTCTCGCCGGTGAGCGTGCCTACAAGATGAAGAAGCCCTCGCACCTGCGTGGCGCCGACTGGCGCAGCACCGAGGCGCGCGAGCTCGCCTGTCGCGAGGAGCTGCGTCTCAACCGGCGGCTCTCAGCTCCCACCTATCTCGGCGTCGAGCCCCTCGTCGAGACGAAGTCGGGCCTCAGGATCGGCGGCAGCGGGCGGGCGGTCGACTGGCTGCTGGTCATGCGGCGGCTGGACGAGCGGCGCATGCTCAACCGGGTGCTGGCGGCGGGCGCTCTCACCGCCGACGATCTCGATGCCGTGCTCGGGTTTCTCATTCATTTCTACAGGTCCCGCGAGCCCCTGCCCTTCGCGCCGGACGCCTACCTGCGGCGCCTCGGCGCCCGCCTCGAGGAGGCCATCGGTGCGCTGCAGCGCACGGAGCTCGGTTTGCCGCCGGAGCGTATCGCGCCGCTCGCCGTCGAGCTGCGCGCGGCCTTCGAGTTGCTGCACGCGCAGCTCGCCGAGCGCGCCCGCACGCAGCGCATCGCCGAGGTCCATGGCGATCTGCGCGCCGAGCACGTGTGGCTCGGGCCGCCCGTGCAGGTGATCGATGCGATGGAGGTGTATGCGGACCTGCGCATGCTCGACCCGGCGGAAGAGATCGCCATGCTGGCGCTCGACTGCGAGCGTCCCGCCGCCGCATGGGCGCCCGCCTGCCTGCGCGACCACTACCGTCAGCTGGCTCCCGATCGCTTCAGCAACGAGCTGTTCGAATTCTATATGGCGCTGCGCGCTGCGACGCACGCCAAGCTCGCGATCTGGCACCTCGATGATCCGCAGCAGTTCCCCGACCCGGCGCCCTGGCGGGCCCGCGCACTCAAGGCGGTCGGCGCCGCGCTGCGACATTGCCGGGCGGCCGCGCGCGTGGCGCGCGCGCGGCGCGCCTGAGGGTGAGGTCCGCGTGCGTGAGCCTCCCGAGCCACGGCTCTTCGCCCTGAGCGAGTCGCACGATCTCGCCCTCGCGGTCGCCGCGAGCGCCGGGCTCGCCGTGACGCCGCTCGAGGAGCGCCGCTTCGAGAGCGGCGAGTTCAAGCTGCGGCCGCTCGAGTCGGTGCGCGACCGTACGGTCTTCATCGTCGAATCGCTGGCCGGCGATGAGGCGGTGCCGACGGCCGAGCGGCTGGTGCGCCTGCTCTTTCTGCTGTCGGGCCTGAAGGATGCGGGCGCGACCCGGCGCGTGGCGCTCGTGCCCTATCTCGCTTACGCGCGTAAGGAGCGCCGCACCCAGCTGCGCGATCCGGTCAACACGCGCTACGTGGCGCAGCTGCTCGAGACGGCGGGCCTGGATCGCCTCATCGCGCTCGATGTGCACAACCCCGCGGCTCTCGACAACTCGTTCCGCATTCCGGTCGATCACCTGAGCGCCATGCCGATGATGGCCGCGCATCTCGTGCGCCAGCTCGGCGCGGCCCCGCTCACCGTGGTCTCGCCGGATGTCGGCGGCATCAAACGGGCGCAGCTCTTTCGGGAGCTGCTGCAGCGACAGCTCGAGCGCGAGGTCGAGATCGCCTTCATCGAGAAGCGGCGTGCGCGCGATATCGTCTCGAGTGGCATGCTGGTGGGCGACGTCGCGCGGCGGGACGTGATCGTGATCGACGATCTGTGCGCCTCGGGCGGCACTCTGGTCAGGGCCGCCGACCTGTGCCGGCGCTCCGGAGCCGCGGCAGTGCATGCCGCGGTCACGCATGCGCCGCTGCCAGGCGGCCTTGCCGCGTTGCTCAGCGCGGCGAGCCTCACGAGCATCCTGGTCACCGACAGCGTCGGTCCGGGCCCCGCGGCGGCGCACGCCGCGGCCGCCGGCGACAAGCTGACCGTGCTCGCAGTTGGCCCGCTCTTCGGTGAGGCGGTGCGCCGCATGCTCGCCGGTAAGCCGCTGGCGCCGCTCTTCGAGCACTGGCCGGTCGCGGCCGCGGACTAAGCGAGCGGCACCGGCGTCCTGCTGATGCATGCGGCCGCGGCCTGGCGTCCCGGACGCCTAAGTAATTGCACGAATCGACGCCCGGTCCCCGGCAGCCGCAGTCTTTCCTGGTCAAAGCGGGTGCCAACCATGATCATTCCACTGCAAATCACCTTCCGGCACATGGACCCCTCGCCGGCGCTCGAGGCGCGCATCCGCGAGCTCGCGGCGCGGCTCGATCGGTTCAGCCAGCACATCATGCGCTGCCGGGTGGTCGTCGAGCCGCAGTCGCGCCATTCGCATCAGGGCGCGCTCTACGACGTTCGCATCGACCTGACGCTCCCCGACCAGGAGATCGCCACCCGCCGCAGCCACCCCGCTTCCCGCGCTCACGAGGATCCGTACGTTGCGCTGCGCGATGCCTTCCGGGCCACCCGGCGCAAGCTCGAGGACTACGAGCGCACACGGCGGCTCGACGTGAAGACCCACGTCGGCCCCGTGCAGGGCCGTGTCTGCGAGCTCGATTCCGCTCATGACTGCGGCCGCATCGCGACCGAGGACGGGCGGCTCATCTACTTTCATCGCAACAGTGTGCTCGGCAGCCGCTTCCAGGATCTGACGACCGGCACGCGGGTGCGCTTCGCCGAGGAGGCCGGAGATCTCGGGCCCCAGGCCAGCACGGTTCACGTGGTACCTTAAAGCACCGGAAGCGAGCCACTATGAGAAGAGCGTCACTGCGGCCGTTCACCGACCGCCGGGAGGCGGGGCGGGAGCTCGGCGCCGCCCTTGCGCGCCTCGCGCTCCCCCCGCCCATCGTCGTGCTCGGCCTGCCGCGCGGCGGAGTCCCGGTTGCGTTCGAGGTGGCGGCGGCGCTCTCTGCGCCCCTCGATGTGATACCGGTGCGCAAGGTCGGCATGCCCGGGCAGCCCGAGCTCGCGCTCGGAGCGATCGCCGCCGGAGCGGTCACCGTGCGGCAGCCGCTCGGTTACGGCAAGAGCTTCGAGCCCGACGCCGAGGAGTTTGCGGCACTCGCCGAGCACGAGCGCGGCGAGCTCGAGCGCCGCGAGCAGCTCTACCGCGCCGGCCGGCCGCCACTCGAGCTCACCGGCAAGACGGCGGTCATCGTCGACGATGGACTCGCACGCGGTGCAACCATGCTCGCGGCGGTGCGCGCCGCACGCAAAGCGGGCGCGGCGGCCGTGGTGGCGGCGGCGCCAGTGGCCTCCGATCTGGCCGCGGAGCTGATCGGCGCCGAGTGCGATCGGACCGTGTTCCTGATGATTCCGCCCTGCTTAAGCGCCATCGGCGAGTGGTATCTCGACTTCGGGCAGACGGAGGATGCGGAGGTTTGCGGGCTGCTCGGGGCTGCCTCAGGCGCTCGCGCCGGCCATCCCAAGGCTACGGCCGCGTAGCGGACCCCCCGCTGTCGGGAGCGAGCTCCTCCGCGAGGCTCTCCTCAGCTTCGGGGTCACGCTCCTCTTCCGGCGTCTCCTCCTGCCAGGCCTCCGTTTGCGGCTGAAAAGGCTGCAGCGGCTCCGCCCAGTCGGCGGCTTTCATGTCGGTCTCCGAGTACCCGAGGTCGTCGACCTCCACA
Source organism: Gammaproteobacteria bacterium (assembly GCA_027307325.1). Classification (GTDB taxonomy): domain Bacteria; phylum Pseudomonadota; class Gammaproteobacteria; order Steroidobacterales; family Steroidobacteraceae; genus 13-2-20CM-66-19. Next base: position 1,244 of record DAHUXE010000105.1, on the reverse strand, counting down.
TCGTCGACGGGCCCGGTCCAATCCTCGGGCGGCTCGGCACGCTCGAGGCGCATGCCATTCCATGCCTCGGCCTCGATCTCGTCCAGGTCGCCGTCGAAGGTCTGTATCTCGATGGTGCCGGAGGCCGCATCGTAGCCGGTGACCCGGAACATCTCTCCCTTGTCCCGATGCAGATACCACTGTCCGATCTCGGCAGGACCCGCCCGTCCGTTCATGTCGCTCTCCCTTCGATTGCCGCAACTCCGCGTGTTGGTATCTCAGCAATGATCGGCACCGCTTCGCCATGCGTAAGAGCACCTACGACGCGGGGCCGCGGGAGGTGCGTACCTCTACTGATTCGTGCGTCCGATGGTGCGGCGTATAGGGGGCGGGGTCGTCAGCTGGGGGCCGCCAGTCGACATTCTCGAGCGCCGCGGGCGCGCGGACCGCTCAGCCGCCCGCCTGATAGGTGCCGATGAGGGCGGCCTCGGCCACCACGTGCTCCTTCATGGCACTCAGCAGCCGGGCCTTGGTGGGGATTCCGAGATCCGGAAGCACGACATCGAGCGCATAGAGCTTGTGGAAATAGCGATGCCGGCCGACCGGAGGAGCCGGGCCTCCGTAGCCGGCGCTCTTCCAGTCGTTGAGGCCGCGGCGTGTTCCCCGCGGCAATGCGCCGCCGGCGGCGTCCTCGCCGAGCGCGCGGGTTGCCACCGGAATGTTGTAGAGCACCCAGTGCACCCAGGTTCGCTGCGGGGCACGCGGGTCGGGCGCATCGGGATCATCGACGATCAGCGCGCGACTCCTCGCCCCGGCGGGGACATCGGCCCATTCGAGCGGCGGCGACACATCGGCGCCGTCGGCGGTGTAGCGCTGCGGAATCGGGCCGCGGTCGGCGAACGCAGACGAGGTGAGTGTCAGCATGGCGCCCCCTCACGCCGCCGCGCGGCTGCCCCCGAGCTGCAAGCCCAGCACCCGCTCGGCATTCTCGTAGCAGAGCTTGCGCAGCTGCCGGCGGTCGACGGGAGCCGACTCGATGAATCCGGCTGCCACCCTGCAATCCTCGAACGGATAATCGACCGAGAAGAGCACGCGATCCTCGCCGAGAGCTGCGAGCGCGCAGGCGAGCGCCGCATGCGAGCACACGCCGGTCGTCGTGACCACGAAGTTCCTGCGGATGACGTCCGAGGGAGGCCTGCCCTGCCCTCGCCCGAGAACGCGCGCACGGCTGTCCAGGCGCCACAGCAGGTACGGCAGCGTCTCTC
>DAHUXE010000157.1 GCA_027307325.1 Gammaproteobacteria bacterium | reverse complement strand
GGCGCAATGGTTGAGCGCATCGATGACGCTGCGGTGATAGCCCCGCAGCATGCAGCCCTGGTCGGTGATGCGGATCGAGGTGGTGCCCTCCCGCAGCCGGTTCATGAGGCGCGACGCGGCCTTGCGCCACAGCACGTCCTGGCGCCGCACCCGGATCGTGCCCACGTAGTCTGCGCCGGCGTCCATCGCCGCCACCAGCTTGGCGATCTCCTCCGGCGGGTTCTGCAGGTCCGCTTCGAGCGTGATCACGTAGTCGCCGCGCGTATAGGTGAAGGCCGCGAGGATAGCCTTGTGCTGCCCGGCGTTGCGCGCCAGCACCACGACCCGTGTGACGTCCGGGCGCCGCTGGTACTGCTCGCGCAGCTCCGCCACCGAGGCATCGCGGCTGCCGTCGTCGACGAACACCACCTCGTAGCTGCGCCCGAGCGCATCGAGCGCGCGGTACAGCCGCTCGAACAGCAGCGGCAGGCCCTCCTGCTCGTTGAATACGGGAATCACCACGGAAATGGCCGGCTTCACTTGCGTGCCCCGCGCACGATCTCGTTCACCGCCCCGACCGCCCGCTCGACGTCCGCGAGCTCCATCGCCGGAAACAGCGGCAGCGTGACGGTCTCCCGGCCGATGCGCTCGGCGTTGGGGAACTGGCCCTCGCGGTAGCCGAGCGCACGATAGGCGCTGAAAGTGTGAATCGCCGGATAGTGCACACCGACGCCGATGCCGCGCTGCCTCATCGCTTCGATGAAGCCGAGCCGTGTCAGCGACAGCGTGTCGAGCGGCAGCAGCGGTGTGAATACATGCCAGCTGTGCCCGGCGTCGCCCCGTTCCGGGAGGCGCAGCGGCGCCTCGGCCTGCCACAGCTCGAAATAACGCGCCACCAGCGTGCGCCGCCTGGCATTGAATTCCTCGAGGCGCTTCAACTGCCCGAGGCCCACCGCGGCGGCGACGTCCGACAGGTTGCACTTGCCGCCGGCCAGCAGCGTGTCGAAGGAGTCGGGCCCGGACTTCACCTGCCCGTGCCAGCGCTGCAGCTCGATGCTGCGCAGCTCAGAGGCCGAGCCGCCCGAAATCGCCCCGCCCTCGACGGTCGTGATGTTCTTGTTGGGATGGAAGCTGAACACCACCAGGTCGCCGAAGCTGCCGATGCGCTTACCCGCCCAGACCGAGCCGATGGCATGCGCCGCGTCCTCGATCACCCGCAGCCCGTGGCGGCCGGCAATCGCATAGAGCCGCTCCATGTCGACCGGCAGCCCGGCAAAATGCACCGGCATGATCGCGCGGGTGCGCGGCGTGATCGCCTCCTCCACCTGCGCGAGGTCGAGGTTGCGCGAATCGAGGCCCACGTCGACGAACACCGGGCGTGCGCCGACCCGCACGATCACGTTGGCGGTCGCGACGAAGCTCAGAGCCGGCGTGATCACCTCGGCCCCCGCGCCGATGCCGCAGGCGAGCAGCGCGATCTCGAGCCCCGCGGTCGCCGAGGTCTGGGTGCGCACCGGCCGTCCGCCCAGGTAATCCGACATGGCGCTCTCGCACGCCGCCACCTTCGGCCCGCTCGCGAGCCAGCCCGAGCGCAGCACCTCGGCCACCGAGGCGATCGT
>DAHUXE010000083.1 GCA_027307325.1 Gammaproteobacteria bacterium | reverse complement strand
CTCCTGGTATCGACGGCCAGGACGTCGATGGTCCCCGCCGACTCGTTCGTGACGTAGAGGAATAGCGCGGCAGGCGGTGGAGGCGGATTGCTGCCGCCGGAGCTGCCGCCTCCGCCGCAGGCGCACAGCGAAGCGCAGAGCATCGCCCCGAGGAACGGATGACCGCAGAGCATGGCAATGCCGAGCGTACTGCGGTGCATTTCCGTCCTCCGTGGGTCAAGTGGTGAGCCGCTCGGCCCATTCGGCTCCTATAGTGCGCGCTCGGGATCTGCCGGGGCAATTGACTCACTGGCAGTGTAAGCCTTGACAATAGTAGCCTAGGCAAGTATTATTCGCAGCCTGAGTCCAGTGGTGGGGAGTCCGCTCCCCCTAATGACAGATTCGAGGAGCAACGGCCTTGGGCAACATCTACGACAGCACGAATTACCAGCCGCGCAAGTCGATCGGCTCGCTCCTGGGGCGCGTGAAGGTGGCCATGATGGCGGCGCTCGATGAGGAGCTTGCCGGCGACCGGCGCCTCGCGCCGCTCGAGCTGAGCGCGGCGCAGTTCAGCGTGATCGCATCGCTCACAGGCGAGGAGCGCAAGTCCACCTCGGACCTGTGCCGGGGCATCTCTTACGATGCGGGCGCCATGACCCGCATGCTCGACCGACTGGAGGGTAAGGGTCTGATCCGCCGCAACCGCAGTCCCGAGGATCGCCGGCTGGTGCACCTCGAGCTCACCGAGGAGGGCCGCACGGCTTATGCACGCACGCGCGAGCTCGCGCTCGCCGTCGCGAACCGGTTTCTCCACGGCTTCACCAAGACGGAGGCGCGGCAGCTCGAGAGCCTGCTGAGCCGCATGCTGGAGAACGCGGAAGCCCCTGCGGCCCGCGCCAGCGCCTGAGCGCAACGCATCAATTGACCAAGGAACGCCATGACTATCGATAACCCCAAAGCCCCGACTACCTCCCGGCGCCGCTGGCGGCTGCTCGCCGGAATGGGCGGAGGGTTGCTCGCCATCGCGCTCGTCTACGGCCTCTACTGGGCGCAGGTGCTGCGCTACCACCAGACGACGGATGACGCCTACGTGAGCGGCAACGTCGTGCAGATCACGCCGCAGATCTCCGGCACCGTGGTCGCGATCGGCGCCGACGACACTCAGTTCGTCAAAGCCGGGCAGTCGCTGGTGCGCCTCGACCGCGCCGACGCCAAGGTGGCGCTCGATCAGGCCGAGGCCCAGCTCGCGCGCACCGTGCGCGACGTGCGCAACCAGTTCGCGACCAGCGCGCAGCTCGAGGCAGCCCTCGATGCGAAGCAGACCGAGCTCACCCGTGCGCAGAGCGATCTCGAGCGCCGCGCGCGGCTCGGCGCCTCGGGTGCGGTGTCGGGCGAGGAGCTGCAGCACGCACGCGATGCGGTCAAGGCCGCGCAGGCGGACCTCGCCGCCGCACGGCAGCAGCTCGCCGCCAACCGCGCGCGCATCGACGGCACGACGCTCGCAGATCACCCCGAGGTGCGGGACGCCGCCGCGGCGGTGCGCAACGCCTACCTCACCTTGGCACGCACCGACCTGCCGGCGCCGGTCTCGGGCTTCGTCGCCCGCCGCAACGTACAGCTCGGGCAGCGCGTGGCGCCGGGCACGCCCCTCATGGCGGTGGTGCCGCTCGATCAGGTGTGGGTCGATGCAAACTTCAAGGAGCCGCAGCTCTCGCGCATGCGGATGGGACAGCCGGTCACCTTGAGCGCCGACCTCTACGGGGGCCGCGTCGTGTACCACGGCAAGGTGGCGGGATTCGGCGCCGGCACGGGAGCTGCGTTCTCGCTGCTGCCGGCCCAGAATGCCACCGGCAACTGGATCAAGATCGTGCAGCGCGTGCCGGTGCGCGTCGCGCTCGATCCGCTCGAGGTCGCCGCGCACCCGCTGCAGATAGGGCTCTCGATGCGTGCCGACGTCGACGTGCAGGATGCGAGCGGCGCGCGCCTGCCGCAGCTCGCGAGCACCGCGACGCCCTGGTCGACCGATGTATTCGGCTCGAGCGATGCGCAGGCGGATGCCCGGGTCGCCGCGATCATCAGCGCGAACGAGCCCGCCGCGGCGCGCGCCGCGACGAGCCCGCCGGGTAATTCCCGCGCCCCGGGGCTGCTCGCCGACGCTCGGCCGGTAGCCCTGAGGGCCGGCGCACACGCCAAGGCGCCCTGAGAGAGTCGCCTCGAGCCCATAAGGGAGCGTGACGATGCCCGCCGGGAACGCCGAGCAGCCCGCCGCCGCGCCAGCCGCGCGGGCGCCTCTCGAGCTCGCGCCGCTCACCGGCAGCAAGCTCGCGATCGGCACGATCGCGCTCTCGCTCGCGACCTTCATGAACGTGCTCGACACGTCGATCGCCAACGTGTCGCTGCCCGCGATCGCTGGCGACTTAGGCGTCTCACCCGACCAGGGCACCTGGGTGATCACTTCCTTCGGCGTCGCGAACGCGATCTCGCTCCCCTTGACCGGCTGGCTGACGCGGCGCTTCGGGCAGGTGAAGCTCTTCACGGCGTCGGTCCTGCTCTTCGTCGTCGCCTCGTTCCTCTGCGGGCTCGCCCCGAGCCTGCCGCTTCTGATCCTCTTCCGCGTCATCCAGGGCGCGGTCGCAGGGCCCATGATTCCGCTCTCCCAGTCGATCCTGCTCGCGAGCTACCCGAAGAGCCGCGCCGGCACGGCGCTCGCCATGTGGGCGATGACGACGCTGGTGGCCCCCGTGGTCGGGCCGCTCCTCGGCGGCTGGATCACCGACAACATCTCCTGGCCGTGGATCTTCTACATCAACATTCCGGTCGGTGTGGGAGCTGCGCTCGCCACCTGGGGCATCTATCACAAGCGCGAGACGCCGACGGCAAAGGTGCCGGTCGACACGGTCGGCCTCGGGCTGCTCGTCATCTGGGTCGGGTCGATGCAGATCATGCTCGACCAGGGCAAGGACCTCGACTGGTTCAACTCCAGCACGATCGTGGCGCTCGCGTGCATCGCGGTGGTGGCCTTCGCGATCTTCCTCGTCTGGGAGCTT
>DAHUXE010000155.1 GCA_027307325.1 Gammaproteobacteria bacterium | reverse complement strand
CCAGGCGCACGCCGCCACCAAGAGCGCGGCCGCCAAGAGCGCGGCGCGCAAGGCCCGCCCCGCGCCCAAAGCCGCGGCGCCGCGCGCGCGCGGCGTCAAGTAGCCTCAGGTCCGGCGCGGGGCCGCGCCCACCGCAGCCAGGAACTCGTCGATCGCCGCCACACACTCCGGCTCATCGAGCAGCGGCGCGTGTCCGCGGTTGGCCACGGTCAGCGTGGAGAGATCCGGCTTCTCGCGCTGCATGCGCGCGAGCGTCGCCGCGCTCAGGATGTCGGAGTGCGCGCCGCGGATTGCCAGCATCGGCACCTTCGCGATCGCGCCCCACAACGGCCAGAGGTCCGGAGCGGCTTTGGACGTGTCCTTGAGCGGCTCGGCGATCAAAGGATCGGCGTCCGGCTGCGGCACGCCCTGCGCGTCGGCCCGGTAGCCTGCCCGCGTGAGCTTCTCGAAGCGCGCCTCGTCGAGGCCGGGCAGAGCCGGCCCGTACACCATGCGCACCACGGCCACGGCCCCCGCCCAGTCGCGCACCGGAGGCGCCTTGCCGGCATAGCCGCGGATGCGCGCCAGGCCGCCGCTATCCACCTCCGGCCCCACATCGTTCAGCACGATGCCCGCGACTGCGCCGGGCTGCGTCGCCGCCAGCACCATCGCCATGAGGCCGCCCATCGAGGTGCCGACGATCGCGACACGCGTGGCCGCGAGGCCGGTCAGCAGCCGCTGCAGGTCGGCGAGATATACCGGGATCTGATAGTTGTTGAAGTTGGGATCGCGCGCCGAGAGGCCCCGGCCGCGCACGTCGGGCACGATCACCCGTGAGTGCGCCGCCAGATGCGCCGCGAGATCCTCGAAGTCGCGCCCGGTGCGCATGAGTCCATGCAGGCACAGCACCGTCGGCGCCGCCGCGGCGGGCCCGGGATAGACGCGGGCGAAGAGCCTCAGGCCCTCCTGACTGTCGAACCAGTATTCCGCCATGTGGGCGTCCCCTGGGAATTCGCGCTACTCGCGTATTATCGGGAGTCGCTCGCGCCCATGAAATACCGCCATAGTTTCCACGCAGGCAACTTCGCCGACCTGCACAAGCACGTGACGCTGCTGGCGCTGCTCGCGGCGCTGAAGAGAAAGGAAACGGGATTCCTCTACCTCGACACGCACGCCGGCCGCGGCAGCTACGATCTCTCGGGCGGCAGCGCCGAGGCAGCCGGCGGCCTCGGACGCTTCCTCGCTGCTGAGCCACGCGCCGAGGAGCTGCGCCATTACGCCGCAATGCTCGCCCGGGCGCGCGCCGCACGCGCGGCGAGCCACTTCTACCCCGGCTCGCCCCTCATCGCCCTGAGCGAGCTGCGGCCGCAGGACCGCGCCGTTTTCATCGAGTGGCAGGGCGCCGAAGCGCAGGCCCTCAGGACCGCGGTCGGGGACGAAGGGGGGCCGGATGCGGCGCGGAGTGCGAAACCGCGCGTGCGCACCGAGCACGGCGACGGACTGAAGCTCATGCGCGCCGCGCTGCCGCCGCCGGAACGGCGTGCGCTGATCTTCATCGATCCGCCGTACGAGGAGCAGCGTGCCGAGCTCACGCGGGTCGCGGTTGCGGTCGCCGACGGGCTGCGGCGCTTCGCGACCGGAGTGTTTGCCCTCTGGTACCCGATCAAGGAGCAGCGCGTGACGGCGGCGTGGCACGCGGAGTTCTCGCGCGCAGTCGCCGCGCCGACGCTCCTCTCGGAGCTGTGGCTCTATCCGCGCGACTCGCGCGTGGCGCTCAACGGCTCGGGACTCCTGATCGTGAATCCGCCCTGGCAGATCGAGCAGGCGATGCGCGCCTGGCTGCCGGAGCTCGCCGCAGCGCTGGGCGCCGGCTCATCGGGGGGCACGGAAGTGCGGATGCTGTCACAATAGGTTGAATGAGCGCGGAACCCGATTCCTACGGAGTCGTCGGCCATCCGGTGGGCCACAGCCTGTCGCCGTTCATTCACGGTATGTTCGCGCGCGCGACCGGACAGGCGATGAGCTACCGCCTGTACGACGTACCCTCGGACGGGCTCGCGGGGTTCATCACGGGATTCTTCGAGCGTGGCGGCCGCGGACTCAACGTCACCGTGCCGCACAAGATCGCGGCGGCCGCGGCTGCCAGCGAGCTCACTCCGCGCGCGACGCACGCCGCGGCCGTCAATACGCTGGCGCTGCGCGACGACGGTACGGTGCTCGGCGACAACACCGACGGCGTGGGCCTGGTGCACGACCTGTGCGACAACCTCGGGCTCGTGATCACCAACCGGCGGCTGCTCATCATCGGCGCGGGCGGCGCCACCCGCGGCGTGCTCGCGCCGCTGCTCGGCCTCTCCCCCAGCCTCGCGGTCATCGCCAACCGCACGCCCGAGCGCGCCGCGGCGCTGGCCGCCGCCTTCGCCGACCTCGGCGCCACGCAAGGCGTCGGCTTCGGAGACGTCGGGACCGAGCCCTTCGATCTCATCATCAACGCGACTTCCGCGAGCCTCTCGGGCGAGATGCCGCCCGTGCCCGCCGCGGTCGTCGGGCGCGGCACGGTGTGCTACGACCTCGCCTACGGCCGCGCGGCGACCGCCTTCGTCAGCTGGGCGCGCGCGCTCGGCTGCGCGCAGGCGCTGCAGGGCTGGGGCATGCTGGTCGAGCAGGCCGCTGAGGCATTCCGCCTGTGGCGCGGCATACGCCCGGCGACCGCTCCGGTGCTGGCGGCGCTCAAGGAGCGGTCGCGCTAGTCGCCGCGCGTGTGGGGTACCCCGAAAGTGACTCAACTCCGCAATAGGTCGAAAAGCGTCTAACTATGGCTCCTCGAGGCCCTCTACCGGGATCCACGGGGGCAAATTAGATGACTTTCGACCTATGCGCCCCGGAGTGCATTTCAGGGGATCGGCACTCGCCCCTGCATCACCACACTCCAGACGCTCCGGCCTCAGCGCATCGTGACGAAGTCCTCGGCGCTGGTCGGATGGATCGCGAGCGTCTCGTCGAAGTCCTTCTTGGTGGCGCCCATGCGTACCGCCACCGCGAATCCCTGCAGCATCTCGTCCGCTCCCGCGCCCACGACGTGCAGGCCCACGATGCGCTGCTCGGGGCCGAGCGTCACGAGCTTCATCTCGGTGCGCGGCTTCGCCTCGGTCACCGCGTGATAGAGCGGCACGAAGCCCGAGCGGAACGCCTTGACGGCGTCGTGGCCGTAGCGGGCGCGGGCCGCGGGCTCGGTGAGCCCGACCGTTCCGATCGGCGGCCGCCCGAAGATCACCGTCGGGATCTGGTCGTAGTCGAGGTGACGGCCGGCCTGGCCACCGAACAGGCGGTCGGCGAGGCGCCGGCCCGCGGCGATGGCCACCGGGGTGAGCTGCGCGCGCCCCGTGACGTCGCCGACGGCGTAGACGCCCGCGGCACTCGTCGCCTGATACATGTCGGTGGTGACGAAGCCATCCGTCCCGAGCCGCACGCCGGCGCGCTCCGGGGCGAGATCGCCGCTCTCGGCCTGCCGTCCGATCGCCCACAGCACGCAGTCCGCGGGGCCGACGCTGCGGCCGTCGGTAAGCTCGAGGGTGAGGCCCGCGCTGCCGCGCACGAGAGCCGCGGGAACGCCCCCGGTGAGGAGCGTGACGCCGGCCGCGCGCAGCATCGCAGCGCTCGTCTCGCCGATCATCGGGTCGAAGCCGCGCAGCGGCGTCGCGGCGCGCAGCACCAGCGAGGTCTCGGCGCCTAAGCCGGCGAAGATGCCGGAGAGCTCCACGGCAATGTAGCCGCCGCCCACCACGACGACGCGTGGCGGCAGGGCCGCGAGCTCGAAGAACCCGTCGGAGGTGATCCCGAGCTCCGCCCCCGGGATGCGCGGCAGCAGGGGACGGCCGCCGGTGGCGATGATGACGTGCGGCGCGCTTAACGTGCGTCCGGCGGCGCTCACGGTGCGTGGGTCGACGAAACTCGCGCGGCCGCGCAGCAGCTCGACGCTGCGGCGGGCGAGATTGGCGGCGTAGATGTCGTTGAGCCGCGTGATGTAGGCATCGCGCCTGGCCTTGAGCGCGCCGAAGTCGTGGGCGGCCTCCGCAGCGGCGAAGCCGTACTCGCGTGCGTCGGCAAGCGCACCGCCGAGCTCCGCACCGTTCCACATGATCTTCTTCGGCACGCAGCCGACGTTCACGCACGTGCCGCCGAGACGCCCCGACTCGATGACGAGGGCGCGCGCGCCGTACTCGGCGGCGCGCTGCGCCGCGGCGAGCCCGCCGCTGCCGCCACCGATCACCACCAGGTCGAATTGCTCGCCCATAAGCGCCTCGCATCCTCGCATCGCCATGTTATATGAGGGCACCCGCAGAGGTCCTGCGGCAAGGGTCGGCTACAATGGCGTAAGCCATGGACAACCCCTTACTTGGCCGGGACCCGCTGCCGCGCTTCGTGCAGATCCGCCCCGAGCACGTCGAGCCGGCGGTGCGCGAGCTCCTCGAGCGCAGCCGTGCGCGCATCGGCGAGCTCGCCGCTTTGCCGCAGCCGACCTTCGCGACGCTCATCGAGCCGCTCGAGGAGCTGCAGCACGGCATCACCCGCACCTGGTCGCCGGTCAGCCACCTGAACGCGGTGCTCAATTCCGATGCGCTGCGCGCCGGCTACAACGCCTGCCTGCCGCTGCTCTCGGCCTACCAGACCGACCTTGCGCAGAGCGAGCCCCTGTTCCGCGCCTACCGCACCATCGCCGAACGCGACGGTGCAGGCCTCGCGCCGGTGCAGCGCCGGGTCATCGAGCACGCGGTGCGCGACTTCCGCCTCGCCGGTGTCGGGCTGCCGGCGGAGCAGAAGACGCGCTTCAAGACCGTGATGCAGGAGCTCGTGCAGCTGCAGGCGAAATTCGAGGAGAACGTGCTGGACGCGGCCAACGCCTGGAGCTGGCACGTCACCGACCCCGAGGAGCTCCGGGGCCTCAACGAGATGCTGATCGAGCTCGGCGCGCGCCGGGCCCGGGAGCGCGAGGCGAGCGGCTGGATGCTCGCCCTCGATCAGCCGACCTACGTCGCGGTGCTGACCGATGCCGAGTCGGGGAGGCTGCGCCGCGCCTTCTACGAGGCGTGGAATACGCGCGCTTCGGACCGCGGGCCGGGCGCGGGGCGCTGGGACAACACGCCGGTGATGGCAGAGATCCTGCGGCGGCGCCACGAGGCCGCGCGTCTGCTCGGGTTCCCGAATTACGCCGAATACGCGCTGGCGACCCGCATGGCGCGCAGCGGCACCGAGGTGCTCGCCTTCCTGCACGAGCTCAGCTCGGCGGCGCGCGCCGCGGCGGTCGCGGAGTTCGCCGAGCTCGAGGAATTCGCCGGGCGCACGCTGGCGGCCTGGGACCTGGGCTTCTACTCGGAGCGGCTGCAGCGCGCGCGCTTCGCCGTGTCGCAGGAGGAGCTGCGGCCGTACTTCCCGCTCCCCAGGGTGCTCGGCGGACTGTTCGCGGTCGCGCAGCGGCTGTTCGGCGTGCACATCCGCGAGCGCGCCGGCGTCCCGGCCTGGCACGAGGACGTGCGCTTCTTCGACATCGAGGGCCGCGCGGGGCAGCGTGTCGGCAGCTTTTACCTCGACGCCTATGCGCGCTCCAACAAGCGCAGTGGCGCCTGGATGGACGAGTGCGTCGGCCGCAAGCGCCTCGCCTCGGGCTCTGCGCTCCCGGTTGCGTACCTGGTGTGCAACTTCCTGCCGCCGGCCGCGGGCAGACCCGCGCTCCTCACCCACGACGACGTGGTGACGCTGTTTCACGAGTTCGGGCACGGGCTGCACCATCTGCTCACCCGCGTCGACTATCCGAGCCTCGCCGGCATCAACGGCGTCGCCTGGGACGCGGTCGAGCTGCCGAGCCAGTTCCTCGAGAACTACGCCTGGCACCCGGAAGTGCTGCAGCAGATCTCGGGCCACTTCGAGAGCGGCGCGGCATTGCCGCAGGAGATGCAGTCGCGCCTCATCGCGACGCGCAGCTTCCAGGCGGGGCTGGCGATGATGCGGCAGCTGGAATTCGCGCTGTTCGACTTCCGCCTGCACGCCGAGTATTCGCCCGAGCGCGGCGCCCGTGTGCTCGAGATTCTCGCCGAGGTGCGCCGCGAGGTAGCGGTGGTGCCGGTGCCGGAATGGAACCGCTTCCCGCACAGCTTCGGTCACATCTTTGCCGGCGGCTATGCGGCCGGCTACTACAGCTACAAGTGGGCCGAGGTGCTGGCCGCGGATGCCTTCGCCGCCTTCGAGGAGAGCGGGGCGTTCGATCGCGGCACGGCGCAGCGCTTCGTCGATGCGATCCTGAGCCGCGGCGGCAGCCGCGATGCGCTCGAGGCGTTCATCGAGTTTCGCGGCCGCAGCCCCGACGTGCGCGCGCTGCTGCGGCAACACGGCATCCTGAATGCGGGCGGGCCGGCGACGTGAAGCGCGCGCTCGCAGCGATCCTCCTGTCGTGCGCGCTCGCCTCGCATGCGCAAGCACCAACCGAGCCCGCGGCTCCCGCCAGGACCCAGCCCGCGGCGGCACCCGCCCCGGAGCGTGAGTCCCCGCAGAATCCAGCCGCCGCCGCGGCTCCCGCGGCGCAAGGCACGGAAATCGCCGCGCGGGCCGCGGAACCGCAGCCGCCCCCGAAGGCCGCGGCTCCCAGGCCCTCGCCGCCGAAGCCGCCGCCGCCGGCGGCAACCGAGAGCACGCACGACGCGGAGCTCGCGGCGCTGCGGGCGGAGGTGAATCGGCTCCAGTCCGAGCTCGACGCCGAGCGCGCCGTGGCCTTGCCGTCGCCCGAGGAGGCAGCCGGTGCACAGCCCGCGCGCAGCCTCTGGGAATGGCTGCTCGTAACGGCGCTGCTCGCACTCGCGGCCGGGTTCTTCCTCGGCTGGCGGCTGCTCGACCGGCGCATCCGCGCCAGGTACGGCGGGCTGCGCATCTACTGATGGCCGTCCGCTGACACCTGATCCCGCGCGGCTGCTCGCAGACCTGCACCGCGCAATCCTTCAGCGGCTGTCGCCATCCGGAGACGCCCTGTCTGCCGGAACCACTTGAAACATAAGGGCTATTTACCAATGCAGGGCTCCGTCCGCGGCCAAAAAAGTGTGCGCCGCGTCGTAGTGAGCGGAGGCTGCAACTAACTAGACTGTGCGAGGTTCAGGGAAGCGGGCTTCATCGGGGAAAGCCAACACCAACTCATGTCAGACGACTACACCTCGTCCCATCATGCTTAGCACCCGGCGCAGCGACTTCGACGTCACCAACACGGTTCAGGTGAGCTCGCCACGCGCCGTGCTCGAGGCGGTCACGGCTCTCTACCGTCCCACCTGGCCCGGGCTGCCGCTCGAGCCGCTGGAGCGCGCCTTCGAGCACTTCGAGCGGCTGTTCGCCGGCGAGGTACCCGGCTTCCACGGTGTCGACACCGTCTATCACGACCGCCAGCACACCCTCGACATAACACTGGCGTTGGCGCGGCTCATCGTGGGATTCGAGCGGCAGCAGCCCGAAGAGGCGCGCCTGGGCGGAGCCCGCGCCATCGTCGGGCTGGTCACCGGCCTGTTCCACGACGTCGGCTACCTGCGGCGCACGGACGAGCGCGAATCGCGCAACGGCGCCGAGTTCACCCGCGTACACGTCTCGCGCGGCGCGCGCTTCCTCGGGGAGTATCTGCCGGTGCTCGGCTTCGGAGCCTGGGTGCCGATGGCGACCGAGATCATCCACTTCACCGGCTACGAGGTGCCGTTCGCCGAGATCGAGTCGCGCCTTGCGGACCGGCGCGACGTGCTGGTGGGCCACCTGCTCGGCACGGCGGACATGATCGCGCAGATCGCCGACCGCTGTTATCTGGAGAAGTGCCGCGATCGCCTCTATGCCGAGTTCGTACTGGGCGGCGTGGCGCTGCCCTTCTCCGGCGGCTATCGGCAGGTGAAGTACGCCTCCGGTCTCGACCTGCTGCGGCAGACCCCGGAGTTCATCGAGGAGACGCGCCGCAACCGCCTCGACCGCGATTTCGGTGCAGCCTACCGCTACCTCGAGATCCTCTTCGGGGGGCGCAATCCCTACATCGAGGGGATCGACCGCAATGTAGAATTTCTGCGACAGGTGCTGCGCAGCGAGAACTGGCAGTTGCTGCGGCGCCGTCCGCCGATTTTCGCCGCGGTCGAGGACCCCATGGGGACCATGCGCGGCCTGATGCTCGGATATATAAAGAGAGTCTGGGCAAACTATTAGAGTCGGGTTTTACCCCGTGGCGGCGGCCCCGGGGCGGTGGGTAAAATGAATCCCCATATAATGAGGGGATCCTGGCCGGGGCTGAGCACGCCTCCCCGGGCAGGCACCGAAAGAAGTGACCTCCGCCAGCTTCAAGCTCCGCTACGCGAGCGCTGCGTTCCTCACGGCACTGTTGGCAGCCGCCGCGGTCGCGGCGCTCTTGATGCTGCGCCAGCAGAGCGAGACCGCCGCGCTCGCCGGTCTCGCGGATGCTGCGGCGCGTGAACGCGTCGGCGCGGAGCTCGAGGCGCGCGCGCAGAGTATCGCCGCCCATGCCGCCGACTCGGTCGCCGGCCCGGTGCGCGCGGGGGATAGCGCCGGCATCGACCGCCGACTGCAGCCATTCCGCGACGATCCGACGGTCGCGTCGATTTCCGTCGACAACAGCTTCGGCGGAACGCTCTATTCCTTCGAGCGCAGCCCGCCGCCCGCCTCCGGCGCGCAGACCGCGCAGGTCAGCGTGCCGGTGCGACTGATGACCGAGACCGCCCCCGGAGCGACCAGTCCCGGCACCCTCGCGACCTTGAGCGTCACGCTTGGGTCCGCGGCACCGGCGGCCGCCGTGCCGCTCGGCGGGGAGCTGCGCGCGCTGCGCGCCGCGCGCGCCAGCCTCAGCTGGTGGCTTGCGCTGCTCGTCGCTCTCGGCGGCGGCGTTGCGGCGGCGGCGCTCGCCTGGCGCGCACTCAATGAGCTCGAGCGCCCGGTCGAGTCGCTCATCAGGAGCGCCGACCGCATCGGCGTCGGCGACTACACGCGCCCGGTGGAGGTGCGCGCGCGCGACCCGCTCGTCGGGCTCGAGCAGGCCTTCGAGCGCATGCGCGGGCGGCTGCGCCAGTCCACGATCAGCAAGGACTACCTGCACAGCATGCTCAACAGCATGACGGATGCGGTGTTCATCACCTCGCCCGACGGCGTCATCAAGCTCGCGAACTCCGCCGCCTGCAAGCTGCTCGGCTTCGCCGAAGAGGAGCTGATCGGGCGCGGCATCCCGGCGATCTTCGAGGAGCGCGAGCGCGCCGGCTTCGATCTGCGGCAGGCGGCGCAGGAGACGCGCGAGACCGTGGTGCGCACCCGCGCCGGCCAGACCATTCCGGTGTCGTTCACCGGCTCGGTGATCGCCAGCGACGATCCGCAGTTCCAGGGCAGCATCTTCGTGGCGCGCAACATCACCGACCGCAAGCGCGCCGAGCGCCGCATCCGCTACCTGGCCCGCTACGACGCGCTCACCAAGATCCCGAACCGCATGCAGTTCTACCACCTGTTGCAGCAGGCCATAGCGCGCGCGCTGCGCAGCGGCCAGATCGTGGCGGTGCTGTACCTCGACATGGACCACTTCAAGGAGGTCAACGACACCTTCGGCCACGGCGCCGGCGACCGCGTGCTCGAGGTGCTGGCCGAGCGCCTCGCGCGCGCGGTGCCGAAGGAGACCGTGGTCGGGCGCCTCGCCGGGGACGAGTTCGCGCTGTGCGTCGACGGGCTGCCGGCCGAGACCGACAACCGCGGGCCGATCGCGCAGCTCGCACGCGCCATCCTCACCGAGGTGAGCCGGCCGTTCCAGCTCAACCAGCAGGAAGTGTTCCTGACCGCGAGCCTCGGCATCGCCTTCTGCCCGCGCGATGCCGAGAACGTCATCGACCTGATCCGCAATGCCGATGCCGCCATGTACTACTCCAAGCAGAACGGCGGCAACACCTTCGCGTTCTACTCGCCGGAGATGAACGCCGCCGCGGTCGAGCGGCTGATGCTCAAGAGCAAGCTGCGCCGGGCGCTGGAGCGCGACGAGCTCGAGATCCGCTATCAGCCCAAGGTGGATCTGCGCAACGGCCGCATCATCGGCGCCGAGGCACTGCTGCGCTGGCGGCTGCCCGGCCATGGCGACATCCCGCCGTCGCAGTTCATTCCGCTCGCCGAGGAAAACAATCTGATCCTCGACATCGGCGAGTGGGTGCTCAACCGCGTGTGCATGGACTACCGGCAGATGCAGCGCGAGGGCAACGATCCGGGACGCATCTCGCTCAATCTGTCGTTGAAGCAGCTGCGCCAGGCGAGCTTCATCCTGCGTTGCCGCTCGGTGTTCCGCCGCCACGGCGTGTCGCCGACCGCCTTCGAGCTGGAGATCACCGAAACCACGCTGATGGCGGATGCGCCGCGCACCGTGCGCCTGCTCGACGAGCTGTTCGCCATGGGCCTGCACCTGTCGATAGACGACTTCGGCACCGGCTACTCGTCGCTGTCGGCGCTGCAGCAGTTCCCGATCGGCACCCTCAAGATCGACCAGTCGTTCGTGCGCGATGCCAGCGAGGACGCCGGCGACGCCACCATCGTGCGCACCATCATCGAGATGGGGCGCTCGCTCGGGATGGAGGTGATCGCCGAGGGAGTCGAGTCGCGCGCGCAGCTCGAGTTCCTGCGCAGCAACGCCTGCCTCTTCGCCCAGGGGCGCCTGTTCGGCGAGCCGTGCACGGCCGCGGACCTGCGCGCGCTCCTCACCCGTCAGGCCGCCGGCACGCTGCCCTTCGCCCATCTGCTGCGCGGCGGCGAGGAAGCGGCCGCTCCGCGTCTCGCGTAACTGCCCGGGCCCCGTCCAGCGAATTGCCCATGGGCCTTACGGCCCACCCCCCAAGCGTGGATCCGCCGTGAAGGCACATGGATGTGCCCGCCGCCGCAGGTGGCGAGCGGCGAGCCAAAACCGCGCTTTTGGCTCGCCGCGCGAGGGGCGGCACAGGGACGTGCCGATCCCGAGCAATCGAACTAGCGCGCGGTCGTCGTGCCGCGCTCCGCGAAGCCACGGGTGGCCGCCGCGGCCTGCTGCGCGAGGGATGCGAGCGCCGCGTCGCTCGCGGTCTCGAAGGCCGCGACCACCTCGCTCATGCGGTCGCCGGCCGCCGCGGCGCTGCCCGCGGCCACGAAGCTCGTCACGGGCTCGCGCCCGGTACGCGCACCGAGCGTGCAGTCGAGCACCACCTCGACCTGGGGCGCCGCGCGGCCCCGGGTGTAATCGGCCTCGAAGCGCCGGATCGAGACCGACAGCAGGTACTCGGAGGTGAACGGGCTCCCCGAGTCCTGCACCGACTGCCACTCGCCCGAGGCGCGCAGCGTCTCGACGGCGAGCGCCTCGACCATGTCCGGCAGCGGCGCCGGCCAGCGGCTGCCGAGGTAGAAGTTCATGCGGTGATCCGCCTGCACCAGGATGATGTGCGGACCGTCGAGCCCCGGGCCGGCGAGCGGGTGTGCGACCTGCAGCGACGCGAGCACTCCCACGGGCCGGGCCACCGCAGGCGTCGCTGTCGCCGCCGCCGCCTGGTCCGCGGCCGCCCCGGCGGCGCGCGGGGCGCGCAGTACGTAGGTCTGCTCGGGCTTCGCGTCGCTGTGGAAGAGGTTGCTGCACCCGGCGGCAGCACCGAGGGACAGCGTGAGCAGGGAAAGCGCCAGCTTCGAGCGCCCGATTCGTCGCCGCCTCATCGCGGAATCTCCACGCCGCGCTGCGGCGGCTGATATAGCAGCTGCGCCGGGTTCTCGCGCAGGCTGTTCGAGAGCTCGCGGATGTCCTGCGCGGCTGCGCGCCCCTCGCGCACGAAGCGCTCGATCTCCGGCAGGCCCGAGTGCGTGAACGCGCGTATGTCCTGGCGGTTCTCGGCGATCGCCTTGTCGAGCTGGCTGCTGGCGTCCGCGAGGCTGTCGGCGATGGTCCGCATGCGCTGTGCCGCCGCCCGCACCTCCGGATCCACGGTGTCGAGGATCCCGTGCGCGATGCGGGCGCTGGCAGCGAGGTCGGCGCTCGCGCCACGCAGCTCCGCGATCAGCGAGTTGAGGTCCTTGACGGTGCGCGGCAGAGTCGCCGACGCCCGGTCGATGTTGCCCACGGCCGAGGTCACCGCGGCGATATTCTCGTCGCTCAGCAGGCGGTCGGCGCGGTTGATGAGATTGCCGGCCGCGGCCACCACCTCCGGCAGGCCCGCGAGGAACACGTCGAAACGCGACGGCGCCGAGCGGATCACCGGATAACGCAGGCTCGCGACCGGGGCGCTCGCGCGCTTGCCGCTGCGGTCCTCGCTCAGGTCGATGTACAGCAGTCCGGTGATTCCCTGCAGCTGCAGCTCCGCCACCGTCTGCTCCGAGATCGGCGTGCTCGCGTCGATGTCGACGATCACCTCGGCGCGGCTCGAGTCGCGCGGGTCGATGCGCAGGTTGTTCACGCGCCCGACCGGCACCCCGAGATAACGCACCGCCGCCCCCTTCTCCAGCCCGCTGACGCTGCCGGTGAAGTAGATCTCGTAGCGGTTGTAATCACGGTGCTCGCGGGTGTCGGAATACCAGTAGACGAACAGCGCCCCGGCCAGCGTCACCAGCAGCACGAACGCGCCGACGGCGGCGTAATTGGCCTCACGCTCCATGCCCGGCTCCGAGGCGCGCGCGCGCCCGCTCGCCATGGAAGTAGGCCTGGATCCATGGATTCGGGTGATCGACGATACGCTCGAGGGTGTCGGTTTCCATGCGCCGGTCCACGATCACCCCGACACGATTGCAGGTACGGAAGATGCTGTCCAGATCGTGCGTGATCATGACGATGGTGAGCCTCAGGTGCTGCTGCAGATACAGCACCAGATCGTCGAAGGCCGACGCGCTCACCGGGTCGAGGCCCGAGGTGGGCTCGTCGAGAAACAGGAGCTGCGGATCGAGGGCCAGGGCGCGGGCCACCGCGGCGCGCTTCACCATGCCGCCGGAGAGCTGCGACGGGTACTTGGCCGCCGCATCTTCCGGCAGCCCCACCAGCCGGATCTTGAGGAGGGCCAGACCGTCGAGCGCCGTCGGCGGGAGCCTCAGGTGCTCGATCATCGGCAGCTGCACGTTCTCGAGCACCGTGAGCCCCGAGTACAGTGCCCCGGCCTGAAAGGCCACGCCGTAGCCGGCCTTGATGGGGCGCAGCTGCGCTTCGCTGAGGTGCGTGATGTCGCGGCCGCGGAGGCTCACCGTGCCGGCCTGGGGGCGCTGCAGCCCGAGAATGGTCCGCAGCAGCACGGACTTGCCCGAGCCCGAGCCACCGACGATGCCGAAGACCTCGTCCTCGGCCACCTGCATGTCGAGCCCGTCGTGCACCAGCTGCCTGCCGAAGCGGTTCACGAGCCCGCGGACTTCCACCACCGGTTCCATCAGATCTTCAGTTTCATGAACAGCACCGCGAACAGGGCATCGGCCAGGATGACCAGGAAGATCGCCTGCACCACCGCCACCGTCACCATGTGCCCGAGCACGCGCGCCGAGCCGCGCACCTGCATGCCGCGATAGCAGCCGGCAAAGGCGATGATGAGGGCAAATACCGGCGCCTTGATGATGCCCACCCAGAAGGTCGTGGCGGAGATCGACTCGTCGACGCGGTTGACGTACTGGGTGAGCGGCATGTCGAGCAGGTAGCGGCACAGCAGCGCCCCGCCGGACAGCCCTATGAGATCGGCCAGGATGGTGAGCAGCGGCAGCGCGATCGCGAGTCCCAGCAGCCGCGGCACGATGAGCAGCTCTATCGGATCGGCGCCCGTGGCGGTGAGTGCATCTACCTCCTCGTTGAGCCGCATCGAGCCGAGCTCGGCGGCGTAGGCGCTGCCCGAGCGTCCGGCGACGATGATCGCGGTGAGCAGCACTCCGAGCTCGCGCAGCACGCCGATCGTGACCAGGTCGACCACGTAGATATCGGCGCCGAGCCCGCGCAGCTGCTGCGCGCTCAGGTACGCGAGGATGACGCTGATCAGGAAGGCGATGAGCGCCACGATCGGCATGGCCGTGATGCCGGTGTCGTAGACGTGGCGGACGATGGAGATCGGGCGCAGGCGTTGCGGGCGGCCGAGGCTCGCGAGCAGGGTGACGAATGCGCGGCCGAGGAAGGCGCAACCTCCCATCAGGCCATGACTGAAGCGGACCGCATAGCGGCCGATCGCCACCAGCGCGCGGGCGCCTGGCGCCCCAGGGGCTGCGGCGGCTGGCGGCGCGGCGGACTCGCCCGCCTCCCCGGCGAGCGTCTCGTCCACCAGGTGCAGCAAATCCGGCGGCGTGCCGCGGAAGGCGACCTCGGCACCGGCGCGGCGCGCGCGCCGCACGAAGCCGGAGAGCGCCCAGGCGCCGGACAGGTCGAGCCGGGTGATCGCCTGCGCGGCGATGCGGATGCGCGGCGCCGAGGCCGCGTCGACGGCGGCGAGCGCGGCCTCGATGGCGGCGGCCCTGCTCAGGCTCCATTCGCCCGAAAGCTCGAGCTCGAGTCCCTCGGGGGTGCGCCGCACCCCGACAGCCTGCGCTGAAGAATCCGTCGTCAGGTTGGAATCCTGGCTCTAACGGACAATCGCCCGCCGGACCGCGATGATAAGCGCGATCCGGCGGGCCAGCGAGCGGTTACGCTCGCCTGAGGCGTTTTCAGCCGTCGCCGCGGTAGCGGCGGACGCGGGCTGCGGCGTAGACCATCGTCAAGGCCGCCGCCACTCCCAGCCACAGGTCGACGTCGGCGAAGGCGCCGCGGACATTGAGGGTGTCGAGCACCACCCCCACCGGCGGCAGACTGTGGAAGTTGTTGAACACGTTCGGCCCGAGCATCAGGTGGTGCCAGATGCCGTTCAAGCGGTAGCGCTCGAAATCCCAGATGTAGTGGGTGCCGAGCCCGACGCGCTCGACGATCGGTGCCACCACCGGCACGAGGGACGCCCAGAGGATCGGATTGCGGGGGATCCAGGCGGAGAACAACAGCAGCGCACCCGCGATGGGCGAGTACCACAGCACGCCGAGGACACATTCGAGGAGCAGCACCAGCTCGGTCCGCAGCCACTCATAGGTGCTCCAGCTGAGCGCTTCCGGAATCCGCAGCGCGAGGATCGCGGCGAACACCAGGTCCGCCGCCGTGGCGAGCACGAACACCCCGAGCGGCACGATCACGGCGGCCACCAGGAACTTGGAGCCGACCGTGAGCTGATCCGACAGCGGCAGCGACTTCCAGAAGAGAATGCTGCGGTCCTTGCGCTCCGAGTACAGGCAGTCGAGCAGATAGAAGCCGACGACGATCGAGGTCACCAGGAATACCGGTTGCGCCAGCGCCCACTCGGCGATCGTGAAGAGCGCGACCTTCTGCTGCGCGGTGAGCACCCGGTCCGGCAGGTCCATGTTGATGTGGCCGATGAGCAGCGAGACCGCCAGCAGGCCCTCCACCACCAGCGCGCAGATCCACAGCGAGCGATGCTCCCAGAGCTCGCGGCGCACGAGCGCCACGAGGGTGTCGAGCCTGCCGGCGCGGCGCACCAGTGCGGGCGCGGGGGCGGCGGTGGCGGCGTTGGCGTTCATATGAGGGCGGCCCCGCAGCTGGCGAACATGACGAAGGTGGCGAGCGCGAGCACTCCGGCGGTCACGAGCGGCGCCATCCAGGGCGCGCTGCGCTCCCACTGGCCGTGCGGTGCGTCCTGCCGCAGCCGCTCGCTCAACCGTCCTGCAGTGTCGATGCTCATGTGGATGAGGCTCCCTGCATCTTGGCCACGAACAGGTCGGCGATGGAGGGCGTGCGCAGCTCGCCGTATGCGCCGAGCTCGGCGGCCGTGCGGCCTTCGAAGTACATCGCCACCCGGCCGAAGATCTCGCGCTCGTAGAAGGGCTTGAGCTCGCGGGCGCGCGCGGCCTGCTCCGAGCTCACGGTGAGCTGCTGGTAGCGGCTGCCGAGCTCCTCGACCGGCGCGTTGAGCGTGAAGTGTCCGTGGTTGATGAAGATCACGTCGGTAAAGAGCTGCTCCACCTCCTCCACCTGGTGCGTGGTGAGGAGAATGGTGCGCTCCTTGTCGAAATAGTCGTTGAGCAGCGTGTCGTAGAACTGGCGGCGATACAGCAGGTCCAGGCCGAGCGTCGGCTCATCGAGCACCAGGAGGCGCGCGTCGATCGCCAGGATGAGCGCCAGGTGCAGCTGCGTCACCATGCCCTTGCTGAGCTGGCCGACGCGGCTGCCGCGTTTGATGTCCGTCTTGGCCAGGAAATTCTCGGCGACGCTGCGGTCGAAGCGCGGGTGCACGTGCGCGACGAACTCGATCGCCTGGGCGACGCGCAGCCAGCGCGGCAGCACCGCGACGTCCGCTATGAAGCATACGTCGCGCATGAGCTCATCGCGCTGCGAGCGCGGGTCGAGCCCGAGCACGCGCAGC
Organism: Gammaproteobacteria bacterium; assembly: GCA_027307325.1. GTDB lineage: Bacteria > Pseudomonadota > Gammaproteobacteria > Steroidobacterales > Steroidobacteraceae > 13-2-20CM-66-19. The sequence goes on along the minus strand of DAHUXE010000155.1, from coordinate 4,431 downwards.
TCGCCGGCGAATGAGGTGAGGCCGAGGATCGCCTTGAGCGCGGTGGTCTTGCCGGCGCCGTTCGGGCCGATGAGGCCGACGATGCGCCCCGGCTCGACGCTGAAGCTCACCCCGTCCAGCGCGCGTGTCGCGCCATAGGATTTGGCGAGGCCGCGCGCTTCAATTACCGCTGTCATCTTGCTCCCCTTTGGAAGGCAGGGCCGGGAAAGGTGCCGCGGGTGCGGCGGCTGCGCCGCGCAGCAGCTCCTCGCCCGAGAGGCCGAGGCGCTGGATCGTCGCGTACACCTTCGGCCATTCGTCCTCGAGAAAGCGCTGCCGCTCGTCCTTCATGAGCGCCTTGCGGGCCCCTAAGCTCACGAACATGCCGCGGCCCCGGCGTTTCTCGACCAGCTGCTCGTCCACCAGCTGCTGGTAGCCCTTCAGCACCGTCAGCGGATTCAGGCGAAAATCCGCGGCGACGTTGCGCACCGAGGGCAGCGGGTCTCCCTCCTTCAGGACGCCCTCGAGGATCATGGCGACCACGCGGTCCCTCAGTTGCCGGTAGATCGGCAGGCTGTTGTCCCATTGCGGATCCATGATGGCCGTCGTGAGCGTCGGGGTGGACAAGGGGCTGTTGCGGAAGGTTAGCGAACTAATCTACCAAAACGGCCGGCTCGGGCTTGCCGAACCAGGACGGCGCAGACACGTGAGCGATGCGGATGAACTCGGGCTGCGTGCCCGGGACAACGGCAGTCGACTCGACGAAGGCCATGCTGGACAGCACGCAGATCAGGGCGGCAGCAGCAGCGCAGGTAGTGTTCCGGTACAGGCTTGTGAGTGCGTTCATGGTCATCTCCTCTTTCAGCTTCTCTCTCTTGGGCTCCCTGCACCATGCAGGTCGTCCTCCTTGGTTATATACTCTAGTACAACACTACTCAAGTGTCAAACTATTTCAGTATATGACCTTGAGGCCGTGAAAAGGGGGGTCCCGGGCAGCCTGGGGCGCCTGCTGCCCCGGGGGCCAGGGCGGGGCTCCCAGGGAAAGAACGCCGTTTTTGCAGGCCGACGGGGGCGCACACGCTAAACTTTCTGGCCCTTCTTCAGCCGCCACGAAGAACATCGCTCATGAAACCCGCCGTAAATGTCGCGATCACCGGCGCCGCCGGCCAGATCGGCTACGCGCTCGCCTTTCGCGTGGCCTCGGGCGCGCTCCTCGGGCCGGACACGCGCGTCAGGCTCCAGCTGCTCGAGATCAGCGCCGCGCTCCCGGCGCTGCAGGGCGTGCTGATGGAGCTCAGCGACTGCGCCTTTCCAACACTCGAGAGCGTGACGGCGAGCGACGATGCGAACGTCGTGTTCCGCGATTGTCAGGTGGCGATGCTGGTAGGCGCGCGGCCGCGCGGACCCGGCATGGAGCGCAAGGATCTGCTGCTCGCCAATGCGCAGATCTTCTCGGCGCAGGGCAAGGCGCTCAACCGGCACGCCGACCGCAAGGTGCGCGTGCTGGTGGTCGGCAATCCCGCCAACACCAACGCGCTGATCACCATGGCCAATGCGCCCGAGCTCGATCCGCGCAACTTCACCGCCATGACGCGCCTCGATCACAACCGCGCGCTGGCGCAGCTCGCGGACAAGACCGGCACGCATGTGTCGGACATCCGCCGCATGACGATCTGGGGAAACCATTCCGCCACGCAGTATCCGGACCTGCGGCACGCGCTCGTTCGCGGCAAGGCTGCCCCGGAGCTGGTCGGCCGGGAGTGGATCGAGCAGACCTTCATTCCGACCGTGCAGCAGCGCGGCGCCGCCGTCATCAAGGCGCGCGGCGCCTCCTCGGCTGCCTCGGCGGCGTCTGCCGCGATCGATCACGTGCACACCTGGGTGCACGGCACGCCGGCAAACGACTGGGTGAGCATGGGCGTGCCGTCGGACGGCAGCTACGGCATCGAGGCGGGCGTCATCTACTCATATCCGGTCACGGTCGCGAACGGCGAGTACCGGATCGTCCCGGACTTGGGTCTCGACGAGTTCAGCCGCAAGCGCATGGAGCTGACGAACGCGGAGCTGCGCGAGGAACGTGACGGAGTGAAGAACCTGCTCGGCTGACACGGAGGATAAAGTTATGTTGGGGGCGATCGTCTCGCTGCTCGCGGTACTGGCCGCGGCCTACGCGGTCACGCAGGTCGGCGGTGTCATTACGCTGCTGTTCATCGCCGCGCTGCTGTTCCTCGCCTATCGTCGGCTGTCGCTGCTCGCCTTCACGGTCACCTTCACCGTGCTGCTGGCGCTCTACACCACCGCCGGGGCACCGGCCGGCATCTGGAAGGGGCTGCTGTGGGTGCTGCTCGCGGGACTGTGGCTGCTCAACGTGCGGCCGCTGCGCAAGGCGCTCATCACCCGCCCCTTCATGGCCGCCTACCTCAAGCTCCTGCCGTCGATGTCGCAGACCGAGAAGGAGGCGCTCGAGGCCGGCACCGTGTGGTGGGACGGCGAGCTGTTCACGGGGGCGCCTGACTGGAGCAAGCTCCTCGCCGCCAGGCCGCCGAAGCTCTCGCAGGAAGAAGAGGCGTTCCTCGACGGCCCCTGCGAGGAACTGTGCCGGATGCTCGATGAGTGGCACATCACCCACGAGCGCGGCGACCTGCCGCCGCAGGCCTGGGAGGTGCTCAAGACCCGCGGCTTCTTCGCGATGATCATCCCGAAGAAGTACGGCGGGCTCGAGTTCTCGGCTTTCGCGCACTCGTGCGTGCTCGCCAAGATCTCGAGCAGGAGCCCCACCGCCGCCTCCAACGCCGCGGTGCCCAATTCGCTCGGGCCCGCGGAGCTGCTGAATCACTATGGCACCGAGGCGCAGAAGAATTACTACCTGCCGCGCCTGGCGCGCGGCGAGGAAGTGCCGTGCTTCGCCCTCACCGGTCCCCGCGCCGGCTCCGATGCCGCCTCCATCCCCGATACCGGGGTGGTATGCCGCGGCATGTGGCAGGGGTCGCAGATCGTGGGCTTGAGGCTCAACTTCTCCAAGCGCTACATCACGCTCGCCCCGGTCGCGACCGTGATCGGGCTCGCCTTCCGCATGTTCGATCCGGACAAGCTCCTCGGCGGCAAGACCGACATCGGCATCACCTGCGCGCTCATTCCGCGCGACACGCCCGGCGTCAGCATCGGGCGGCGGCACTTTCCGCTCAACGTGCCGTTCCAGAACGGCCCCATTCAGGGTCGCGACGTGTTCGTGCCGCTCGACTTCATCATCGGCGGGCCGGCGCTGGCGGGCAGCGGCTGGCGCATGCTGGTCGAGCAGCTCTCCGTGGGGCGCTGCATCTCGCTGCCCTCCAACACCACCGGGGCCGCCAAGGCCGCCGTCTGGGCCACCGGCGCCTACGCGCGCATCCGCAGCCAGTTCAATACGCCGGTCGGCAAGTTCGAGGGAGTCGAGGCGGTGATCGCCCGCATGGTCGGCCTCACCTACACCATGGACGCGGCGCGCTCGGTGACCGCGGGTGCGATCGACGGCGGCGAGAAGCCGTCGGTTCCGTCCGCCATGCTCAAGTACCACGTCACCGAGATGGGCCGCCAGGTGTGCAACGACGCGATGGACGTGCACGGCGGCAAGGGCATCATGCTCGGGCCGAAGAATTATCTCGGGCGCGGCTACCAGGTCACGCCGGTCGCGATCACCGTCGAGGGCGCGAACCTCCTCACCCGCAATCTCATCATCTTCGGCCAGGGCGCCATCCGCTGCCATCCGTTCGTGCTGCGCGAGATGAACGCGGCGCGCAATCCCGACCGCGCGGCCGGCGTCGAGGCGTTCGATCGCGCGCTGTTCGGTCACATCGGTTTCACCATCTCGAACGCGGTGCGCTCCTTCATCATGGCGCTGACCCACGCGCGCTTCACGCGCGCGCCGGTCGCGGGCGGGACCGCGCGTTACTACCAGCACATCGTGCGCTTCAGCGCCTCGTTCGCCTTCGCGGTCGACGTGGCGATGCTCACGCTCGGCGGCTACCTCAAGAAGAAGGAGGGCCTGTCGGCGCGGCTCGGCGACGTGCTGTCCTCGATGTACCTGGCCTCGATGGTGCTCAAGCATCACGAGAATCAGGGCGCGCGGGCCGAGGATCTGCCCATCGTCGAGTGGGCGTGCCGCAATCTCCTCTATCATGCGCAGGAGCAGCTGCACGGCTTCCTGCGCAATTTCCCGAGTCGCCCGCTCGCCGCCGTGATGCGCGCGCTCATCTTCCCCCGCGGCCTCATCTATTCGGCCCCCGGCGACGGACTGGCGCACCGCGTGGCCGCCCTCGTCACCGCCCCGACCGAGGCGCGCGAGTGGCTCTGCCACGGCATCTACTGGAAGCTCGAGCCGGGCAATCCGCTGGGGCTCCTGCAGGAAGCCCTGCTGCTCGCCGGGCAGCTCGAGCCGCTGGTGAAGCGCATCCGCGTCGAGGGCGTCAAGACCGG
>DAHUXE010000058.1 GCA_027307325.1 Gammaproteobacteria bacterium | reverse complement strand
AGAGGCTCAGCAGCCACTGGGCCTCGACGCGCACGCGCTCGCGGATCAACGCCGCCTCCGAGAGCAACGCACGCAGCGGTGCGGCTGCGCGCAGGTAGCGCCCGTCTACGGGCGAAAGCGCCTCGAGTGCGCCGACGGCGTCGCTGGGGCTTGCGGGCATGCGTTATCATCATAACGCATACGGCCGGCCGGGCGTCGCGGCTGCGCGCCGCCGATACAGGAGTGCACGCATGACGACTTCCTTCCGGGTGGAGCGCGACAGCATGGGTGAGCTCAAGGTGCCCGCGCACGCGCTGTGGGGCGCACAAACCCAGCGTGCCGTCGACAACTTTCCCGTCAGCGGCCTGACCAGGCCGCGGGGATTCATCGCCGCCCCGGGGCTGGTCACGCAGGCGGCCGCGCGCGCCACCCGCCGCCTCGGGCTGCTCGATCCGAAGGTGGCGGAGGCGGTGGAGGCGGCCGCCGCCGAGGTCGCCGCCGGCAGGCACGACGCGCACTTTCCGATCGACGTCTTCCAGACCGGCTCGGGCACCAGCACCAATATGAACGCCAACGAGGTCATCGCGGCGCTCTCGAGCGCGCGGCTGAAGAGCCCGGTGCACCCCAACGACCAGGTCAACATGGGGCAGAGCAGCAACGACTCGATTCCGACCGCCATCCACGTGAGCGCGGCGCTCGCGCTGCGGCAGGCGCTGGTGCCGGCGCTCGCGCATCTGCGCGACGTGCTTCTCGGGCGCGAGCGCGAACTCGCCGGCACGGTCACCACCGGCCGTACCCATCTCATGGATGCCATGCCGGTGACGCTCGGCCAGGAGCTCTCGGGGTGGCGCACCCAGATCGAGAACGGCCTGGCACGCCTCGCGTCCGTCGAGCCGCGCCTGCTGGCGCTCGCGCAGGGCGGCACCGCGGTCGGTACCGGCATCAACGCCCACCCGCAGTTCGGGCGGCGCTTCTGCGAGGAGCTCGCCGCGATCACCGGCGTCGCATTCGTTCCGGCGCCAAACTACTTCGAGGCGTTGTCGGCCCAGGACGCGGCGGTAGAGCTTTCCGGGCAGCTCAAAGTCGTCGCCGTGAGCCTCATGAAGATCGCCAACGACCTGCGCCTCATGAACAGCGGGCCGCTCGCGGGGCTCGGCGAGATCTCGCTGCCGGCGTTGCAGGCCGGCAGCAGCATCATGCCCGGCAAGGTGAACCCGGTGATTCCCGAGGCCACCGCCATGGTGGCTGCGCAGGTCATCGGCAACGACACCGCCATCACGATCGCGGGACAGTCGGGCAACTTCCAGCTGAACGTGATGCTGCCGCTCATCGCCCACAACCTGCTCGCGAGCATCTCGCTGCTCGCCAACGTGTCGCGGCTGCTGGCCGACCGGGCGATCGCCGGCTTCAAGGTGAACGAGGCGCGCATCGCCGAGGCGCTCGATCGCAACCCGATCCTGGTGACGGCGCTGAACCCGGTGATCGGCTACGAGAAGGGCGCCGCGATCGCCAAGGCGGCGTATGCGCAGGGCCGGCCGATCCGCGAGGTTGCCCGCGAGATGACGCAGCTACCGGCGGCGGAGCTCGACAAGCTCCTCGATCCCGCGGAGCTCACTCGCGGCGGCGTCAAGGGCGGCACCGGCAGCGGTGGCTGAGAGGCCGGAAAGCACGGCGGGGCAGCGCGACTGGACGGAGATCATCCGCACCAGGCTCGCTGGCACCGCTCCCCGGCACCAGCCCGAAGACTGGATCCTGCCGGGACTGTCGGCAGCGGACAGCGAAATTTACCGGCGCTCACTGCCCGCCGCCCCGACGCCCGCAGCGGTGTTGATTCCGCTCCTCGAGCGGCGCCGGCCGACGGTGCTCCTGACCGAGCGCTCGGTGGGGCTACGCACCCATGGGGGCCAGGTGAGCTTTCCCGGAGGGCACATCGAGGCGAGCGACGCGACCCCGGCGGCTGCGGCGCTGCGCGAGGCGCGCGAGGAGATCGGTCTCGAGGAGAGGCTGGTGTCGGTGGCGGGCTACCTGCCGGATCACATCGTCATCACGGGCTTTCGTATCACGCCGGTGGTGGGATTCGTGCGCGCCGGCTTCGCCCCGCTCCCGGACGTGAAGGAAGTGCAGGGGACTTTCGAGGTGCCGCTCGACTACGTCTTCGATCCGGCCAACTTCCGCATGCAGCGCCGCCGCCTCATCCGCAGCGGCGACGAGGTCGAGTTCTGGGACATCCCGTTCGAGGGGCGCACCATCTGGGGGGCAACCGCCGGCATGCTGCTCACGCTCTATCGCCTGTGCGTCGGCCCGTTGCCGTTCGAGCGCGCCGCCGGCGTCGCGGACTAAAGCTGCAATGGGCGACGCGCAGCGTGCGATCGAGGCGCTCATCACGCTCATGGCGCGGCTGCGCGACCCGCAGCGTGGCTGCCCCTGGGATCTCGAGCAGACTTTCGCGACCATCGCTCCCTTTACCATCGAAGAGGCCTACGAGGTAGCGGACGCGATCGAGCGCGGCGAGCACGGGCGGCTGCGCGAGGAGCTCGGCGATCTGCTCTTTCAGGTCGTGTTTCACGCCCGCATGGCCGAGGAGCGCGGCTGGTTCGACTTCGCGGACGTCGCCGAGTCGATCCGCACCAAGCTCGTCCGCCGCCATCCGCACCTATTCGCCGGGGCCGCCATCGAAGCGCAGCATCTGCCGCGGGAGTGGGAGGCGCAGAAGGCGCGTGAGCGCGAGCAGGCGGCGGGGAAGCTCGGGGATCGCAGCACGCTCGCCGGCGTGCCCGCAGCGCTCCCGGCGCTCACGCGCGCGGCCAAGCTCGGGCGGCGTGCGGCGCGCGTCGGCTTCGACTGGCCCGATGCCGCGGGGGCACGAGCCAAGGTCGCCGAAGAGCTCGGCGAGCTGGACGCGGCGCTTTCCGCAACGGGCACGGCGGCGCCCCGCGGCGCCGGTGATGCAGCCGCCGAGGAGCTCGGCGATCTGCTTTTTGCAGCGGTGAATCTCAGCCGCCACCTCGATCTCGACGCCGAAGCGGCGCTGCGCGGCGCCAACGCGAAGTTCGAGCGGCGCTTCCGCTGCATGGAGCAGCGCGCGCTCGAGCGCGGGCTCGCGCTCGAGCGGCTGTCGGCAGCGCAGTGGGATGAGCTTTGGCAGGAGGTAAAGCTGAACGGCAGCTGAAGACTCGGGAAACGCGCGCGGCGTGCGACGTGGGGAGCGGATGCGCTAGGCTTGGCCACAGCCATGAACGTGCGACGATTCATCGGGCTGACCGTGTTGCTCGCAGCAGGTCCGCGAGCCGGGGTAGCCTCGAGCGACCCGCCGCCGTCGCCTCCGGTTGTCACCCCGCGAGTGGTCGTGCTCACCGCGGCTTCCATGTCCATGGACCAGGCGGACAATATGGCCGAGCAGCGCTTCCATGCACGGGTGGTCAAGGCCGAGGCGGAGCAGGAAAATGGCCGCACGGTGTATGTGCTGCGCCTCCTCAACGAGGCGGGGCGCGTATGGACGGTGCGCGTGGACGCCGCGAGCGGCGCGCTGCTGTAGTATGAATTGCTCGGGATCGGCACGTCCCTGTGCCGCCCCGCGCGCGGCGAGCAAAAGGCGCGACTTTCTCCCGCCGCTCGCCGCCTGCGGCGGCGGACACATCCATGTGTCTTTACGGCGAATTCGCGCCCTGGGGTGGGCCGCAAGGCCCACTTGCAACCAACGACCATAAGGGGGCCGCATGCGTGTGCTGGTGGTCGAGGACGAGGCGGCGCTGCGCGAGACGCTCAGGACACGGCTTGCCGACGCCGGGTTCACCGTCGACCTGGCGGCCGACGGCAACGAGGGCCTGTTCGCCGGCAGCGAGTATCCGCTCGACGTAGCCATCATCGACCTCGGTCTTCCGGGACTCGCGGGGCTCGAAGTGATTCGCCGCCTGCGCGCGGCGCGCAAGACCTATCCGATCCTGATCCTCACGGCGCGCGACAACTGGCAGGACAAGGTCGAGGGGCTGCAGGCCGGCGCCGACGACTATGTCGCCAAGCCTTTTCATTTCGAAGAGGTGCTGGCGCGGGTGCAGGCGCTGCTGCGGCGCTCCGGAGGCTGGGCGAGCCCCTTGCTGCGCTGCGGTCCGGTGGAGCTCGACACGCGCGCTCAGACGGTGCGCGTCGGCGGCACGTCGGTGGAGCTCACGACCTTCGAGTACCGCATTCTCGAGCACCTGATGCTGCGGGCCGGCGACGTGATTTCCAAGACCGAGCTCACCGAGCGGCTCTACGACCAGGATTTCGAGCGTGACAGCAACGTGATCGAAGTGCTCGTGGGGAGGCTGCGCCGCAAGCTCGACCCGCACGAGCAACTGCGCCCCATCGAGACGCTGCGCGGGCGCGGCTACCGCTTCGCTCTGCCGCGCGACCCGACTTCCTGACGGCCGCACCGCACTCCCGTGCATTCGCTCAGCCGGCGGTTGCTCGCGTCGATTGCCGTACCGCTGGTGCTGTTCTCCGGCGTGATGATCTGGGTGCTGGACTCGGGCTTCCGCGCGCTCTCCGAGCGCTCGCTCGAGGAGCTGCTCGACCGGCAGATGGTGGCGCTGATCGCCTCGGTCGAGCCGCAGCCGGACGGCGGCTACGCGCCCGCGGCGCAGGGACTGGACGCACGCCTCGACACGCCGCGCTCGGGTTGGTACGCGCAGATCCGCTCACAGCATCACCTGTGGCGCTCGCCGTCGGTCGCCGGGCTCGGCGGCGATTTCGGGCCGCTGCTGGCGCGCGGCGCGCGCAGTGTCGGCTATGCGACCTTCGGCGGGCATTACCGCGTCGCGGTCGAGAGCCGCGCCATCCAGTTCGCGGACGACCCCGAGGAGCCGCAGGGATTCACCTTCAGCGTCGCGGTGAGCCTGACGCCTTTCGAGGAGCAGCTTTGGCGCTTCCGCCAGGAGCTGATCGGCTGGTTCGTCGGCCTGATGGCACTGCTGCTCGCGGTGCTCGCGGTGCTGCTGCGCTGGGTGCTGTCACCGGTGCGGCGCATGGAGCGCGAGATCCACGAGGTGGAGGAGGGGCGCAGCGATACCATCGGCAGCGGCTATCCGCGCGAGCTCTCGGGCGTCGCGGTGAATCTCAATGCGCTGCTCACAGGGGAGCGCAAGCGCGTGGCGCGTTACCGCGACACCCTCGGCAACCTGGCGCACAGCCTGAAGACGCCGCTGGCGGTGATACGCGCGAGCCTTCCGGGCGATGGCGGCCGCGACACGGTCAACGCCGAGATCGACCGGATGGCCGGGATCATCGAGCACCAGATGCAGCGTGCCGCCGCCTCGGGTGGGGCATTGATCGGACAGGCGCCGGTCGACCTCGCACAGGTCGCCTCCGAGCTGCGCGCGGCCCTGCTGCGCGTGTACGGGCACAAGGACCTGTCGCTCGAGCTCGAGGTGGCCCCCGGGAGCCTGTTCGTCGGAGATCGCGGCGACGTCACCGAAATGCTCGGCAATCTGCTCGACAACGCCTGCAAGTGGTGCCGCGGCCGCGTGCGCCTCACCGCGCGCAACGACGAGGGCGCGCCGGTGCGGCAGCGGCTCGTCGTGACGGTCGAGGATGACGGCGCGGGGATAGCTCCCGAGGACCGCCCGCGCGTACTGCAGCGCGGGGTGCGCGCCGACGAGAGCGTCCCCGGCCACGGGATCGGCCTTGCCATGGTGCGCGAGACGACCGACCTCTACGGCGGACGGCTCGAGGTCGACGAGTCGCCGCTCGGCGGCGCGCGCTTCTCGCTGTACCTGCCGGGGCGTTAAGTCATCAGCGCGCGCAATGCGCAGCCGCCCTAAGAGACCTTGAACTCGATGCCCTGGGCGAGCGGCAGCTCGCGGCTCCAGTTGACGGTGTTGGTCTGGCGGCGCATGTAGGTCTTCCAGGCGTCCGAGCCCGACTCGCGGCCGCCGCCGGTATCCTTCTCGCCGCCGAACGCGCCGCCGATCTCGGCCCCCGAAGTGCCGAGGTTGACGTTGGCGATACCGCAATCGCTGCCGGCAGCGGACAGGAACGCCTCCGCGCTCTGCAGCCGGTCGGTAAAGATCGCCGACGACAGGCCGTGCGCCGAGGCGTTCTGCGCGCCGATGGCCTCGGCCAGCGAGTCCACCGGGATCAGATAGAGCAGCGGAGCAAAGGTCTCGGTCTGCACGATCGGCCACTCGTTGCGTGCGCGCACGATCGCGGGCTCGACGAAGTTGCCCGCACCCTCGAGGGCCTTCCCCCCGCACAGCAGCTCGCCCCCCGCCGCCTGCGCGGCGGCGACCGCGGCCTTATAGTCCGCGACTGCCCGGGCATCGATCAGCGGGCCCATGAGTGTTCCGGGCGCGAGCGGATCACCGATCCGCACCTGCCGGTAGGCGTGAATGAGGCGCTTCTCGAGCTCCGCGGCGATCGACTTGTGGGCGAGCACGCGCCGCGTGGAGGTGCAGCGCTGTCCGGCCGTGCCGACCGCGCCGAAGACGATCGAGGGGACGGCGAGATCGAGATTCGCGCTCTCGTCGACGATCACCGCGTTGTTGCCGCCGAGCTCGAGCAGGCTCTTGCCGAGGCGCGCGGCGACGCGCTCGCCGACTCTGCGTCCGACCTCGGTCGAGCCGGTGAAGGAGATGAGGGCGACGCGCCGGTCTTCGACGAAGCGAGTCGCGAGCCCGGTCCCGCCGTCGACGAAGACCTGAAAGACCGGCGGCAGGTCCGCGGACTTCATCACCGCGTTGCAGATCTGCTGCACGGCGAGCGCCGTGAGCGGAGTTTTGTGCGAGGGCTTCCATACGCAGGCGTTGCCGCAGATCGCGCCGAGCAGCGCATTCCAGGCCCACACCGCTACCGGGAAATTGAATGCCGAGATGATGCCGACGACGCCGAGCGGGTGCCATTGCTCGCTCATGCGGTGCCGCGGGCGCTCTGAATGCATGGACAGCCCATAGAGCATGCGCGACTGGCCGACGGCAAAATCGGCGATGTCGATCATCTCCTGCACCTCGCCGAGGCCCTCGGCCAGGATCTTGCCGTTCTCGAGCGAGACCAGCGTGCCGAGGTCCGCCTTGTGACGCCGCAGCGCCTCGCCGAGCAGCCGCACCGCCTCGCCGCGCTTTGGCGCCGGGACCTCGCGCCAGGCGGCCGCCGCCTGCTGCGCACTCGTGATTACGCTCTCGTAGTCCGCGTCCGTCGCGGGGTGCACCTGCGCAATGAGGCCGCCGCTCGCCGGGTTCTTCACGTTGAGGAGCGGCGCTCCGGCACTCTTCGACCAGCCATGCTGTCCCGACCAGGTACCGGGGTTGACGGCCGCAAGCCCGAGCCGTCCGAGCAGCGCGTTGACGTCCATGGCGCTCATCGCAGCGCCACCTTGCGATGGCGCTGGTGCCCGGTCTTGCCGGCCACTACGACCTCACCCGAGACCTGCTTGCTGCCGCCGGGGGCGTAATAGCGCCCGAAACGATTTGCCACGATCTCGGTGAGGCGGAACTGCTCCTGGGCAATGAAGCCGTGATAGCGGGCCGGAGCGGCAAGTACCAGGTCGACCACGGCGGTGATGCCGGCGGCGGTCGAGACCTGGATGGCTGACCACAAGCGGCCGCAAATCAGCTGCGGATAGATCTTGTTGACGTAGTTCTCCTCGCGCAGCTGCCCGTCCTGCTTGCCGGTGACGGCGGCGTAGACGATCACTACGTCCTGGAGCGTCTGCGGGACCGCGTTCTCGAGGATGCGCTTCAGGGTTCCGCGGTCCTGGTTGAGCTTGAGGTCATTCATGAGCAGGCGCATCTGCTCGCAATGCCCGGGGTAGCGGATGGTCTTGTAGTTCATCGTCTCGCACCCTGCGCCGTGGCTGTCGGCGAGGGAGCCGAGGCCGCCGGAGGTGTTGAAGGCCTCGTAGCGCATGCCGTCGATCTCGATCTCCTCGAGGCCCTCGAGAGGCGCGAGCTCCAGCAGGCGCCCGTCGCTGACCGCCTGGCACGGATTGCCGTACTCGTTGATGAGTCCCTCGGTAGACCAGGTGAGGGAGTACTTGAGCACGTTGTTGGGATGCTGCGGGAGGGCGCCGACCCGCAGCTTCACCGAGCGCAGCTCGTCGAAGTGCGTGATGAGCTCGGCGGCGGCGATGCTGATGAAGCCCGGCGCGAGGCCGCACTGGGGCACGAACGCCTGGGACGCTCCCGAGGCGGTCGCACGCACGGCGCGCGTCACCTCCACGTCTTCGGTCAGGTCGAAGTAGTGGATGCGCGCGCGGCGCGCCACCTCGGCCACGCCGCGATTGCAGTAGTACGGCAGGCCCGAGACGACGGCATCGACCGGGTGACTTGCCAGGTGCCGCTCGAGGAGCTCCGGCTGGCTCGCGTCGAGTGCGAAAGCCGAGAGCTCGAGGCCCCCATGCGCACGCGCGACCGCCTCGGCCGCGGCGCCATCCATGTCGCCCAGCTGTACCTTGTAACTTCCTGATTCTGCGAGTAATCCGGATATCAGGGCGCCGATCTTCCCGGCGCCGAGGATCAATACGCGGTGCATAGGCCCCTCTGGAAAGGCGCGCATTCTGCCTTCGATGAGGCCGCAACGCCAGCCGCTGCCGGAGCCCCGTCTGCCGCCCTCGGGAGCCCCCGCCGATCGGTGCCGGGGTGCGTGCTAGGATCGATCCATGCGCTCTCCCGAGACCACATCCTGGCACAGTGCAAGCTGGCAGACGCGCCCTGCCCAGCAGCAGCCGGTCTATCGCGACCCGAAGGCCCTCGAGCGGGTCGTCGCCGAGCTCTCCCGGCTGCCCCCGATCGTGGTCTCCTGGGAGGTCGAGGCGCTGCGCGAGCGGCTCGCCGCAGCGCAGCGTGGGGAGGCGTTCCTGCTGCAGGGCGGAGACTGCGCCGAGACCTTCGCCGACTGCGAGTCGGACACCATCGCGAAGAAGCTGAAGATCCTGCTGCAGATGAGCCTGGTGCTGCTGCACGGGCTCAAGAAACCCATCGTCCGCGTCGGCCGCATGGCCGGGCAGTACGCCAAGCCGCGCTCCGCCGACACCGAGACCCGCGAGGGCCTGACGCTGCCGAGCTACCGTGGCGATCTGGTCAACCGGCCGGAGTTCACCGCCGAGGCGCGCGCCGCGGATCCGCTGCTGTTGCTGCGTGGCTACGAGCGCGCCGCGCTCACGCTCAACTTCGTACGCGCGCTGGTCGAGGGAGGCTTCGCCGACCTGCATCATCCGGAGTACTGGGACTTAGGGTTCGTGCATCAGGCGCCGCTCAAGGACGCCTACCAGCGGATCGTCCGCTCGATCGGGGATGCACTCGATTTCTTCGAGGGCATCAGCGGGCGGCAGGTACACGAGGCGACGCTCGTGGATTTCTACGCGAGCCACGAGGGCTTGCACCTGCACTACGAGCAGGCACAGACCCGCTTCATTCCGCGCCAGAACCGCTGGTACAACCTCTCGACCCATATGCCCTGGATCGGCATGCGCACCGCGGCGCTCGACGGGGCCCACGTCGAGTACTTCCGCGGCATCTCCAATCCGCTCGCCGTCAAGGTGGGCTCCGGAATGGATGCGGCCTGGCTGCAGGGACTCGTGACGAGCCTCAATCCGCAGAACCAGCCCGGGCGGCTCACGTTCATTCACCGCTTCGGGGCCAAAGAGGTGGCCGCCGCGCTACCGAAGGCCATTGAGGCGGTGCGCCAGACCGGGCAGACGGTGCTGTGGGTCTGCGATCCCATGCACGGCAACACCGAGACGACCACGGGCGGCCTCAAGACGCGCCGCTTCGAGAACATCCTCAGGGAGCTCGAGCTGGCGTTCCGCATCCATGCAGACCTCGGATCCTACTTAGGCGGCGTGCACATCGAGCTGACCGGCGAGGATGTCACCGAGTGCACCGGAGGGGCGCGCGGGCTCACCGATCACGACCTGGCCCGGGCCTACCGCTCGACGGTCGATCCGCGGCTGAACCATGAGCAGGCGCTCGAGCTTGCGATGCTGATCGCCGAGCGCAGTCACACCCGCCGCGTGGAAAAGCGCAGCTGAGGCGGCCGCGCGGCCCCGCGCCCGAAGGATGATCCCGCTCATGGTCGAGGCGCGGCGCTGCGCCGCCTACGACCCGGACTGCACGCGCTGTCCGCGCCTCGCGCGCTATCTGGAGGCAACGCGCCGGCGCCATGCCGACTACTGGGCACGGCCCGTGCCGTCCTTCGGAGCAAGGTCTGCGCGGCTGGTCCTGGTCGGTCTCGCGCCCGGCATGCATGGCGCCAACCGCACCGGGCGGCCGTTCACCGGCGATTACGCGGGAATCCTTCTCTATCGGACGCTCCATGAGCTCGGGCTGGCGAGCGCGCCCGAGTCGCTCTGCGCGGGCGATCGCCTCGAGCTCATCGGCGCGCGCATCGTCAACTCCGTGAAGTGTGTGCCTCCGGGCAACCGGCCGCTACCCGCGGAAATCCGCTCGTGTAACGGCTACCTGAAGGAGGAGCTCGGGCAGCTTACCGGCGCACGGGTGTACCTCGCCCTCGGGCGCGTCGCGCACGACGCCGTGCTCATGGCGTGCGGCTTGACGCGCGCGCGCTTCCGCTTCGCGCACGGGCGCGAGCACGCGCTCGATGGGGCACGGTGGCTCATCGACTCGTATCATTGCAGCCGCTACAACACCCAGACCCGGCGGCTGACGCCGGTAATGTTCCGCGAGGTGATGGCGCGCGCCTGTGAGCGCGCCGGCCTCGCCCAGGCGGGTTCGGGCTGACCGTGTTCGATCACAAGGAATACATTGCCGCGCTGCCGCGCCGCCCCGGTGTCTATCGCATGTTCGGGGCCGACGGCGAGCTGCTCTATGTGGGCAAGGCGCGCAGCCTCAGGGACCGGGTGGGCAGCTACTTCGCCGCGCGCAACGTCGATCCCAAGGTCCAGGCGCTGGTGGCCCAGATCACCGCCATCGAGGTGACCGTCACCAACTCCGAGACCGAGGCGCTGCTCCTCGAATACAACCTGATCAAGGCGCACAAGCCGCGCTTCAACGTGGTGCTGCGCGACGACAAGAGCTTCCCGTACGTCTACCTCGACGCCCGGCACGAGTTCCCGCGCCTCACCTTCTACCGCGGCCCGCGTACGGCTCCGGGGCGTTACTTCGGACCCTTCCCGAGCGCCGGAGCGGTGCGCGATACCCTCAATCAGCTGCAGAAGCTGTTCCGCATCCGCAACTGCCGCGACACCTTCTTCGCCAACCGCAGCCGCCCGTGCCTGCAGCACCAGATGGGCCGCTGCTCGGCGCCGTGCGTCGGACTCATCACGCGCGCTGCCTACGCACAGGACATCGAAGCGGCCGTCAAGGTGCTCGAAGGCCGCAGCGTCGAGGTCAACGCCGAGCTCGCCTCGCGCATGGAGGCGGCGGGCGCGCGCCTCGAATTCGAGCGCGCCGCCCAGGTGCGCGATCAGCTCGCGGCCCTGAAGCGCATCCAGGCCCAGCAGGTGGTGACCGCCGGGGCCGAGCGCGATGCGGATGTGCTCGCAATCGTGGGCGAAGCGGGCGAGTACTGCGTGAGCGTCATGCTGGTGCGCGGCGGGCTCAATCTCGGTACCACCAGCTATTTTCCCCGCGCCGCACTGGCCGAGGCCGACGAGGCGCTCGCGTCCTTCATCATGCAGTACTACGCGGGCGCGGAGCCGCCTGCGGAGGTCCTGCTCGAGCGCCCGCTCCCCGATGCCGGGGCGCTCGCCGAAGCGCTGAGCACGCAGGCCGGCCACGCGATCACGGTGCGCCATCCCGCACGCGGGCTCGCGGCCAGGTGGGCCGAGCTCACGCATGAGAACGCGGTCCAGGCGCTGCGGATGCGGCAGGCCCGCCGCGCCGGCGTAGAAGAGATGCTCGGCGAGCTGGCGCGCGAGCTCGATCTCCCCGAACCGCCCTCGCGCCTCGAGTGCTTCGACATCAGCCATACGGGCGGGGAGGGTACGGTTGCCTCGTGCGTGGTGTTCGGCCCCGAAGGAGCGCTCAAGAAGGAATACCGCCGCTTCAACATCAGCGGAATCACGCCGGGCGATGACTACGGGGCGCTGCGTCAGGCGCTCGAGCGCCGCTACCGGCATGTGCGCTCGGGCGAAGTCCCGGCGCCGGATCTGCTCCTGATCGACGGCGGCGCGGGCCAGATCGGCGAGGTGCACGCGGTGCTCGCCAAGCTCGGGTTCCCGGACCTGGCGCTGGTCGGGGTCGCCAAGGGACCGGACCGCCGTCCGGGACAGGAGCGGCTGTTCGTCCATGGAGCTGCGGGAGCGGTGACCCTCGAGGCGCATTCGCCTGCGCTGCGCCTCATTCAGCGCGTTCGCGACGAGGCCCACCGCTTCGCCATCAGCGGCCATCGCCGCAGGCGCGCCCGGCGCTACAACGAGTCGGTGCTCGAGGTCGTCCCGGGCTTAGGTCCCGCCAAGCGCCGTGCGCTGCTCAAGCACTTCGGAGGACTGCAGGGCGTCATGCGCGCCGGCATCGCTGACTTCACCCAGGTATCCGGAATCGGCGCGGCGCTCGCCCGAAGCCTCTATGATCACCTGCATCCGGGCTCTTGAGGGAGCCTCGAACAGGATGATCTGGAACGTACCCAACACGCTGACGTGGCTGCGCATCGCGGCCATCCCGCTCATCGTGCTGCTCTTTTACATGCCCTATTCCTGGGCGCACCCGGCGGCCGGCCTGCTGTTCGCCGCCGCGGGCGTCACCGACTCGCTCGACGGGTACTTCGCGCGCCGCCTGGGGCAGATTTCACGCCTCGGGGCATTCCTCGATCCGGTCGCCGACAAGCTCATCGTCGCGGTCGCCCTCGTACTCCTGGTGAGCCGGGATCAGCACGCCGTCATCGTGCTCACCGCCGCGATCATCATCGGGCGCGAGATTGCGATCTCGGCGCTGCGGGAGTGGATGGCGGAGATTGGAGAGCGCCGCAAGGTGGCGGTCTCACAGCTCGGCAAGTACAAGACCATCCTGCAGATCGTCGGACTGTCGATGATGCTCTACCAGCATGCGATCTTCGGTCTGCCAATCTACGCGATAGGCGTGTGGCTCACGGTCGTGGCGGCATTGGCGACGCTCGTGTCCATGGTCGCTTACCTGCGTGCGGCATGGCCTGATCTAAGACGTTAAGATGTATCGGTAAGTAGCTGTATTGCAAACAGTGATTAATACAGGATCGGCCGAGGAGAATTCAGCCGCCATGCGTGCGCGCTCACCTTGACTTCCCAAGGGGTGCACATAGAATCCGCCGTTCTGATCCGGATGCGGGCTTAGCTCAGTTGGTAGAGCGGTACCTTGCCAAGGTACAGGTCGACGGTTCGAACCCGTTAGCCCGCTCCATCTCCCCCGACCGCCGACGCCTCAGGCCAAGCCGAAGAGCTTCGCCGCCTGCTTGAGCGTCACCCAGACCCCGATCGCGATCGGGATGCCGACTGCGAGCCACGCCGCCGACACTACCCAGGCGGGCGAGGGCGCACCGTCCTCCGCTGGCCTCGCGGACGCAGGGGCAAC
This sequence comes from Gammaproteobacteria bacterium, assembly GCA_027307325.1. Classification (GTDB taxonomy): domain Bacteria; phylum Pseudomonadota; class Gammaproteobacteria; order Steroidobacterales; family Steroidobacteraceae; genus 13-2-20CM-66-19. The sequence continues at coordinate 13,171 of DAHUXE010000058.1, read as the reverse complement.
GACACCGTGTCTGTCGGCGGCATCGAGCGCCGCCTCCTGCTCCGGGGTCATGAAGTGCTTCTCAGCCACCGGGCGCACGAGGATGTTGCAGATGAGTCCGATCACCAGAATGCCGGCAAGGATGTACATCGTGATGGTGTAGACCTGCGCATGAGCCACGCCGAGGCTGAGCTGGTACTCGCGGATGTAATTCACGATCACCGGCCCGAAGATGCCGGCCGCCGACCATGCCGTGAGCAGCCGCCCGTGAATGGCGCCGACCATGCGCGTGCCGAAGAGTTCGGCGAGGTCGGCCGGCACGGTGGCGAAGCCGCCGCCGTACATCGAGAGAATGATGCAGAAGAAGCCGACGAACAGCGCCATGCTGCCGATCGCCGCCGTCCAGGGAATCGAGGAGTACAGGGCGAGGCCGAGCAGGAAGAACACCATGTAAGTCGTCTTGCGGCCGATATAGTCGGAGAAGGACGCCCAGCAGAACCGCCCGGCGATGTTGAACAGCGACAGAAGCCCCGTGAAGCCCGCGGCCAGCGTCGCAATCGACGCGTGCTGCGCCGGGGTCAGTTGCTCGAAAGATTGATTCACGCCGATCAGGCGGCCGCCGAAGACCTCCTGCAGGAGCGGCGAGGCCATGCCGATGATGCCGATACCCGCTGTCACGTTGAGCATCAGGACCCCCCACACGAACCAGAACTGGGGCGTGCGTGTGGCGACGTTCAGGTGCACATTGCGCGTGGTGATCAGCGCCTTGCCCGCCTTGGGCTCCCAGCCTTTGGGCTTCCAGCCCGGCGCCGGCAGCCGGTAGCCGAGCGACCCGCAGATCATATAGACGAAGTAGATGACCGCGAGCGTGATAAACGTCTGCCATACGCCGACCGAGGTCGAGGTCTCGTAGAGCTTCATGAGGTGGTCGGCGAGCGGCGCCCCGATCATGGCACCGCCGCCGAAGCCCATGATGGCCATGCCGGTCGCCATGCCGCGCCGGTCCGGGAACCACTTGATGAGAGTCGAGACCGGCGAGATGTAGCCGAGTCCGAGACCCAGGCCGCCGATGATTCCCGAACCCACCCACAGCAGCCAGATCTGATGCACGGTCACGCCGAACGCCGAGATCACGAGACCACCGCACCAGAGGAACGCGGCGGCGAACCCGCCCTTGCGCGGGCCGACGCGCTCGAGCCATCCGCCCCAGAGCGCTGAGGCCGTTCCGAGGAACACGAAAAAGAGCGTGAACATCCACCCGAGCGCGGAGATCTTCCAGTCGCACGTGGTGGTGAACGCCGTCGCGAGGAAGTCCATGTCCTTGGGGCAGTCGATCGCTTTTGTGATGCCGAGAGCCTTGTGCAGCGGCAGCCAGAATACCGAGAACCCGTACGCCATGCCGATGCACAGGTGGATCGCGAGGGCGCAGGGAGGCACCAGCCAGCGATTGAAGCCAGGCCTGGCGATGTAGCGCTGCTTGTCGAAGAGTCCCAGAGCGGTCACGTTGGCTGCGGACATTCCTCGCTCCTTATTCTGTAATGGTCAGCGGGAGTCAGCCCGCGCCGGTAGTGGCCCTGGCCCGGGCCTGCGAATCGACGCTTGGCTCGTGTTTTTTGCTAGGCTAGAGCCAGAGCCTCACTCAGCGCAAGCCCCGCCCGGCGACAAGCCGCACGGGGCACCTTAGTATCGCAATTGCGAGCGCCCGAGGTCGCCCCTGGCTAGGTGGCAGAGTGGTCATGCAGCGGCCTGCAAAGCCGTCTACGCCGGTTCGATTCCGACCCTAGCCTCCAGAACCCTGGTTCGGCAGCAGACCGTTGCGTATGGCAAAGAGTGTCATGCCCGCGGTGTTGTGGACCTCGAGCTTGCGCATCAGGTTGGCCCGGTGCTTCTCCACGGTCTTGATGCTGAGGCGCATCGCCAGCGCCGCGCGCTTGTTGGAGTCACCGAGAGCGATGCGGGTGAGCACCTCGCGCTCGCGCGCCGTAATTCCCCTTGCGGGGCCTGCACGCGCGCTCGCGGGCCCGCTCAGGTAACCGGAGAGCAACCGCGCGGACACCGGCGCCGAGTAATACTTCTGGCCGGCCATCACCGCGCGGATGGCCTGGAGGAGCTCAGCGCGCGTCGCGTCCTTCAGCAGATAGCCGTCGACGCCCGCACTGAAGGCGGCGCGCAGGTACTCGTCCGTGCAGTGAGCCGTGAGGATGAGCACGCGCAGAGCCGGCGACACCGCGTGCAGCGCACCGATCGTGGAAAGTCCCGATTCCCCGGGCAGGCCGAGATCCATGACGGCCAGCGTCGCGCCTGTCTCGCGCGCCACGCGCACGCCCTCGTTCGCGGTGCCGGCCTCGCCGACGACCTGCAGGTCGCCTTCCATATCGATGAGCGCACGTATTGCCGCGCGCAGGATGGCGTGATCCTCGATGAGAACGAGGCGCGTCCGGGCGGGAGCGCAAGCTTCGACGGCTCGGAGCGGCTCTGCGTTTTGCTGCATTCTCGACACCGGGTGACTCCCTGTACGCGGTGGCTTATCCGCTCCTCTCAAGTGACATCGGGCTTTTACTTATTCTGACATAGGAATTTGACCTACCCATGACTGAGGGTGCGCGGATGCTACGCACACGTCAAGCAATGGCGGCGCTGCGGGACCGATCGGTCCGGGAGGTGTCTTCAGCCCGCCCGTCACCCCGTCGCTGAGGTCCCGGCGTGATGCGTTCTCCAGTGCTCGGCGATGGCTGCGCGATTACACAGCCAGACGCCCTCGTGCCGCTGGATGTGCTCGATGAGGCGCGCCAACGCGCCGATCCGGCCCGGCCGGCCGATGATCCGCCCGTGAAGACCGACGCTCATCATGCGCGGTCGTCCTTCGACACCTGAGCGGTACAGCCAGTCGAACGCATCCCGGCAATAGGCGAAGAACTCCTCCCCGGTACTGAAGTCACCCCCGCGCTGCAGGCGGCTGTCATTGTTGTCGAAGCTGAAGGGGATGATCAGGTGGCGCCGACCCGAGATCTTCGTCCAGTAGGGGAGGTCATCGTTGTAAGCGTCACTGTCATAGAGGAACCCGCCCGTGTCGACGACCAGCCTGCGCGTGTTGGGGCTCGGTCGGCCCGTGTACCAGCCGACGGGCTTGCGGCCGATGAGACGGGTGATGGCGTCGATATTGCGGAGAATGTCGGCGCGCTCCACTTCCTCCGGCACGAACTGGTAGTCGATCCACCGATACCCATGGCAGGCGACTTCGAACCCGCTCGCCGAGATTGCGGCGGCGGCTTCCGGATTGCGCTCGAGCGCCATCCCGACGGCGTAGATGGTGGCGGGTGCGCCCGTGGTCTTCAGCAGCCGCATGATCTCCCAGAAGCCCACGCGGCTGCCGTACTCGAACAACGATTCGACGTTCATGTTACGCACGCCAGGCAGAGCCTCGACCGCGCCGAGGTCGGTCAGCACGGACTCGGAGTGGCCGTCGCCGTGGAGCACGCAGGCTTCGCCGCCTTCCTCGTAGTTGAGCACCAGGGAGACGGCAATTCGCGCCCCACCGGGCCAGCGGGGGTGGGGCGGTCGGGAGGCATGACCCACCAGGTCACGCGGGTATGGCTCATTCGTGCTCATGAGTGCCCGGTCACCAGCCAGTCCATGTAGGCATGGAGCGCCTCACGCATCGGGCGTGGCTTCCAGCCGGTCTCGGCAAAGATGCGCGCAACGTCGTAAGCGCCCCACATGCCGTCCCTTAGAGCGGGGTCCTGCACGATGTCGGCTCGCTCGGCGGGTACGACCTCGGCGCCGAAGCCCGGGACCTTCTCCGCCACCCACCCGACTATCTCTCCGATGCTCGCGGTCGCACCGCAGGCCACACTGTAGGCGCCGTAGCGCAACCGTGGCGCCCGCAACAGCGAGGCGATGGCGCGGGCGACGTCCTCGGCGTGAATGTAGTCGCCGACCGCATCCAGGGTGTTGACGCGCACGCGCCCGACTCCGTCAAGGGCCATCCGGGCGATGCGGTGCGGCACGTGGTGCATGTTGCGGCTCGCCGTGGCCCGGTCCATGGGCCCGTAGACTGACGAGGGACGCACGGATGCGGTCGAGAGGCCGAAAAGATCGCCGTAGCGCTCGGCGATGAGCTCGGAGGCCAGCTTCGAGATGCCATAGAGCCGGCGCGGCATTACGTAGCCGTCCTCGGGAAGCGGCTCGCCGGGGCGATCCGGCCCGTGATGTTTATAGACCGCGCCGGAGCTTACATAGATGAAGCGCGCGAAGTTCGGCAAGGTGCGCGCCCACTCGAGCATCGCCACTGTTCCCATCACATTGACGTCGATGATGCGAGCGGGATTCTCTGCCTCAGGCTCGCGCTTCGCTTCGGCGGCGCTGCCGCGCGCTATGGGTGTGATCGTGGCGCCATGGACGATGTGCGTGATGCCGTGGCCGGCGAGCGCCTCACGCCAGGTGTCGGGCCGGGTCACGTCGGCCGTGATCACCGACATGCGCTCCATCACCGGAGCGAAGTAGCGCTGCGCGGCGGCGTCCAGGGGCGCGGAATCGAGCACCACCAGGCGTGCATCGGGATCGGCGGCCAGCCAATGGCGCCCGAGCACGCTCATGACGAATCCCGTTGCGCCGGTTACCAGCAGGGTCATCGTTCGCCCGACAAACAGCCGGTCATAGCGGGCACTCCAGCAGCAGCCCGAGCAGCGCGCGCGTCCCGATCGCGAAGTCCTCGAGCTGCATCGCCTCGTCCGCGTTGTGGCTGCCGTTCTCGTTACGGACGAAGATCATAGCGCTCGGAATGCCGACTCTGGCGAATACGGCCGCGTCGTGACCCGCGCCGCTCGCCATCTCGAACGGCCGCTCGAGGAAGTCCAGCAGCGCCGAGCGCAGGCGACCGTCCATCATCGCCGCGGGAGAATCGGTCGCCGCGCCGAGATCGATCCGGACGCGGTAGGCGGCGCCGACGTCCGCCGCCGCAGCGCGGGCGGCGGACGCGACCGCCTCCATGGTCCGCTCGGAGAGACTGCGAATGTCCAGCACGAAGCGGGTTTCACCCGCGATCTTGCTCGGTCCATGCAGCGCCGGGTCTGTGTAGAGCTCACCGGCCGTCAGCACGAGATCGGCTCCCGAGCCTTCCTGCTCCAGCCACACCTCCTCCATTCGATGGAGAAGGGCTACCGTGGCCGCCACGGCGTCGTGCCGGTAGGGACGGGCGACGGCGCCCGAGTGCGCGTACTCGCCCACACAGCGCGCGTTGCGGAAGCGCTTGCAGCCGCGGATGCCGCTCACGACGGCGGCCGGCAGTCCCCGGGCCACCAGCGTCGGGCCCTGCTCGATGTGCAGCTCGAGGTATGCCCGCACCCGGGCGGGATCGAGGAGGCGCCGCCGTTCCCGAATCGGCTGCGGATCGAAGCCGCCCGCCGCGAGCGCGGACGCGAGGCTCAGGCCGTTATCGGATCGCTGCGCCGCCAGGCACGCAGGATCGAGCAAGCCGAAGGCGCCGGCGCTGCCCACGTAAGCCACGTCGAACCAGGCGGACTCCTCGGCACGTAGCGCCGTCACCGCAAGATCGTCGCGCGGCGTGATTGCCGCGCGACGCAGTGCAGACAGCGCCGCTACTCCGGCGACCACTCCCGCGGCGCCGTCGTAGTTGCCGCCCTGGGGAACGCTGTCGAGATGGGATCCCATGAAGATGCCGGGCGCGTCGCGGTCTCGTCCCGGCAGCGTCATGAAGAGATTGCCGATCGCGTCTATCGCGATCTCGAGACCCACCTCGCTCGCCGCGCTGCGCACGATGTCATGCGCCGCCTGCTCGCCGGCACCGTAGCTGTCGCGCACGATGCCGCGCCCGCGGCGCGTCGCGCGGGCAAGTGCATCGAATAGCGCGGCGGCCAGCTCGAGGTCGGCTTGGGGCGCACCGGACATCGGGATATTTTGCTCTCTATAATCCCTGCCCACTGACACAAGCGGGGCGTCTACAACGATGTCGAGTCTACTCGCGGGCAAGGTTGCCGTCGTCACCGGGGCGAGCTCGGGAATCGGTCGCGCTATCGCGATCAGCTTTGCCGGCGAAGGAGCGAGCGTCGTCATTGCCGACATCATCGGCAAGCCACTCGAGGGGGGCGACTCCACAGTGGAGATCATCGCCCGTGCGGGCGGCACGGCCTCCTTCCACAGGACCGACGTCGGGCGCTCTGAGGAGATGGACGCACTGATCGGCGCTACCGTCGAGCGTTACGGCCGGCTCGACGTCATGGTGAACAATGCCATGACCTATTCGGGGACCAAGCTGCTCGAGACCGAGCTGGCGCAGTGGGAGGAGGTGTTGCGCGTCAATCTGACGGGCATGTTTCTCGGCTGCAAGCGCGCCGTCCAGCAGATGGTCACGCAGCAGCCGCGTCACGAGGTCAGGGGACGCATCATCAACCTCGGATCCCAGCAGGGTATCGTGACCTCCCCCGGCGATCTGCCCTACGGCGTGAGCAAGGCAGGAGCCATCTACATCACGAAACAGATCGCCGTCGACTACGCCCGGGAGCTGATCGTGTGCAACTGCATCTCCCCGGGCAAGATCGTCACGGGTGCGGGAGGATTGGCCAAGGATCCGGCGCGTCTCGAGTACCAGCGCAGCCGCACGCCCTGGCCGCGTTTCGGGCGTCCTCAGGATGTAGCGAACGCCGCCGTGTTCCTCGCCAGCGATCGCGCCAGCTTCATCACCGGCTCGAATCTCGTGATCGATGGCGGCTGGCTCGCGGGCTAGTCAGGTCGGCGCAGGCACTTTCGCCGGCTGCCGCCCTAGCGGTTCGCGATCGCGTACACCTTGCCCCGGTAGGGCGATTTGTCGAGTTGGTCGAGGGCCATCACGTACACGGTCTTCTCGTCCGGGCTCAGCGCGAGGTTCGGGACGCCGGGAGAGGGCAACTTGAGGGTCCGTACGAGCGTCCCCCGCGCATCGACCACGAAGATGGTGCCGGCGAGCGGGGCATGAACGTCGCGCGGATTCTGGCCGATGTAGAGGAGCCCCCTGGAGTCCATCTTCACGCCGTCGGGATAGATGTGCGCGACGTGGCGGGTGAGCTCGTCGAGATTGAGAAACACGCGGCGTTCCGACAGCGACGCATCCGCGGCGATCCTGAACTGAATCAGCCGATTGTCCTCGGTCTCGATCGCATAGAGGATGCGGCCGTCATTCGCTACCACGATGCCGTTGGCGCTGTGGACGTCGGTGGCTTCCTGGGTGATCGTGCCGTCGGCAGCGAGGTAGAAGATCTTGCCGTCGATGACCGGTCCGGGCGCCGTTCCGGAGCAGGTGAAGTAGATGCCGCCGCGGTGATCGGGTGCGAAGTCGTTGGGGCCGACGAAGGGATGCCCCTGCTTGTCGTGCGAGTAGGGCGGCAGGTCCTTGCCCTGCGCCGAGATGCGCCCGATCGTGCCGCTGTCATAGCAGGTGACGAGGAACTCGTCGCTCGCCGTGGGAATGACCGCCGACGGGCCACAGCCCGGCTTGGACCAGAAGGTGGCGTTCTTCACGCCGTCCCAGGTGTCCACCGAGCTGCGGTCGTACTCGACGTAGTACAGCTTGCCTTGATACCAGATCGGTCCCTCGGCAAAGTGCGCATCGTCGTTCAGGACCCGCACGCCGGCGCTGCCCGCCAGCGCCGTGGCCGCCGCAGCGGCCATGATCGAGAACGTCAACACACCCAATTTCACTGCATCCACCTTTCGCCCGCTCAGGCGGTGGCGTGGCTCACGCGCTGGAGATCCGCCTCGACCGTGCGGGCGGCGCGGTAGAAGTGCCACACCGCCCAGAATCCAGTCGGCGCGAGCAGCAGCAGCGCCCAGCGCAGCGATGCGGCGTCCGACCCGCGCGCGCCGCCGAACCAGTCGCTCAGTACGCCGATCCCCACGACGGCGACGATCAGATTGAATACGTTGCCCACGAGCCCCGACCAGGCGGTGAAGGCCGCGCGCATGTGGCTGGGGGCGAGATTGGCCACCAGCGCCATGCATGGACCGATGAAGAAATAGATCGCGGGGATGTACAGCCAGAACATCACCCGCGCGAGCCACAGCGAGTGCGTCCAGTAGGCGATGATCGAAGGGACAGTGGCGCAGCCGGTGACCAGGCCCAGTGCCAGCAGCACACGCCGTGGGTCCTTCATGAGCGGCCGGGACATGAGCCAGGCGGCGGCGAGCGATATCAGGATGCCGCCGACGAGATGGATGTGCCCCGGGATAGCGCCGGCCTCGGCAACGTTCAGCCCGTAAGCCCGCACCAGGAAGGTCGGCGTCCAGTAGACGAGCCCCCATCCCCACAGGCTGCAGACTCCCGCCCCCATGATGACGTGGAACGCGGCCCGCTGCCGCCACAGAAGAGCGAGTGCCTCCGCAAAGCCCGCCTTTCCGCCGGCCGCGGCAGCGTCGAGCTGCCCGCGCCTGGGCTCGCGGATAGTGAGGAGGAGGAGCAGGCCGAGCAGCACACCCGGCACGCCGAGGGCGAAGAACGCCCCGCGCCAGCCGTAGGACTGCGCGGCAGCTCCCGCCACATCGGATGCCAGCCACGCGCCGATGGGCGCGCCCAGCGCGAACACGCTGAGCGCCATGGCCCGCCGCTCGGCAGGGAAGCAATCCGAGACGAGCGCCGTCGACGGCGGCGTCGCGCCGGCCTCACCGACGCCTGCGCCGATCCGGCCGATGAAGAACTGCCAGAAGGAGAGCGCCAGCCCGCAGAACACGGTGAAGACGGACCACACGATGAGTGATGCCGCCACGATGTTGCGGCGGTTGGAGCGGTCGGCAAGCCACGCGATCGGGATTCCGCAGGCAACGTAGAACAGCGCCAGAGGCGGGCCGGTGAGTAACGCTCCGCCCGTGTCGGTAAGCTTCAGCTCGAGTCGGATGGGTTCAAAGACGGTGGTGACGACGTAGCGGGCGGCGATGTTGATCGCGTACACGACGCACATCACGATGAGAACGTACCAGCGCCGCAACAGCGATGAGACCTCGGTCCGCACCGGCGCTATCGCAGGGCTGCTCAAGCTGTCGCGTTTTGCATGGGGCGATCGACGCGCGGATCGACTGGCTCGCTTGCGAGCGAGTATGCAATGCGCTATATCCCGAAGCAACGCGCGTCGGCGGTCTTGGGTCGGCGCTCCCAGAAGAATCTGACCGCTTCCCGCGGCGCTCCGCCGCCCAGGGGAGGCGGCGGCTGATGTTACCGGGGAGGCTCCGCCGATGAAGATCAATCCGAAGTGCGCCGCCGCCGTTGCTGCGATCCTGGGTACGCGGGTGGGCGCGGCGCTGCCTGCCGACCAGCCCGCAGGCCCCGAAGCGGCCGCGGTCGGAATTCAGGAAGTGGTCGTGACTGCGCAGCGGCGCGCCGAGAATGCGCAGGACGTACCGATCGCGATCCAGGCGTTCAACGCCGACACGCTGCAGGAGCTGCACGTCACGAGCTTCGATGATCTGCTGCGGTATCTTCCCAACGTGACCGCGCCTTCCTCGGGACCGGGCCAGGATCAGGTCTTCATGCGGGGCATCAGCGCGGGAAGCGTGGCGACACAATCCGGGGGCTCGATCAGCGGCTTCCCGAACGTCGCGATCTATCTCGACGAGCAGTCGGGTCAGCTGCCCGGCCGCAACCTCGATGTGTACGCCGCCGATCTTGAGCGGGTCGAGGTGCTCGAAGGCCCGCAGGGGACTCTGTTCGGCGCCGGCGCCCAGGCGGGCGTCATCCGCTACATCACCAACAAGCCGAAGCTCGGGAAGACCGAGGCATCCGTCACCGCCGCTTACGGCACCACGGCGGGCGGCGATCCGAACAGCGACCTCACCGCGGTCCTCAACCTGCCCGTGATCGCCGACACGCTGGCGGTGCGCGCCGTGGTCTACGACGACCGGCGCGGTGGCTACATCAACAACCTGCCGTCCACCTTCACCCGGCAGCCGACCGACCTCGGCATCCACTATGGGAACTATGCAACCGGCTGCTCGGCCGGCGCCCCGGTCGCCGGCGTATGTACGGCGCCGGGCGCGTCCCCGACGGCCTTTGGCGTGCCGCCCGGCAGCCCGGTGATCAACAACTACAACCTGGCGAGAAACGCCATCAATCCGGTGACCTATGAGGGCTTGCGGGTTTCCGCGCTGTGGAACATCAACGACAGCTGGAATGCTCTCATCACTCAGAGCTACCAGGATATGGACGCCGAAGGCGTCTTTTATCAGATGCCTCTGAGCTCCGAAGGCGTCCCGCTGCCGCGGCAGTCGGTCACGCTGTTCACCCCCTCCTGGAACAAGGATCGCTTCGAGAACACGGCGCTGGTCATCAACGGGAAGCTGGGGGACCTCAGGCTCGTCTACGCCGGCTCCTATCTGGTGCGTAACTTCGACACGCAGCAGGACTACACCAACTACGCGCGCGGCAAGTATGCGGACTACTACCAGTGCCATGGAGCCGACAACGGCGTGCCCGCGATGTGCTTCTCTCCGGCGACCACCTGGACTGAGAAGGAACGCAACACGCATCTGACGCAGGAGCTGCGGCTCAGCACGCCGGATGAGTGGCGGCTGCGCGGCATCGCCGGCGCCTTCTGGGAGGACCTGCGGATCTACGACGAGCTGAACTGGAACTACAAGACTCTGCCGCCGTGTACCGCCGCGGTCGTCTTCGGATGCATGACGGACATAGGCCCACCCCAGAACGGCCCGCCGGGCCCGAGCATCAACAATCCCGCTCCCGTACGTGGCGACCACGTCGGCTTCTTCAATGATGTGAAGCGCGGCTACACGCAGACTGCGCTGTTCGCGTCGCTGGATTTCGACATCGTCCCGAAGGTGCTCACCGTGACCGCCGGGACCCGCTACTTCCATTTCGACAACGAGGAGAAGGGCGCGATCGTCGGCAGCGCGTTCGGCAACCCCGGATGCTACGAGGCCGGTCTGCCGCCGTGCCTGAACAACTCGACCAACATCGACAAGGAAGGCCTCGCCACGACTTACAAGGGCTTCAGGAGCCGCGCGAACCTAACCTGGCACATCCTGCCTGACGTGCTGGCTTACTACACCTGGTCGCAGGGCTTCCGTCCCGGCGCTTTCAACCGCAGCGCCGCCTGCTACGTGCCGGATGCGCAGGGGATCCCCAGCTACTGCTCGCCGCTCGCCTACAAGTCCGACGATCTGACCAACAACGAGCTCGGCTGGAAGACCGAGTTTCTCCATCACCGTCTGCAGTGGAATGGCGCCATTTACCAGGAAGACTGGAAGAACGCCCAGGTCTCATTCTTCGATCCGGGCGTGCTCGGCAACGTCGGCTTCAGCACCAACGGACCCGACTACCGCATCCGCGGCGTGGAGACTTCCTTGATCGCGTTGCTTGCCGAAGGCCTCACGGCCCAGGGCGCGGTCTCCTGGGACAGCAGCGAGCAGACGAATTCGCCGTTCCTGATCGCCAATAACCCCGCGCTGCTGGCGAATCCGGCGAGTGCGGGTGAATTCGGCAAGCCGGTACTGGTGTTCGGCAATCCGTACGGCCCGCTCGGCACACCGGCCGCCAATGCGCCGCCGCTGCAATTCAACCTGCGGCTGCGCTATCAGTGGACGATGAGCGCCTACAACCTCTTCGCGCAGACGGGCGTGACTCATACGGCGCATTCCTACACGCAGTTCGGCAGCAATCCGGCGCTCTCGACCGGCGGCGCCATCAGCACCAACCAGCTGCGCTTCGAGAATCCGCCCTATACCGAGTACGACGCCTCGCTCGGCTGCGCCAGGGACGCCTGGACGCTCGAGCTCTATGCGCAGAATCTCACCAACGTGATCCAGAGCACCTGGACCTCGACCGCGCAGTTCTCGCTGCAGCAGGAGATCACGCGGCCCAGGGTGCTGGGAGTGAGGATCGGGTACTAGTACTAGCGGGCGCGGGGGACTCGCAGCGAGGGAGCTCGTGGCAGCCAGGACCTGTGGTGAGGCCGTGATGAAACTGCTCGCGGCCTATGGGGTGGACACCGTGTTCGGCATGGCCGGCACGATGACCCTCGATCTGTATCGTGGCATCGCGCACGCCGGCATCCGCCACGTGCAGTGCCGCAACGAGCAGGGCGCGAGCCTGATGGCGGACGGCTACGCACGCGCCACCGGCAATCCCGGCGTGTGCACGATCATCGGCGGTCCCGGCGTCACCAACGCCGCGACCGGCATCGCCCAGGCCTACTGCGATTCGCAGCCGATGCTGGTGCTGTCGGGAGCGGCGCCGACGCTCACCCACGGCAAGGGCTGGGGCGCGATCCACGAGCTGGACGATCAGGCGGCGGTCACCGCCGGCTTCACCGCCTTCAGCGCCATGATCCGCCACCCGGAGGAGCTCCCGGAGCTGATTGCGCGTGCCTACGCGGTGTTTCGCGGCAGCCGGCCCCGTCCGGTGCATCTGTCGCTCCCCCGGGACGTCCTGCCGCTGCCGGTGGAAGCCGAGTGGCAGGCCCGCCGCGCGCCATCACTGCCGATGCCCGATCCGGCCGCGATCGAGGAGGCCGCAGACCTCCTCGCGCGCGCCCGGCGGCCGCTGATCCTCGTCGGCGGCGGCGCGGTTGGCACTCGCGCGCCGCTCACCGGAATCGCCGAGCGCATCGGCGCTCCGGTGCTCTCGACCAATGCGGGCAAGGGCATACTCCCCGAGTCTCACTCCCTGTCGCTCGGCGCCTCGATCCTGCAGGAGGCGAGCCAGCGGGCGCTCGCCGACGCCGACGTCGTGCTGCTCGTGGGCTCGGAAGTGGCGGCGGGCGATCACTTCGTGTCGAAGCTCGATATCACGGGCGAGATCATCCGGATCGACATCGACCCCACGGAGCTGACGTCGCTGTACCCGGCCGCGGTGCCTATTCAGGCCGACGCGCGCGCGGCACTGCTCGCTCTCGCAGCCGCGCTCTCGCGTCGCGAGCCGCACGCGCAGCGCGCCGCAGGCGAGAACCGGGCGCGCGACATCCTGGCGCGCAATGCCGCCGCCATGACCGGCCTCGAGAAACTGCACGCGCGCGTCTGGAAGATCCTGCGCGCGGCGCTGCCCGCGAACGCCATGGTCGTGGGCGATGCTACCCAGATCGTCTACTCCGGTACTGCCGCCATGCCGATGGAGATGGAGCGCTGCTGGTATTACTCGGGAAATTACTGCGCGCTCGGCTTCGCGCTGCCGCTCGCCATCGGCGCCAAGATCGGTGCG
>DAHUXE010000033.1 GCA_027307325.1 Gammaproteobacteria bacterium | reverse complement strand
TACCAGATCGACCCGGCCGCGTACCTGCGCCGCACCTTCGAGGAGGTCGCGGGCTACGACGAGATGATCGTGCTGCGCGACATCTCCTTCGAATCACACTGCGAGCATCACATCGCGCCCATGATCGGGCGCGTGCACATCGGCTACCTGCCGGCGGACAAGGTCGTAGGTATCAGCAAGCTCGCCCGCGTGGTCGATGGCTACGCACGGCGGCTGCAGGTGCAGGAGAAGCTCACCGCCGAGATCGCCGACTGCATCGCCGAGGTTCTCAAGCCGCGCGGCGTCGGCGTGGTGGTGGACGCGGCGCACGAGTGCATGACCACCCGCGGCGTGCACAAGCGCAGCGTCTCGATGGTCACGAGCCGCATGCTCGGCACGTTCCGCAGCGATGCCCGTACCCGCTCGGAATTCCTGACCTTCATCGGTATCTCGGGCGCCCGCGAGGTCTAGCGCCCGGCGCGCACCTGCGCGCGCGCGGCAGCCGCGCGCTCAGGCCGAGAGCGCCGACTCGGCGCGCGCCGCGCGCTTGCGCTCCTGCTCCTTGAGGAAACGCTTGCGGATGCGGATCGAGGCCGGCGTCACCTCCACCAGCTCGTCCTCGGCGATGAACTCGACCGCGTACTCGAGCGTGAGCTCGATGGGCGGGGTGAGGAGGATCGCGTCGTCCTTGCCGGCGGCGCGGATGTTGGTGAGCTTCTTGGTCTTGATGGGGTTCACGACCAGGTCGTTGTCGCGGCTGTGGATGCCGACGATCATGCCCTCGTAGAGCTTCTCGCCCGGGCTCACGAACAGGCGCCCGCGCTCCTGCAGGTTGAAGAGCGCGTACGCCACCGCCTCGCCGTTCTCGTTGCTCACCAGCACGCCGTTGTGACGGTCCGGGATCTCGCCCTTCACCGGCGCGAACCCGTCGAAGATGTGGCTCATGAGCCCGGTGCCGCGCGTCAGGGTGAGGAACTCGCCCTGGAAGCCGATGAGGCCGCGCGCCGGCACGCGGTACTCGAGCCGCACGCGCCCCTGGCCGTCGACGCTCATGTCGGCAAGCTCGGCGCGGCGGTGCCCGAGCGCCTCCATCACCGCTCCCTGATGCGCCTCCTCGACGTCGACCGTGAGGGCCTCGAAGGGCTCGTGCACCTCGCCGTCCACGAGCTTGGTGAGCACGTGGGGGCGCGACACCGCGAGCTCGTAGCCCTCGCGGCGCATGTTCTCGATGAGGATGGTGAGGTGCAGCTCGCCGCGCCCCGACACCCGCAGCACGTCCGGCTCGTCGGTGTCCTCGACGCGCAGCGCGACGTTGGACTGCAGCTCGCGGTACAGCCGCTCGCGCAGCTGCCGGCTGGTGACGTACTTGCCCTCGCGCCCGGCGAGCGGCGAGCTGTTGACCTGGAAATTCATCTGCAGCGTCGGCTCGTCGATGGCGATCGGGGGCAGGCCCTCGGGCTGCTCGCGGTCGCAGACCGTGAGCCCGATGTTGACCGCCTCGATGCCGGTGACGGCGACGATGTCGCCGGCGCTCGCTTCCTCGACCGGCAAGCGCTCGAGGCCGGTGAAGGTCAGCACCTGGGCGATCTTCGCCTCGCCGCGCTCCGCGTTGCCGTACCGCAGCGCCACCGTCTGCCCCGCACGTACCGAGCCGCGGCGAATGCGGCCGATGCCGATGCGCCCGACGTAGGAGTTGTAGTCGAGGGTCGAGATCTGCAGCTGCAGCGGCAGCTCCTCCTGCGCAGCCGGCGGCGGCACGTGCGCGAGGATCGCCTCGAAGAGCGCTGCCATGTCCGGGCGGCGCTCGGTGTAGTCGGTGCTCGCCCAGCCCTGCAGCGCCGAGGCGTAGATCACCGGGAAATCGAGCTGGGCGTCGTTTGCGCCCAGCTTGTCGAACAGGTCGAAGGTCTGGTCGATGACCCAGGCGGGACGCGCCCCCGGGCGGTCGATCTTGTTGACCACCACGATGGCTTTCAGTCCCTGCGCGAGCGCCTTGCGCGTCACGAAGCGCGTCTGCGGCATCGGCCCCTCGACCGCATCCACCAGCAGCAGCACCCCGTCGACCATCGACAGCACCCGCTCCACCTCGCCGCCGAAGTCGGCGTGTCCCGGCGTGTCGACGATGTTGATGCGCGTGCCGCCGTACTCGATGGCGCAGTTCTTGGCGAGGATCGTGATTCCGCGCTCGCGCTCGAGGTCGTTGGAATCCATGATGCGCTCGCCGAGCCGCTCGTGCTCGGCGAAGGTCCCGGACTGCTTCAGCAGGCAGTCGACGAGCGTCGTCTTGCCGTGATCGACGTGCGCAATGATGGCAATGTTGCGGATCGGACGATGCATTTGGTGCGCGCCGCGCGCGGGCGGACTGCGCGGCATCGAAAAAGGGTGCGCAGGGTACCAGAACGCCGAAACAGGCGCCGGTTTCAATCTTAAGCGCTTGATTTGTCGCTATTTATCTACTTACCGGGCATCCCGATGCGCAACGCCGTGATCGCGATCCGGATTTCGACGAAGAAGGCGATATAGGCGACCGCCAGGCACAGCATCGCCGCGACGAACAGCAGCGCCACCGCCTTCGCGAGCTCGACGCCGAGGACCGCATCCGCAAAGAGCGAGACCACCACGAGCGCGACCAGCAGGGCTGCCAGCGCACACATGGAGATCGCCGTGTTGATGTAGCGGGCGCGCTGTCCGAGGACGCCGAGGTCCGCGAGCAGCGTCCCGCGGCGCGCCGGCTCCTTCTCGAGCCGCTCCTCGAGCGCGCGCGCCCGATCGACCACCCGCGCGAGGCGGTTGGTGAGCACGCCGAGCGTGGCGGCGACGCCCGTGAGGAGGAAGACGGGTGCGACCGACGACTGGACCACATGCTGGATATCCATCGAGCCCCCGGGGCAGAAGACGGCGCTCATGGCCGCGCACTCTCTATCATAGAACGGTCCGCGGTTGCGGCCCTCATCCGCCTTGTTGTACGATCGTTCAACAAGTTTCGAGGCCAGCCCGGATCGATACCATCGTGAAGACCAGTTCCCTGCAACGCATCGAGGCCGTGGCGCCGGCCGACCTCGGGGCATTCAGCCTCCCCGCCTGGATCTACCGCGACGCGGAGTTCCTCGAGCGCGAGAAGCAGGCCGTCTTCCGCAACGCCTGGCAGGTAGTGTGCCACCTGAGCGACATTCCGCGCCGCGGCGACTTCCACACCTTCGAGTTCTTCGGCGAGCCGCTCGTGGTGCTGCGGGCCGAGGACGGTGCGGTGCGCGCCTTTCACAACGTGTGCCGGCACCGCGCCGCGCGGCTCCTCGACGGGCCGCGCGGGCACTGCGGCCCGCGCATCACCTGCCCGTATCACGCCTGGACCTACAGCCTCGACGGGCGGCTGATCGGCGTGCCGCAGCGCGACAGCTTCCCCGGTCTCGACACCGCGCAGCACGGCCTGAAGCCCCTCGAGCACGAGGTGTTCATGGGATTCGTGTTCGTGCGTCTCGCGCCCGGGCTGCCGAGCGTGCGCGAGATGGCGGCGCCCTACGCGGGCGAGCTGGCGCAGTATCGCTTCGAGGAGCTGGTACCTACGGGGCGCGTGGCGCTGCGACCGCGCGCGGTGAACTGGAAGAATGTCGCCGACAATTACTCCGATGGCCTGCACATCAACGTGGCCCACCCGGGACTCACCCGCCTCTTCGGCCGGGGCTATGGCATCGAGGCGCAGCCGTGGATCGACAAGATGTGGGGAACGCTGCGCGATACGCCCTCGTCCAACTGGTCCGAGCGGCTCTACCAGCGCCTGCTGCCCCCGGTCACGGGACTGCCGCCCGAGCGGCAGCGCCTCTGGACCTACTTCAAGCTGTGGCCGAATATCGCCTTCGATATCTATCCCGACCAGGTCGACTTCATGCAGTTCCTGCCGATCTCGCCCACCGAGACGCTGATCCGCGAGATCGCTTACCAGCACCCGGACGCGCGCCGCGAGATGCGCGCCGCGCGCTACCTCAACTGGCGCATCAACCGCCGCGTGAGCCTCGAGGACAAGGCGCTCGTCGAGCGGGTACAGGCCGGCATGGCCTCGGCCAGCTACAGCATGGGCCCGCTGAGTGCGGGCGAGGTGTGCCTGCGCAGCTTTGCCCAGCGCATGCGCCGGCTCATTCCCGAGAGCCAATTGCCGCAGCCGCCGGCGCGGGGCTGGAGCCTTGCTTAAGGCCGGCACGGGGGGCGGCGGGCGCTGCGATGCTCTGATCATCGGCGGCGGGCACAACGGCCTCACGTGCGCCGCGTATCTCGCGGCCGCCGGGCTCGGGGTGACCGTGCTCGAGCGGCGCGGCGTGGTGGGCGGAGCGGCCGTCACCGAGGAGTTTCATCCGGGATTCCGCAACTCGGTGGCCGCCTACACCGTCTCGCTCCTCAACCCGAAGGTCATCCGCGACCTCGAGCTCGCCCGCTACGGCCTGCGGATCGTCGAGCGCCGCTGCGCAAACTTCCTGCCCACGGCCGATGGGCGCTATCTGCTCACCGGCGAGGGCCGCACCCAGGCCGAGGTGGCGCGCTTCTCGGCGCGCGACGCGGCGCGCATTCCCGAGTACGGCGAGCGGCTCGAGGCAATCGCGGACGTCCTGCGGGACCTCGTGCTGGTGACGCCGCCGAATGCCGTCGAGGGCAGCTGGCGCGCGGCGCTGCCGGAGCTGGTGCGCGCCGCGCGGGTCGGCGGGCGGCTGCGGCAGCTCGATCTGCCGCTGCAGCGCGAGCTGCTGTCGCTGTTCGCCATGTCCGCGGGCGACTATCTCGACCGCTGGTTCGAGAGTGATCCTATCAAGGCCGTATTCGGCTTCGACGGCGTCGTCGGCAACTACGCGAGTCCCTACTCGGGCGGTTCGGCCTACGTGCTGCTGCATCACGTGTTCGGCGAGGTGAACGGCAGGAAGGGTGCCTGGGGCCATGCGCTCGGCGGCATGGGGGCCATCACCCAGGCGATGGCGCAGTCGGCCAGCGCGCGCGGTGCCGCGATCCGCGTGAACACGGCGGTGCGCCAGGTGCTGGTCGAGGGCGGGCGCGCCGTCGGGGTGGTCACCGAGTCGGGCGAGACGCTGCGCGCCGCGGCGGTGATCTCCAACCTGAATCCGAAGCTCCTCTACCTCAACATGTTCGAGCCGCGCGCGCTTCCGGCCGAGTTCCGCGAGCGCATCGGCTACTACCGCTGCGGCTCAGGGACGTTCCGCATGAACGTGGCGCTCGCCGAGCTCCCGGATTTCACCTGCCTCCCGGGTAAGCAGCCCGCCGACCATCACACCGCCGGCATCATCCTCGCGCCGACGCTCGCCTACATGGAGCGCGCCTATTTCGATGCGCGCTCCTTCGGCTGGTCGCGCGCGCCGATCGTCGAGCTCGTCATCCCCTCGACGCTTGACGACAGCCTCGCCCCAAAGGGTCAGCACGTGGCGAGCCTTTTCTGTCAACATGTAGCACCACAGTTGCCGGACGGCGCCTCCTGGGACGCGCACCGCGAGGCGGTCGCCGATCTCATGATCGATACCGTGAATGCCTATGCCCCGAACTTCAAAGCCGCGGTGCTCGGACGTCAGATCATGAGCCCGCTCGATCTCGAGCGAACCTTCGGGCTCCTCGGCGGCGACATTTCGCACGGGGCGCTGAGTCTCGACCAGCTGTTCTCGGCACGCCCCATGCTCGGCCACGGCAACTATCGCGGGCCGCTCGCGGGGCTGTACATGTGCAGTGCCGGCACGCACCCCGGCGGCGGCGTCACCGGTGTGCCGGGCCACAATGCGGCGCGCGAGATCCTCGCCGATTTCCGCCGCGGGCGGCTGCGGCGCAACGCGTGAAGGGCCCGCGCCCGCGCGCCGCGGCGGCGGTGCAGAGTACGCCCGAGCTGCGCCGCCCGCGTTTCCGGCGGCAGCTGCCGCAGCAGCGGCGCGCGGCGCTAATCGCGGCGACCATCGAGTGCCTGAAACGCTACGGCCATGAAGGCCTCTCGATCCGCACCATCAGCGCCCAGGCGGGCGTCTCGGTCGGGCTGATCAATCACCACTTTCCCAACAAGGACGAGCTGGTCGCGGCGGCCTTCCGGCACTTCAACCGCGAGCTGGTCGATGGCCTGAGGGCGGCGGCGGTGCGCGCCGACACCCCGGCCGCACGGATGCGCGCGTTCCTCGACGCCTCCTTCTCGCCGCCGAATCTGGACGCCGACGTGCTCGCGGTGTGGGTGGTGTTCTGGGGCCTGTACCGGCATTCGCGACCGATCCAGCGCGTACAGCGCGACACCTATACCGGTTACGTGCGCCTGGTCCGCGGGCTGCTCGCGGACCTGCTGAGCGGGGCCGACGACGGTGGCAAGGGGCGTGGTCGCCGAGGTGGAGTCAATCTGCGCCTCGCGGCCATCGGACTCACCGCGCTACTCGATGGCCTGTGGCTCGAGTGGTGCCTCGAGCCCGGCAAGTTCCGGCCGCGGGAAGCCGTGGCGCTGTGTGAGAGTTGGGTGGACGCTCTCTGCAGGCGCGCGACCGCCTGGAATTGACGCTCAAGCGCCCCCACATCCACAGGCAGTGGCCATCCGGGCTCATCCACCGCACGCTGCCCAACCCGTTGCCGGGACTCCCGCGGTTCCCGAGGGCCTGACGCTGCGCGGCTTCTTCGGGGTCTTCCGCTACAGCCGCCGCGCGCTCGAGCTCGTATGGAGCACGAGTCGAGGCCTGACGCTCGCGCTCGCGGCGTTCACGCTGCTGGCGGGTGTGCTGCCGGCATCGGTGGCCTATGTCGGCTCGCTGATCGTGGATGCGGTGGTGACGGCCATGCGCGCCGGCGGCGCGGCCACGCGCGTGGTGGAGCTCGTCGTGCTCGAGGGCGCGCTGGTCGCCGCCATCGCCGCGGCGCAGCGCGGTCTCTCCCTGTGCCAGTCGCTGCTGCGCGCGCAGCTGGGCCAGCGCGTCAACGTCATGATCCTCGAGAAGGCGCTTACCCTCGAGCTGGCGCACTTCGAGGACTCGGAGTTCTACGACAAGCTGACGCGCGCGCGCCGTGAGGCCTCGACCCGTCCGCTCAGCCTCGTGACGCGCACCTTCGGGCTCACTCAGAACGCCATCTCGCTCGCGAGCTACGCGGTGCTGCTCGCGCGCTTCTCGCCCTGGGCAGTCGCGGTGCTGCTGCTCGCCGGAGTGCCGGCGTTCATCGCCGAGGTCAAATTCTCCGGCGATGCCTTTCGGCTCTTCCGCTGGCGCTCGCCCGAGTCGCGCATGCAGATGTACCTCGAGACCGTCATCGCGCGCGAGGACCACGCCAAGGAGGTCAAGCTCTTTGGCCTCGGTCCCCGTCTCCTCGAGCGCTATCGCGCCATCTTCCGGCGGCTGTACGGGGAGGATCGCGCACTCGCCGTGCGGCGCGATGCCTGGGGCTTTGCGCTCGGCCTGATCGCCACCGCGGCGCTCTACGGCGCCTA
The DNA here is from genome assembly GCA_027307325.1 of Gammaproteobacteria bacterium. Taxonomy (GTDB): domain Bacteria; phylum Pseudomonadota; class Gammaproteobacteria; order Steroidobacterales; family Steroidobacteraceae; genus 13-2-20CM-66-19. Next base: position 6,429 of record DAHUXE010000033.1, on the reverse strand, counting down.
CGCCTGGATCGCGGTGAGCACCGTGCGGCGGCTGATCACGCTCGGCCAGATGACGATGTATCTCGCGCTGTTCCGCCAGGGGCAGGCGGCGGTTTCCGCGATGCTCTCGGCGGTCGGCGGCATGTACGAGGACAACCTCTATCTCTCGACGCTGTACGAGTATCTGGAGACGCCGGTGCCGGCGCCCGCGGGCGGCGCCGCGCGCGGCCCCGATCCGGCGGATGGCATTCGCTTCGAGGACGTGAGCTTCAGCTATCCCGGGGCCGACAGCGCGGCGCTCGAACACGTCACGCTGCATCTCAAGCCCGGTGGAAGCCTGGCGCTGGTCGGCGAGAACGGCTCGGGCAAGACCACGCTCATCAAGCTCCTGACGCGCCTCTACGCGCCAACCGGCGGCCGCATCGTTCTCGACGGTCGCGACCTCGGTGAGTGGGACGAAGCGGCGCTGCGCGAGCGCATCGGCGTCATCTTCCAGGATTTTGCCCGCTATCAGATGCTGGTGGGCGAGAACGTCGGCGCCGGGGACGCGCGCTACTTCGAGGACGAGTCGCGCTGGCGCACCGCGGCCGAGAAGGGCCGGGCGAGCGATTTCATCGCGACACTGCCCTCGGGCTACCGCACGCAGCTCGGCAAGTGGTTCCGCGACGGGCGCGAGCTCTCCGGAGGCCAGTGGCAGAAAGTCGCGCTGTCGCGGGCCTTCATGCGCACGCGTGCCGACATCCTGGTGCTCGATGAGCCCACTGCAGCCATGGACGCGCAGGCGGAGGCCGAGGTGTTCGAGCATTTCCGTCAGCTCGCGCACGACCGCATCACGATTCTCATCTCGCACCGCTTCTCGACGGTGCGCATGGCCGATCAGATCGCGGTGCTCGCCGGCGGCCGCATCGTCGAGCGCGGGACGCACGAGGAGCTCATGCGGCTCAACGGCCGCTACGCGCATCTGTTCACGCTGCAGGCGCGGGGCTACAGATGAAATCGAGCAATCACCGCACCAGCCGGGCACTCCGCAGGGAGCTCGGCAAATGACGGAAGCTCAGCGAACGGTCTATCGCTGAGAGCCGCGCGCTACGGCTCGCGCGGCGTGGCGGCCGCCACGTCCGGAAGGGCCTTCGGGTCCGGGGCGGGCGCGCTGCTCGTCTGCTCCGCGAGCTGCAGGCGTGCCTCTTCCCGCATGCGGCCGTAATCGAGCCTGCGGATCTCGGTGATCGGGCAGTTCATTCCCTGGGTTCGCACGGAGTCGAGCCGCGAGATGACGGTGCCGCCGACGGACGTGGTGAGGCCAACTACGTGGGCGAAGGCCAAGCCTTGTGTGCCACACGGCGCCGACACCTTCAGGTAGTAGGCGGTGTCTGCACCCATGAAGATGACGAGCTCGCTGTCGCTCAGGGCTTCCCAGCCGTCGAAACGGGCCATCCACGTGAAGCTGTCGAGCGGGGTCCCAATGTAGGGCATGTAGCGCGCCCGTGCCGGCAGCTGCCGTTCAGGCCGCTCCGCCGGCGCCGTCGTGCAGGCCGCGAGCGCGACCAGCGCCACGAGCACCAGGGACGCATTCCATCCGTGATTGCGCATCCAACACTCCGGAGCGCCACAAAGGGGCACGCTTTGACATTCTAACGCGCCGACGGTGTTGACGCGCGCTTAAGACTTGAGGCGCGCAGCCTTAAGCGCCACCGTCAGCTTGGCGCGGCGGCCGGCCTCGTCAGCTTGGCGTGAGCACCACCACCGCGAGTGGCGGCAGCCGCAGGTGCAGCGAGAAGGCGTGACCGTGGGCCGGGATCTGCGCGGCATCGAGGGAGCCTAAGTTTCCCTGGCCGCTGCCGCCGTAGTCGGCGGCGTCGCTGTTCAAGCGCTCGCGCCAGCGCCCGCCGTGCGGCACGCCGATCTGGTAACGCTCGCGCGGCACCGGGGTGAAGTTGCAGGCGACGAGCGCGACTCCGCCGGATCGGTCCCGGCGCAGGAAAGAGATGACGCTGACGTCGGCGTCGTCGCAGTCGATCCAGCTGAAGCCCGCCTCGCTGAAGTCGAGCTCGTAGAGCGCGGGTGTGTCGCGGTACAGGCGGTTCAGGTCCCGCACCCAGCGCTGCACGCCCGCGTGCAGCGGATACTGCAGCACGTGCCATTCGAGGCTCTCCTCGTGCTGCCACTCGCGCTTCTGCCCGAACTCCCCGCCCATGAACAGCAGCTTCTTGCCCGGATGCGTCCACATGTAGCCGAACAGGAGGCGCAGGCTCGCGAACTGCTGCCACTCGTCGCCAGGCATCCGGCCGATGAGCGAGCCCTTGCCATGCACGACCTCATCATGTGAGAGCGGCAGCACGAAGTTCTCGCTGAAGGCGTACCAGAGGCTGAAGGTGAGGCGGCTGTGGTGGTACTTGCGGTGCACCGGGTCCTGCTGGAAGTACTTGAGCGTGTCGTGCATCCAGCCCATGTTCCACTTGAGGCCGAAGCCGAGGCCGCCGAGGTAGGTCGGGCGCGACACCATCGGCCAGGCGGTCGATTCCTCGGCGATGGTCTGCGTCTCGGGGTGGTCGCGGTACACGGCGAGGTTGAGCTGACGGAGGAACTCGACCGCCTCGAGATTCTCGTGCCCGCCGAAGCGGTTGGGGATCCACTCCCCGGCGCGCCGTCCGTAGTCGAGATAGAGCATCGAGGCCACCGCGTCCACGCGCAGCGCATCGATGTGGTACTTCTCGAGCCAGAAGAGCGCGCTGCTCGCGAGGAAGTTGCGCACCTCGGCGCGGCCGTAGTTGAAGATCGAGCTGTTCCACTCCGGGTGAAAACCCTGGCGCGGATCGGCGTGCTCGTAGAGGTGCGTGCCGTCGAAGCGCGCGAGCCCGTGCTCGTCGGTGGGGAAGTGCGACGGCACCCAGTCGAGCACCACGCCGATGCCGCGCTGGTGCAGGTGATCGAAGAAGTACATGAAATCCTGCGGCGTGCCGTAGCGCGCGCTCGGCGCGAAGAAGCCGGTCACCTGGTAGCCCCACGAGCCGTAGAACGGGTGCTCCATCACGGGCAGGAGCTCGACGTGCGTGAAGCCGAGCTCGGTGGCGTAGTCGGCGAGCGCGTGCGCGAGCTCGCGGTAGCCGAGCGAGCGGTTGCCTTCCTCGGGCATCCGCCGCCAGGAACCGACGTGCATCTCGTAGATCGACCAGGGAGCGCCGAGCGAGCCGGCACGGGCGCGCGTACGCATCCAGTGCTCGTCGCCCCACCGGTAGTCGAGATCCCAGACGACCGAGGCGGTGCGCGGCGGGACTTCGGCGCGGAAGGCGTACGGGTCGGCCTTGTCGGTCGCCGCGTGGCCGTCACGGGCGACCACGTGATACTTGTAGAGCGCGCCCGCGCCGATGCCTGCGATGGTCCCCTCCCAGATGCCGGAGGAATCGGAGCGCGCCTGCAGCGGATGGCGGCCTTGCTGCCAGTCGTTGAAGTCCCCTACCACCGAGACCGCGGACGCATTCGGCGCCCACAGCGCGAAGTGCGTGGCGCGGGTGGCGTCGGCGCCCTCGGCATGCGCGCCGAGGCGCTCGTAGGCGCGGAAGTAAGTGCCTTCGCGGAAGTGGTAGACTCTCGGTGAGGAGCATCGCCCCGAGAGTCTACGCCTACCCCGGACGCGCCGGAGCCTGAGACAGATGTGGGGTCGGCCCGCGGAAAGGGCCGCAGGCCCTCTCCGCCAATTGACTATGGCCGGCGCCGGCGGCCCGTGCTGCCGACAAACACCAGATGATCGTCGGCGTTGCGGCGGCCTTCGAGCACCGCTGACTCAAGGACGCGCCGCGCCCGCTCGCCCGCGGCCTGCGCTTCGGTGGCGGCGGCCATGGCTTCCACCGGATGCGCGAGCAGATAACCCTGCACGCCGAGCGGGCCGCACTCGGCGAGGAACTCGAGCTGCGCGGGGCGCTCCACGCCCTCGGCGACCACCTGCAGGCCGAGTCCGTGGCAGAGCGCGACGATCGAGCGGACGATGGCGCCCGAGCGCGCATTGCTGTCGACTCCGGCGATCAGCAGCCGGTCGAGCTTTACGCGCGTGATCGGCAGCTGCTCGAGCGAGGTGAGCGAGGAATAGCCCATGCCGAAGTCATCGAGCGCGATCGACACCCCGAGCGCACGCAGCTCGTGGAGCGATTCGATCGTGGCGCTGCCGGTCTGCACGACGCTCTCGGTGATCTCGATCTCGAGCGCGCTCGGCGGCAGCCCGGTCGCCTCGAGCGTGCGTGCCACCCGCTCGACGAAGTCGCTCTCGAAGAACTGCGACGGCGAGACATTTACCGCGATGCTGGCATGCTGCCAGCCCTCGGCGCGCCAGCCGGCCGCGGTGCCGGCCGCGGAGCGCAGCACCCACTCGGTGAGCTCGTGGATCAGGCCGGATCTCTCGGCGACCGTAATGAACTCCGCGGCCGTCGCGATGCGTCCATCGGGCCGCCGCCAGCGCAGCAGCGCCTCGAGTCCCGTGGTCTCGAAGCCGTCGAGCGTCACGATCGGCTGGAACATGAGCAGCAGCTCGCCGCGCTCGACGGCGCGCCGCAGCGACTGCTCGAGCCGGAAACGCTGGGCAGCGGTGTCGTAGAGCTCGTGGCTGTAGAGCGCAAAGCGATTGCGTCCGAGCTCCTTGGCGCGGAACAGCGCCACGTCGGCGGCGCGCAGCAGGCCTTCGGCGTCGGCGGCGTGATCGGGATAGAGGCACGCGCCGACGCTGGCGCTGGTCGTGAGCAGCCGTCCGTCCACGGTCAGAGGCTTCTGCAGGGCGCTCAGGATGCGTTGGGCGCACTCGCTGACCTCATCGCCTGACTTGATATCCTCGAGCAGCACCGTGAACTCATCGCCGCCGAGGCGCGCGAGCAACCCGGCGCCGCCGATGGCGGCGTGCAGGCGGCGGGCGAGGTGCTGCAGCACCCGGTCGCCGAAGGTATGCCCCAGGGTATCGTTGATCGACTTGAAGTTGTCGACGTCCACGAAGAGCAGCGCGAGGTGTTGCTGTGTGCCGGCGCGCAACAGCGCGGCCCCGAGCCGCGCCGACAGGTGCCGCCGATTGGGCAGCTGGGTCAACGGGTCGTGATGCGCCAGGTAGTGCAGCGCCCGGGTGCGCTCGGCGACGCGCCCCTCGAGCGCGGTCTGGTGCGCGCGCAGCTCGCCCTCGGCGTGCGCGAGCGCCACGGCCATGGTGTTGAAGGATTCCGCGAGCTCGTCGATCTCCGCCGAGCCGCCGCGCGGGGCGCGGGCACTGCGGTCGCCCCCGGCGAGCAGGCGCGTCGCGGCCGTGAGCCGCCAGACCGGCAGGCTGATGCTGAGCGTCAGCAGCACCGACACCAGCAGCAGCAGGCCGAGAACCGCGGCCCCGGAGAAGGCCAGCGTACGCTCGGCGACCTCGGCCGCAGTTGCGGCGCGCTGCGCCGCCTGCAGCAGGCCGCCGCGCGCGGGCTTCTGCAGCAGCTCCTGCACGCCGGCGGTGAGCGCGGCGCTTTCCTCGAGGAGCTTGTGCCAATCGCCGCCGCTCACCTCGTCATAGCGCGCGATGGCCTGGCGCAGGCGCACCGCGTGCGCGAAATCCTCCCGCACCAGCGCGACCCAGGCGCGCCCCGGGGAGTCGCGCAGCTCCGCGGCGTGCGCCTCGAGCGCGGCGTTGAAATCGTGCTCGCGCCTCTCGATGACGGTCGAGTCTTCGCTCCCCCGGACACCGTCGATGGCGGCCTGCAGCTCGGCGAGCGAGCGCTGTGCGACCACCTGCGTGCCGTTGATCGCCAGCCCCGAGCCGCCCGCGGTAACGATACGCTGATACACCGCAGCGAGCGCCGCGCGGCGCTCCTCGACCCATTGGGTGCGCTGCGCCGCGCGGCTCGCAAATGTGCGCCCCGCGGCGATGTGGCGGCTGAGCGCGGCGCGCAGTGCGAGCGCCGCGGGCGAGACGGGCGGCGGCGGAGTGCCGTCGAAATAGCCGCCGACTGCTTCCTCGAGAGCGCTACCCGCGGTGCTGATAGCGGCGAAGTCGGTGTCGTTGTGCGCCTGCAGGTATTCGCCCACCGCGCGGTCGTAGTCGACCAGGCGCACCAGCACGGCGCTCGCGCGGCTCGCGAGCGGCTCGTGCTCGCTCTGCATGCTGCGCACCGCCTGCAACGCCGCGCGCGAGGTGCGGGTCGCGACGGTCTCGCCCACGATGAGCACCTCGGCGACCGCCGCGAGCCCGAGGGCCAAACGCGCGCCGACGCCGAGGCGCAGCACGCGCGCCAGCCCGGTGCGCCGTGGTGGCGACACCGGAGGCGGTGCCGCGGGAGCGGCAGCTTCAGGGCTGGCTGAGCGCATGCAACATAAGGCGTTGAGGGGCAAATGCTCCTTTGCCCTATACTAGCGTTAACGATGAGGGGCGACTGCGACGCATGACCGACCACCTCGCCGACACGTTCGACGCGGCCTTCTCCAAAGCCGTCGATCTGGGCA
>DAHUXE010000025.1 GCA_027307325.1 Gammaproteobacteria bacterium | reverse complement strand
TTGCAGCAACGAGTAGCTGCCCGCCGAGCCGCAGCACATGTGCGCTTCCGCCACCGGCACCAGCTGCGCGCCGAGCTGACGCAGCAGCTCTTCCGTGTGATCTGCGCAGCGCAGCGCATGCTGCTGGCTACAGGGCTTGTGCAGCGCCACGCGCTGCGCGGGCGCCGCGCCGCTGCGCCGTGCCAGAGCTGCCTGCTCCGGGGCGAGGAACTCACCGAGATCGCGCGCCGCCGCGCTCACGCGGCGCGCCCTGGCGGCGCAGGCGGGATCGTGCGCGAGCAGCCGGCCGTAGTCGCGGACCTGCGCGGCGCATCCGGAGGCGTTCAGCACCAGCGCCTCGACCTCGCCCGATTCGAGCCGCGGCGACCAGGCATCGATGTTGCGCCGGGCATGGTCGAGCGCGCCGCGCGGATCGCCGAGGTGATGGCGGATCGCTCCGCAACAGCCGGAGCGCGGCGCGACGAGCGCCTCGACGCCGATCGCATCGAGCACGCGTGCGGTCGCCGCATCGATGGCGGGCGCGAGCGCGCCTTGCGTGCAGCTCTCGAGCAACCACACCCGGCGCGCATGGGCGTTCCGCGGCCACGCGCCGGCGGGACGGGCGGGACGGAGCGCGGCACGCAGCGTCGGCGGCAACAGCCAGCGGAGCGAGCGGCCGAGGCGCAGCGCGCTGCCGAACAGCCGGCGCCGCGAGAGTCCCTCGCGCAGCAGCCAGTGGAGCGCGCGCGTCGAGGCGGGGCGGCGCACCTGTGCGTCGACGGCGGCGCGCCCGATGTCGAGGAGCCGTCCGTACTCGACGCCCGAAGGGCAGGTGGTCTCGCAGTTGCGGCAGGTGAGGCAGCGGTCGAGATGCAGCTGCGTCACGGGCGTCGCCGGCGCGCCCTCGAGCACCTGCTTGATCTGGTAGATGCGGCCGCGCGGGCCGTCGAGCTCGTCGCCGAGCAGCCGGTAGGTGGGGCAGGTCGCATTGCAGAAGCCGCAGTGCACGCAGGCGCGCAGGATCGCCTCGGCGGCCGCGCCGTGCGCGGTGCCCTGGAACGCTGCCGCGAGGCGGGTTTCCATCGCTCAGAGCTCCGCGACCAGGCGGCCCTGATTGAAGATGCCGTGCGGATCGAAGCGCTGTTTCAGGCGCCGGTGAATCGCGAGCACCGCGGGGGTGAGCGGATGGAAGCGGCTGCCGGCGGTGCCGCCGCGCCAGTGCATCGCCGTGCCCCCCGCGGCGGTTGCGATGCGACGCACCTCGGCTGCCGGCAGCTCGGTCGCGCACCAGCGCAGGGCGCCTCCCCACTCGCTGAGCCGCGCTCCCTCGAGCGCGAGCGGCGCGCTGCCGCAGGGCACCGACAGCCGCCAGAGATTGCGCACGGCGCCGAACAGCTCGTGCCGCTGGCTGCGCAGGTCCCGCCACCACGCGGCCGCCGCCGCCGGCTCGAGCGTCTCGCCGCCGAGCCTGGTACGCGCCGCGCGCAGCGCCGGCGCCGCGCCCGAGAGGCGCAGGTAAGCCGCGCCCGCCCACCACGCCGTGGCGGACACCGGCAGCGGCTGTCCCGCCCAGCGATTGAAGGCCGCGAGCGCCTCGGCCTCGCCGAGCTCGAAACGCAGCGTCTGCTCCTCGCGCGGCAGGGGCAGCACCTTGAGCGACACCTCGAGGATCGGCCCGAGGATTCCCAGCGATCCGCACAGCAGCCGCGATACGTCGAACCCCGCGACATTCTTCATGACCCTGCCGCCGAAACGCAGCACCTCGCCGTCCACACCGAGGAGCACGGCGCCGAGCACGAAGTCGCGCGCCGCCCCGGCGTGCGCACGACGCGGCCCCGAGAGTCCTGCCGAGATCGCGCCGCCGATGGTCGGGTCGCCGCCGAGCGGCGGCGGCTCGAAGGCGAGGAACTGCCGCTCGGCCGTGAGCAGCGCCTCGATCTCCGACAGCGGCGTGCCGCAGCGTGCCGTGAGCACGAGCTCGGAGGGCTCGTAGTCCACCACCCCGCGGTAGCCGGGGAGATCGAGCGGCGCTCCCGCGCGGCTCTCGCCGTAAAAATCCTTGGTGCCGGCCCCGCACAGGAGCAGGGGCCTCCGGGCGCGATGGGCCTCCATCACGGCGGTGCGCAGCGCAGCGAGTGCCCCCTCCATGCTGCTAAAACCTCGGCAGCTCGGGGTGCGGCACTGCGCCGCGGCGGATGTGCTCGCGGCCGTACTCGGCGCAGCGCGCCAGCGTCGGAATCGCCTTGCCGGGATTCAGGAGCCCGGGCGGATCGAACGCCGCCTTGACCGCAAAGAACGCGGCACGCTCGGCCGGCGAGAACTGCACGCACATGGGATTCAGCTTCTCGACCCCGACGCCGTGCTCACCGGTGATGGTGCCGCCGAGACGCACGCACAGCTCGAGGATCTCGATGCCGAAGGCCTCGGCGCGCTGCCACTCACCTTCCCGGTTGGCGTCGAACAGGATGAGGGGATGGAGATTGCCGTCGCCCGCGTGGAACACGTTGAGGCACTTCAGGCCGTACTTCTGCTCCATCGCCTCGATGGCGCGCAGCACCGCCCCGAGCGCCTTGCGGGGGATGGTGCCGTCCATGCAGTAGTAATCGGGCGAGAGCCGCCCGGCGGCGGGGAAGGCGTTCTTTCTCCCGGACCAGAAGCGCAGCCGCTCGGCCTCCGAGCGTGATACCGAGATCGCCGTGGCGCCCGCGGCGCGCAGCACGGACTCGAGCGCCGCCACTTCCTCCGCGACCTCATCGGCCGTGCCGTCGGATTCCGCGAGCAGGATTGCCGCGGCGCTTAAGTCATAGCCCGCCTTCACGAAGGGCTCGACGGCGGCGGTCGCCTGGCGGTCCATCATCTCGAGGCCCGCGGGGATGATGCCGGCGGCGATGATCGCCGCGACGCCCTCGCCCGCCTTGCCGACGTCGTCGAAGGAGGCCATGACGACCTGGGCGCGCTCAGGTCTTGGAACGAGCTTCAGCAGCACTTCGGTCACGATGAGCAGCAGTCCCTCGGACCCGAGGATGATCGCGAGCAGATCGAGGCCCGGGGCGTCGAGGGCCGCGCCCCCGAGCTCGATGATCTCGCCTTCGACGGTGCAGCCGCGAACGGCGAGCACGTTGTGCACGGTGAGACCGTACTTGAGGCAATGCACGCCGCCGGAGTTCTCCGCCACGTTGCCGCCGATGGTGCAGGCGAGCTGGGAGGAGGGATCGGGCGCGTAGTAGAGGCCGAAGGGCGCGGCCGCCTCGGAGACCGCGAGATTGCGCACCCCCGGCTGGACGCGCGCGGTGCGTGCCAGCGGGTCGATGTCGAGAATGCGGTCGAAGCGCGCGAGCGACAGCAGCACGCCTGCGGCGTGCGGCATCGCGCCTCCCGAAAGCCCGGTGCCGGCGCCGCGCGCCACGAGCGGCACGCCGAGCTGGTGACAGGCGCGCACCACGGCGCACACTTGGGCTTCGGTGCGCGGCAACGCCACCAGCAGCGGCTGCTGGCGATAGGCCGCGAGGCCGTCGCACTCGTAGGGCCGCAGCTCTTCCTCGCGGCTCAGCAGGCAGTCGGCGGGCAGGAGCGCGGCGAGGGCGCGCGCCACCTCGCGGCGCCGCGCGGCGCTCCCGGCCGGATCGCCCGTGGCCGGATCGCCGGGGCGCGGCTCAGGGGATGCATCGGGGGCGGTGGCGTGCACGCGGCTATCCTAGAGGCCGTTCTTGATCCGCGTCCAGGTGCGGGTCTTCAGGCGCTGGTAGCTCACGTCGAACTCGGCCGGCAGGAACAGGCGGGCGCGTACCGCGGGCGGCGGATAGATCGCCGGGTCGCCGAGGATCTCCGCGTGCACCAGCGGCCGCGCGGCGAGGTTGTCGTTGCCATAGTGCGTATAGTTGGTGATGGCGGCGATCACCTGCGCGTCGAGCAGGAAGTTGATGAAGCGGTGTGCGGCGTGCGGATGCGGCGCGCCGGCCGGGATGAGGAAGGCGTTGTAGGTGATGTTCGAGCCTTCCTGCGGCAGAGTGAACTTCAGGTGCAGGTCGAGACCGGCGGCGTGCGCGCGCAGCATGGCGAGCGAGTAGTCGCTCGACCAGCCCATCGCGACACACAGCTCGCCCGAGGCGAGCTGATACACGTAGTCGTTCGAGTCGAAGACGCGGATGTAGGGGCGCACGCCGAGCACCAGCTGCTCGGCGGCCTTGAGGTCCTCGGGCCGATGCGAGTTGGGATCGAGCCTGAGATATTTGAGTGCGAGCCCGAGCACGTCGTCGGGTGAGTCGAGAAAGCTCACCCCGCAGTCGGCCAGGCGCGCGATGACCTCAGGTCTGAACAGCAGGTCGAGGCTGTCGACCGGTGCATCCCCGAGGCGCGCGCGCACCAGGTCGGCGTTGTAGGCGAAGCCGTTCATGGCGTGCAGGTACGGCGCCGCGTAGCGGTTGCCGGGATCGGCCTGCGCCTGGATGGCGAGCACTGCCGGGTCGAGATTCTTCCAGTTGGGGAGCTGCGTGCGGTCGAGCGGCTGGTAGAGCCCGGCGCGGATCTGGCGCGCGTACCAGGCCATGGTGGTGCTCACCAGGTCGTAGCCCGAGTCCCCGACCATGAGTTTCGACTCGAGCGTCTCGTTGGAATCGAAGACGTCGTAGACCACCTTGATGCCGGTCGCGCGCTCGAATTGCGCGACGGTGTCGGGAGCGATGTAGTCGTCCCAGTTATAAACATGCAGGACGGCCTCCTCGGCGGCGGCCTTGCCGGCCGGCGCGCGAGCTCCGCACCCGCCGAGGGCTGCGGCGAGCAGCACCAGGCACGCGAGCAGTGCCGGACGGGCGCGCAACGCGCTACGGCCGCGCGAGCTCCGCCCTCACCCAGTCCTGGAACTGTCGGATCGCGTACTCCTCGGGCATGAGCACGCCGGCGGCGTGCGGCAGGGCGTGCAGGCCACGCTGGTTGACCTCGCAGATCGCGGCGTCCTCGCTCATCACGATGTCGGTGAACTCGACGGCCTTCATGATGTCGCACTGCGGATCGGCGAGGGTCTGCGGCAGGAACAGGAACTCGATGCTCATCGCGGTCTGCTCAGGTCCCAGGGGCAGCAGCCGCACCACGCGCACGTAGTCCACGTGGGCCACGATGAACACCGACGGCACCGACGTCATGTAGAGATGGCCGGCCGTGCGGTCCGCGGCGCTGACCCCGGGAAACGGCACGCCGGCGGGCTTGCCGTCCATGGACCAGGACTCGGCCCCGGTGCGCAACCCGCCGCCGTACCTCGGATCATCGTCGGCGGCGTGGTCCTGCCAGGCCGGATCGTCGCGCCGCTCGAGGAGCGCCCGGCCGTAGATCGGCACCAGCTGAGCGAGGCGCGGGTGCACGCCCGGGCAGTGGAGGCACTCGTTGTAGTTCTCCCAGAACACCTTCCAGTTGCACTGGATAGTCTTCGTCAGGCGATGCCCGACGACGAGGTCGGCGAGCCGCCAGTCGTCGAGGCGGTCGAGCGGCAGATCGAAGCTCGCATCGAAGGGCGGCGGGCTCGCGCTGAGCGCCGTGAACAGGAAGCCGTTCCACTCGGTGACCGGCAGACCGTAGAGCGGAAAATCCCGCAGCTCGAAGCCCTCGGCGTGCGCCCTGGAGGAGGTCTGCACCAGCTCGCCCTTGAGGTTGTATCTCCAGGCGTGATACGGACAGACGATGCCCGCGGCGGGCAAACGGCCGGCGCGCTCGCGGCAGAGCCTCGCGCCCCGGTGCCGGCAGGTGTTATGGAAGGCGCGCGCGCTGCCGTCGTCGCCGCGCACCAGCAGGATCGACTGATCGCCGACCTCGAGCGTGTGGAAGCTGCGCGGGCTCGCGATGTCGGCCGAGCGGCATGCATAGATCCAGTGGCGGTACCAGATGCGGCTCAACTCGTGGCGGTGGTGCGTGGGATCGAAGTACCACTGCGAGGGCAGGGTGCCGACGGCGTCGGTGAGCCCGGTATAGCCGGGATCGCGTCTGATCGAGGTTGGCCGGGTGCTCATTCCGGTGATCGTACTCCGCTTTCGCGACCGAGTGCGCGCTGCATCAGCACGGTATCCACCCAGCGCCCGAGCTTGAAGCCGACCGATTCGAAGTTACCGACGTAGCGAAATCCCAGGCGGCGATGCAGTGCGATGGAGCCGGCGTTGGCGCTATCGCCGATGACGGCGAGCATCTGCCGCCACGGGCCGGCTTCGCAGCGCTCGATAAGCGTCGCGAGCAACGCGCCGCCGAGACCCAGGCCGCGCAGGCCTTCCTCCACATACACCGAGTCCTCGATGGTGTAGCGGTAGGCGGGACGCGGCCGGTAGGCGCCGGCGTAGGCGTAACCCACGACCTCGCCGTCGAGCTCCGCGGCGAGATAGGGGAGGCCGGAGTCGAGGACCGCCGCGCGGCGCGCCCGCAACTCATCGATCGTCGGCGGAACCTCCTCGAACGAGGCGAGCCCGTGGCGCACGTGGTGGGCGTAGATGCGCTCGATCGCCCCGAGGTCCTCCTCGAGCGCATCGCGGATCAGCGCGGTCGGCCGCGGCCGCGGCGCGCAGCGGCGCTGCGCCTGAAACATCCAGCCGTGATAGCTCGTCATGGCGCAGGCAGTGCAACCGCCATGCCAGGCCACCGCCCGGTGAGGATGTTGGCTAACTGCCGCCCACGGCCGCACGCTCGACGGCGCCGGTGCGTTTGCGGAGCACGGCAGCGGTGAAGCGCACCAAAGAGGGGCGGGCCGCCGGCAGGCGACGAGCGTGACCTGCGTCCACTTCCCGCTGCGAAGCCCGTCAAGGAATGACGAGTCGCCGCGCTCTAATGTTAACTCGCGCTTGGCAAATGCCGCGGTTTCTTAAATCTTCGGCACTATGTCGCACACATTACCCGCTGACCTGCCCCTGTCGCTGCTCGAGCGTCTGCGCTCCGAAGGCATCGCCACGCTCGAAGCCTGGGTCGCCCTCGGGCGGCGTCGCCGTCAGATCTTCGGCGTCACGCGCGCCGCGGTCGAGCAACTCGACGCGCTCGCGAAGGCGACGCTCCGACCCAAGCTCTGAAGCGTTCGCGCCGGCCGCCTCAGCGCAGCCTGCCGGGATCCCGAGCCGCCGCCGCCGCGTGGTGGTGCTCGCCTGCGCCGCTCAGTGCGGCGATCGGCATCGCTGCCGTCCACAGGCCACAGGCCACCAGCACAGCGCCCAGCAGGCGTGCCAGCGATCCGCCCGGCCGCGGCAGCCGCGCGCCGAGGTAACTCAGGCCCGCCATCGCGGGCGCCGTGCCGAGTCCGAAGGCGATCATGACGGCGGCGCCGCTCGCGGCACCGCCGGCGACCGCCGCCGCGAGCAGCACCGAGTACACGAGCCCGCACGGCAACCAGCCCCACAGGAGGCCGAGGGCGAGTGCGCGCGCGCCGGGCGCGGCGGGCAGCTGCAGGCGCGAGTGCGGAGCCACGCGCCGCCACAGGCGCGCGCCCCATCGTTCCGGCAGCCGCAGCCAGCGAGCGCGCGAGGTGCCGCTCAAGGCGATGTCGAGACCGATCACGACGATCACCGCCGCCGTCGCCAGGCGCAAGATCTCGCTCCAGCGCGAGATCGCCAGGGCGTAGCCCGCGGCGGCGCCGAGCGCTCCGGCGATGGCTCCCGCGGTCCCATAGCTTGCAATGCGTCCGAGGTGATAAAGGAGCAGCTGCCGGTTGCGGCGCGCGCCGCCTGGGCCGGCGCCGAGCGCCGCGGCGATACCGCCGCACATGGCCGTGCAATGCACGCTGCCGAGCACGCCCGCGAGCAACGCCGCGAGCAGCGTCAGCTCATGCATCGCGGCAGTCCGGCGCCGCCGGCGGCGGCGCGCGATCGTCGTCGAGGAGGATCTGCACGCCGGGCGAGTCGAGATCGTCGAACTGTCCGGAGCGCACCGCCCAGAAGTAGGCCCAGACCGAGAGCGCCAGCAGCCCCAGGCCGAGCGGGATCAGCAGGTAGACGACGCTCATGCGTGCACCGCCCGCTCGAGCGGCGGTGGCTGCGCCGCGGAGCGAGTCGCCGGGCGCCCGAGCAGGCGCATGGCGTTTACCACCACGAGCAGCGAGCTGCCGGACATGCCGAGCACCGCCATCCACGGCTCGACGAGTCCGCTCGCCGCAAGCGGCACCGCGGTCAGGTTGTAGAGCACCGCCCAGGTGAGATTCTGGCGGATGATCCGCAGCAGGCGTTTCGAGGTCTCGACGGCGCAGGTCAGCCCCCCGAGTCCCTCGCCCATCAGCACCAGGTCGGCGCTCACCTTGGCGAGCTCCGTCCCGCCGGCGATGGCGACCGAGACGTCCGCGGCGGCGAGTACCGGCGCATCGTTCACGCCGTCGCCGACCATCACCACCCGGTGGCCCCGGGTGCGCAGCGACCGCACCAGGGCCAGCTTGCCGTCGGCGGCGAGATTCGCGCTGGCGGTGATGTTTCCCAGTTGACGCACCGCGGCCGCGACCGGCCCCTCGCGGTCGCCGCTCGCGATGCCGGCGACGAGGCCGAGGCCGGCGAGCCGCTCGATGGTGTCACGCGCATCGCTGCGCAGGGCGTCGGTGAGGTGGAACACGGCGAGCGGTCCTGAAGGATCGCCCAGCACGACGCTCGTGCGGTCGGGATCGTGGGCGAACGCCGACGGCGCGCCGCTCCAGCCCTCCCGCACGAACTCGAGCCGCCCGATCCGGTAGCGCCGCCCCCCGATCAGCCCCTCGATCCCGCAGCCGGCGACGGACTTCACCTCCCTCGCATCCGCCGCCGGTGTCAGATGCGCGAACGCGCGCGCCAGAGGGTGGCTCGAATGGCCTTCGAGAGCCGCTGCCACACCTAAGCACTGTGCAGCCGTCAGACGCGGCTCGAGCGTGACGACACTCTCGAGGCGCGGCTCGCCGCGCGTCAGGGTACCGGTCTTGTCGAAGACGATACGGTCTGCGGACGCCAGGCGCTCGAGCGCGCGGCCGCGCGTCACCAGCACACCGGCACGCGCCAGGCGCGTGGTGGCGGCGGCGAGCGCCGCCGGGGTCGCGAGCGACAGCGCGCAGGGGCAGGTGACGACCAGAACCGCGAGCACCGTGGCGAAGGCGCGCGTGGCATCCGCATGAGCCCAGTAGAGCGCGACGCCCGCGGCGAGCAGCAGCACGGCGGTGACGAACCAGGCGGCGACGCGGTCGGCGAGGTCCGCCACGGCGGGTCGCGAGCTTCTGGCGCGCTCGAGAAGCCGCGATACCGCCGCCAGCGTCGAGTCCTGGCCGACGCGCGTCACCGTCATCTCGACGACGCCGGTGAGGTTGAGCGTGCCGGCGGTGAGCTCGTCCCCGGCTCGGCGTACGCGCGGCGCCGATTCGCCCGTGAGCAGCGATTCGTCCACCTCGGTGCTGCCGCACTCGATGCGGCCGTCCGCCGGCACGCGCTCCGCGGGCAGCACGCGCACCCGGTCGCCGGCCGAAAGCTCATCGGGCGTGACGCGCTCGGCCTTGCCTCCCGTGAGGCGCAGCGAGCTCGCGGGCAGCAGGCGCGCGAGCGCGTCGTGCTGCAGTCCCGCGCGGTGCCGCAATGACATCTCCACGTAGCGGCCGAGCAGCAGGAAGAAGGTGAACATGACGACCGAATCGAAGTACACCGCGCCGCGCCCGCGCAGCGTCGCGACGACGCTCCAGAGATAAGCCGCGCCGATGGAGAGCGCTACCGGCACATCCATGCCGGGCCTCAGGGCGAGGAGGCTGCGCCACGCCGAGACGAAGAACGGCTGCGCGGCATAGAGCACCACCGGCGTCGCGACCAGGAGGCTGACGAAGCGCAGGAACTGCTCGAGGTCCGGGGCGATGCCCTGCATGACTCCGGCGTACAGCGACACGGCGTAGGTCGTGACCGTCATCATGCCGAGGCCCGCCACGCCTAAGCGCTTGAGCGCGGCACGGCGCTCGGTGGTTCCCTCGGCGGCGTCGCCGACGAAGGACAGGGGGAGCGGCGCGAATCCGAGCGCATCGATTCTCGCGAGCAGGCCACTCAGCGGGGTGGTGTGCGGGTCGAAGCGCAGCTCGGCGCGCGCCGTGCTGGCGTTGACGTGTATCTGCCGGACGCCCGCGGTGCGCCGCAGGCTCGTCTCGATGAGCCAGGCGCAGGCCGCGCAGTGCAGGCCCTCGATCTGCAGGCTCAGCTCGCGTTCGCCGCCCGCGCATTCATGAGTGTAGCGGCGCAGCGCCGCCTCCCGGTCGAACGCCGACCAGTTGCGCGCGCCGCCCGCCGGCGGCGCGGTCGGCGGCTCGCGGAACTCGTAGAAGCGTCCGAGACCCTGCGACAGGATGAGAGTGGCGGCCGCCTCGCAGCCGGCGCAGCAGACAGCGCGGGGGAGGGCGTCGACCCGCACCAGGAAGCGCGCCGTGGCGGGCAGGGGGCCGCCGCAGTGGAAGCAACGGCTCGCGCCGGGGCCGAGGTCCACCGCGCGCTCCTAGTCCGAGGCGTCGGAATGCTCCAGCACCACGTCCGGCGTGTGCAGAGCAAAGTACAGGCTGACGAAGCTGCCGGCCACGGCACTGCTGAGCAGCGCGATGATGAACCACGGCCAGAAGTGCCGATACCAGGGAGCGCTGTCGGTTTGGGTACTCATGGCGAGGGTCCTATGAAGCGGGTCTTCTCGTACACCTCGATGCGGGGGGCATCGACCGCGGTGAGCGTCAACGCTATGCGGTGAACTCCCGCGGCAACGGCCTCGGGCGCCGCCAGACGCGCGGGAATGTTGCTGACGCTGCCGGACGGCACCGTGATCGGTTCGACCGGAGCGGTCAGCTCGAGTCCCGCCATTCCGCTCGGCGCCAGCCGGTAAGCATGGGGCTTGTCGTCGAGATTGATGATCTTGAGCGTGTAGGCGTTCTCGATGCGCTCGCCATGCACCTCGCGGTAGAGCGCGTTGCGGTCACGGATGACATCCAGAATCAGCGGCGTGCGCGTGAACAGCGAGTAGAGCAGCACGCCGCCCGCGAGCGTGAGCAGCGCGGCGTAGACCAGCATGCGCGGACGCACGACATGCGTCGCCCGCGCATGCAGCGCGTGCTCGGTGGTGTAGCGAATCAGGCCGCGGGGGCTGCCCATCTTGTCCATCACCTGATCGCAGGCGTCGATGCAGGCGCCGCAGGCGATGCAGTCGTACTGGAGTCCATGGCGGATGTCGATACCGGTGGGACAGACCTGCACGCACAGGGTGCAGTCGATACAGTCACCGAGACCCGCCGCCCGTGCCTCGGTGCCGCGCCGCCGCGGCCCGCGGGGCTCCCCGCGCGCCTCGTCGTAGGAGATGATCAGCGTGTCCTTGTCGAACATGGCGCTCTGAAAGCGCGCGTAGGGACACATGTACTTGCAGACCTGCTCGCGCAGGTACCCCGCGTTCCCATAGGTGGCGAGGCCGTAGAGAAAGACCCAGAAGGTCGACCAGGGACCGAGCGACAGGTCGGCGATTCCGGCGCCGAGCGTGCGGATCGGAGTGAAGTAGCCGACGAACGTAAAGCCGGTCCAGGCCGCGAGTGTCACCCACAGGATCTGCTTGGCGGTCTTGCGCAGCAGCTTCTGCGCGGTCCAGGGTCCGCGATCGAGCTTCATGCGGCGCGCACGCTTGCCCTCGGTCCACTGCTCGATCCACACGAACAGCTCCGTCCAGACCGTCTGCGGACAGGCGTAGCCGCACCACAGCCGTCCGGCGAGCGCGGTGAAGAAGAACAGCGAGAGGGCCGCGATGATCAGCAGCAGCGTCAGATAGAGGAAATCCTGCGGCCACAAGGTCAGCGCGAAGATATGAAACTTGCGGGCCGGCAGGTCGAAGAGCAGCGCCTGGTGGCCGTCGAAGTCGAGCCACGCGACGCCGTAGAAGAGCCCGAGCAGGACGACCACGGCGATCTCACGCAGTCGGGAGAAGCGGCCGCTGATCTCGCGCGGGTAGATCTTCTCGGCCGCGGCATAGAACGGGGCCGGCTCGGACGGCTTCGGCACCAGCCTCAGGCGCGGGGAGGTCATGGCGGCTCAGGCCCGACCGTGCGCCGTGCCGGCCGCTCGGTGCGGATCAGATAGATGCTGAGTGCGCTCGCGAGGGCGCCGATTACCCAGAAGAAGATGAACCCCAGGGCATAGCCGGCCTCGCGGTCGAGGCCGGCGAACAGTCGCGGGCCGGCATCGCGCAACAGCGCCGGGTCGACCGCCGCGAAGAACAGCAGACTCCCGGCACAGGAGGCGAGGAAGGACGGCCACAGCACGAGCCCCACATCGACGCCCCAGCGGCGCCGACCGGGCTCGACGGACTGCTGCGGGTTCGTGCTCATGGAGCCTGCTGCGGATGCGACATGCTGTAGACGTAGGCGGCGAGCAGGTGGATCTTGTCGTCGCCCAGCCACTGATGCGACGGCATCTTGCCGTGGCGGCCTTCGGTCACCGTCTGGCGCAGCGTCGCATCGGAGCCCCCGTAGAGCCAAATGTCGTTGGTCAGGTTCTTCGAGCCGATCGCCGTGTTGCCCTTGCCATCGGGCCCGTGGCAGGCCGCGCACAGCACGAAGCGTGCCTTGCCCGCCGCCACCTTGTCGGCAGGCTCCGGGCGTCCGCTCAGGCTCTCGACGTAGGTAACGACCTCCTCGACCCCCTGTGGCCCAAGCGCGGGCCCGAGCGGCGGCATCACCCCTTCGCGGCCGTAAGTGATCGACCTGACGATGTCGTCCGGCGTGCCGCCATAGAGCCAGTCGTTGTCGGTGAGGTCGGGGAAGCCAGGAGCCCCGCGCGCATCCGAGCCATGGCAGTTGATGCAGGTGTTGGCGAACAGACTCCTGCCCAGGGCGACGGCCTTCGGATCGCTGGCGAGCTCGACGACGCTGCGAGCCGCGAACGCGGCGTAGATCGGCGCGTACTGGCGCTGCGCGCGCTGCATCTCCTCGCGGTACTCGCGCTCCTCCGACCAGCCGAGCGTGCCACGGATCACGCCGGGGTACAGCAGCAGATAGACGAGACCAAAGATGATCGTGAGGAAGAACAGGATCAGCCACCAGCGCGGCATCGGGTTGTTGCGCTCGCGCAGATCGCCGTCCCACACATGCTCCTTGACCTCGCCCGCGGCGACTTCGCCGGGCCGGCGGAGCGCCGTCCACCAGATGAGCCAGGCGCACGCCAGCACGTTGAGGATGGTGACGACCGCCACGATCGTCGTCATCAGGGGTGACATCAGCGATCTCCTTCGGGTCGCGCGGCGGCGCGCTCGTTGAGCTCCTCGAGCGGCAGTCGGGCCGCCGCGTCGAAATCCCTGCGCCGCCGTCCGCTCCAGGCCCACACGCACAGCGCGATGAAGGAGAGGAACCACACGACGGTGACCACGCTGCTCAGGACGTCCGGATCGAGGTGCATGAGGGAAGCTCCCCGGTCAGCCGCGCGGCCGCGCCAGGCCGAGCGATTGCAGGTAGGCGATGAGGGCGTCGAGCTCGGTCTTGTCCTGCACCGCCGCCGGAGCCGCGGCAATGTCGGCATCCGAGTAGGGGGTGCCGAGGAAGCGCAGCACGCGCAGCTTGCGCTGCAGCAGCTCGCCGTCGATCTTGTTCCGCGCCAGCCACGGGAAGCCGGGCATGTTGGACTCCGGAACGACGTCACGCGGGTTGCGCAGGTGCAGCCGGTGCCACTCGTCGCTGTAACGGCCGCCGACGCGCGCCAGGTCCGGGCCGGTGCGCTTGGAGCCCCACTGGAACGGGTGGTCGTACTGGGACTCCGCGGCCACCGAGTACGGTCCGTAGCGCTCGGTCTCGCTGCGGAAGGGGCGGATCTGCTGCGAGTGGCACAGGTAGCAGCCCTCGCGCTCGTACACGTCGAAGCCGGCCTGCTCGAGGGGCGTGCGCGGAGTGATGTGGACCGCACCCTGTTTAGCGGCGGCACTGGTCGCCAGCGGGATCACCTCGACGAAGCCGCCCACGCTGATCACCAGCACGATGAGCACGATGAGCAGGCCGAGCTTCCTCTCGACGACGTCGTGATTCATGAGCGCGCTCCCGTGGCGGCGACGGCGGCGGCCGGTAGCGGCTCATCCGCCGGAGCCGGCACCGGGACCGGGACGGGCTTCTCGCCGCGGATCGTCATCCAGACGTTGTAGGCCATGATCCACATGCCGCTGAAGAACAGAGCCCCGCCCA
>DAHUXE010000023.1 GCA_027307325.1 Gammaproteobacteria bacterium | reverse complement strand
CTCGAGCAGCCACTCCCACACCGGCCGGCCGCCATAACGCTGCCCCTCGTGCACGTAGAACCTGAGAAACGATCCCTGCATCGCTGCTGCCCCCGGCGCTGACGCTAGCTCCTCGCCCACACCACCGTACCGATGCCGGCGATCGTCATGAGAAGCGAGCCGCCGAGATGCGCAGCCGCGGCGGCCAGCGCCCAGGTGGCGCGGCCCTGCTGCAGGAGCGTCACGAGCTCGGCGGAGAAGGTCGAGAAGGTGGTGAGTCCGCCGCAGAAACCCGTGATCACGAGCAGTCGCCACTCCGGCGCGACCGCCGTGTAGGTCGCGAAGAACGCCACCGCCACCCCGACCACGTAGCCGCCGATGAGGTTGGCCGCGAGGGTGCCCGGCGGAATGGGCGGGAAATGCGCGTTCAAACGCGCGCCCAGCCACCAGCGCAGCAGCGCCCCGAGGCTCGATCCGACGCTGACGGCGGCAATCGATCTCCACATAGCGTGCGCTCTTGTACCTTGGGGCGCGGGGCGCGTGCAACAGCATGCAGTATGCTGTCGCACCCCGAAGAGAGGAGCGCGAAAGGTAACCCATGCCCGAGCTCCCGGCCCGCGCCGCGACGCTGCTGCTGCTTGCGCTGCCCGCCGTGCTCGCGGGCGGCTGCTCGCGCGAGGCCCGCCAGCAGTTCGCGGACGAGCGCTTCCGTGGCATCTACGAGGCCGAGTGGCGCTGGCGCAGGGAGCAGCTGCCGGGCGGCGAGGACGGCAATAAGCCGCTCGCCGACCACCTGCCGAAGGTCGATCCGGCCTCGCAGGAGCAGCGGCGCGAGTACTGGGAGCGCACGCTGCGCCGGGTGAATGCCCTGGCGCGCGCGGATCTCTCCGCCGGCGAGCAGCTGAACTACGACATCTACCGCGCGCAGCTTCAGGTGCTGATCGACGATCAGCGCTTCCGCGACTTCGAGATGCCGGCCAACTCCGACTCGAGCTTCTGGACCGACTTCGGCTACAGCGCACGGCGGCCGTTTCGGACGCTGACCGACTACGAGCACTGGATCGCGCAGATGCGCGACATCCCGCGCTACTTCGCCGAGCAGGAGGAGGAGATGCGCGCGGGCCTGAAGCGCGGCTTCACGCCGCCACGCGTCACGCTCGCGGGGCGCGATGCCTCGATCACGGCGGTCACGAACGCGACCCCGGAGGGGAGCCTCTACTACACACCTTTTCGGGAGATGCCGGGCATCGGCGCAGAGAAGCAGGCGGCGCTGCGCGCTGCGGCGGTCGCGGCCATCCGCGAGGCGGTGCAGCCGGCGTACGTCAGGCTCCTCGAGTTCATGCGCGGCGAGTACCTGCCCGGGGCGCGCACCACGCTCGCGGCCGAGGCGCTCCCCGACGGCGAGAGCTACTACCGCGCCAAGATCCGCGAGTTCACCACGCTCGACATGGATCCTGCGGCCATTCACGAGCTCGGGGTCCGGGAGGTCGAGCGGCTGCACGCGGCGATGCTCGAGGAGATGCATGCCACCGGCTTCACGGGCGACTTCCCGCAGTTCCTGGGCTTCCTGCGCACCGATCCGCGCTTCTACGCGAAGACGCCGCAGGAGCTTCTCATGCGCGCGGCGTGGATCGCCAAGGTATTCGACGGCAAGGCCTCGACCCTGGTTCGGCTACCTGCCGCGGGCGCGCTTTGCGATCAAGCCGGTGCCCGACGACCTCGCGCCGTTCTACACCGCGGGCCGGGGCGGGCCGGGTGTGTATCTCCTCAATACCTACGATCTGCCGAGCCGCCCGCTCTACAACCTCGCGGCCCTCACGCTGCACGAGTCGGCGCCAGGGCACGCGTTTCAGATCCCGATCGCGATGGAGCACAAGGGTCAGCCCGAGTTTCGCCGCAACAGCTACATCTCCGCCTACGGCGAGGGCTGGGCGCTCTACTGCGAGAAGCTCGGCGAGGAGATGGGCATGTATGAGACGCACTACGAGCGCTTCGGGATGCTCGGCTACCAGATCTGGCGCGCGGCACGGCTGGTGGTCGACACCGGAGTGCATGCCGAGGGCTGGACGCGCGAGCAGGCGATGGATTACCTGCGCAAGTACACCGCGCTCCCCGAGCGCGAGATCGGCACCGAGGTGGACCGCTACATCGCCTGGCCGGGACAGGCGCTGTCGTACTATCTCGGCGAGCGCGCCCTTCTCGAGGGGCGCGCGCGCGCCGAGCGCGCACTGGGGGAGCGTTTCAACATCTGCGCCTTTCACGACGCGGTGCTCGAGCTCGGCTCGGTGCCGCTGCCGGTGCTGACGGCGCGCATCGACCGGTTCATCGCCGAGGGCGGCAAGGGACCGTATCCGGACATGGAGTAGCGCGCCGTCTGGGGATAGGATACGGCCGCTATCAATTTTCCATCCGAAAGGGATCGACACATGAAACGTACAACTTGCTTGGTGGCGTTGGTGGGGGCGGCGCTCGCGATTCTGGCCGGTCCGGCGGTCTTCGCCCAGGCGGCGAGCACGGGCACGGCGGCCAAGCCTGCCAACAGCCAGCAGGAGAAGATGAAGAGCTGCAACAAGGACGCGGCCTCGCAGGGATTGCACGGCGCCGCTCGCAAGACTTTCATGAGCACCTGCCTGTCCGACCAGCCCGCGGCGCCGGCGAAGATGAACAGCCAGCAGGAGAAGATGAAGAGCTGCAACGCCGAGGCAAGCTCCAAGGGACTGAAGGGCGCGGATCGCAAGAGCTTCATGAGCACCTGCCTCAAGGGCCCGGGCTCCGCGGCCGGCAAATGAGGGACCGGCGCCGGCTCCCGGCAGGCGAAGGCCGGCGCCGATTCCCACAGTGATCACCTCGGACGAATCGCTTACCCCGGGAGGCTGCACCTGCCGCGCCGTGCGCTTTGCCGTGCGCGGCAAGCCCCTCATCGTGCATTGCTGTCACTGCCGCTGGTGCCAGCGCGAGACCGGGACCGCGTTCGCGCTCAACGCCCTGTTCGAGGCGGACCGCGTGACGCTCCTC
Source organism: Gammaproteobacteria bacterium (assembly GCA_027307325.1). Taxonomy (GTDB): domain Bacteria; phylum Pseudomonadota; class Gammaproteobacteria; order Steroidobacterales; family Steroidobacteraceae; genus 13-2-20CM-66-19. Next base: position 7,748 of record DAHUXE010000023.1, on the reverse strand, counting down.
GAAGGATCTCCGGAAGTGGTGCTGACGCCGAGCAACAGCGGCAAGGGCCAGAAGATCGCCCGTTGCCCGGTTTGCCGCATTGCGGTGTGGAGCAATTACGGCGGCGCCGGCGATGCGCTGCGGTTCGTGCGCGTCGGCACGCTCGATGATCCCGACGCGTTTCCCCCTGACATTCACATCTACACCGAGTCGAAGCAGCCCTGGGTGGTGATCCCGGCCGGCGCTCGCGCAGTACCTCAGTACTACAGGAGCGCCGAGGTCTGGAGCGAAGCGAGCCTGGCGCGGCGGCGGGCGTTGTTTCCGCGGTAAATGGCTTAGACCGAACTCCGGCCGCCTGCTGACCGGCGGTTGTAGGACATGGCCGACATCGGGAACGCGCGTGTTATGCGCCCGATCGTCGAAGCCGTTGGGTTTCTCCACAATTGCGAGCCGGTTGAGCCGAAGCAGGTCTCAGCCGCAGGGAGAAAACACCAATGAACGCACTCCGGGTCTTTGTTGCCCTCGCCGTCGGCCTTGCCTTAGCGGTGGCGATGCGACCGGACATTGCCGCGGCGCAAACTTCGGCCGAGTCCGGCGGCAGTGCGCCGCTCCCGGAGATCGTGGTTACCGGTACTTCGATCAAGGGCATCAACGCCGAAACGGCGCTGCCGGTGCAGGTGCGGGTCGACTACACATTCTGATGAGCGGCGTTTGCGCGCCGCAGTCGCTATAGAAACATTGCATATCAAAGGGATAAAAAACGATTATTCTTTAGTACCAGGCGGCCCCTAGAATCGCGCTCCAGATGCGCAGCCCCACCCCAGCCGAGCAGTATCCGTTCGCGGGCCAGCAGCTGCCCTGTTACGTCGCCGGAGAGTTCGTCCGCTCCGGGAAGAGCTTCCCCAACGTGAGTCCGGTCGATGGCCGGGTCATCGCCACCGTCACCGAGGCCGACGCGGCCCTGGTCGATCGTGCCGTGCAGGCGGCACGCGCGGCGCTGCGCGGGCCCTGGGCCCGCCTCACGCTGCAGGAGCGCTGCGCGCTGCTGCGCAAGGTAGCCGACCGGATCGAGCAGCGCTTCGATGAGTTCGTGAGTGCCGAGATCGCCGATTCCGGCAAGATGCTCGCGCAGGCGAAGTCGCTCGACATCCCGCGCGGCGCCGCCAATTTCCGCGCGTACGCCGATCTCGCGCTGGCGCGCGCCTCCGAGTGCTACGAGATGGCCACCGCCGACGGCCGCGGCGCACTCAACTACACCGTGCACAAGCCGGTCGGAGTAGTGGCCGCCATCGCTCCGTGGAACTTTCCGTTCCTGCTCCTCACCTGGAAGGTGGCGCCGGCGCTGGTGTGCGGCAACACCGTGGTCGCCAAGCCTTCCGAGGAGACGCCGTCGACCGCGGTGCTGCTCGCGCAGGTGATGGAGGAGGCGGGGATCCCCGCGGGCGTCTTCAATCTGCTGCACGGCTTCGGGCCCGCCTCGACCGGTGAGGCGCTGGTCAGCCACCCCGACGTCGCCGCCATCGCCTTCACCGGGGAGACCGCGACCGGAGCGGCCATCATGAGAAGCGCCGCACCGACGGTAAAGGCGCTGTCCTTCGAGCTCGGCGGCAAGAACGCCGCGCTGGTGTTCGCGGACGCCGATTTCGAGGCCGCGGTCGCCGGCACCGTGCGCTCGGTGTTCTCCAACTGCGGGCAGGTATGCCTGTGCTCCGAGCGTGTCTACGTCGAGCGAGCGAGCTTCGAGCGCTTCGTGGAGGCGCTTGCTACCCGCGCCCGCGCGCTCAGGATCGGCGGCCCATACGAGGGCGCGGACTTAGGTCCCCTCATCTCGCGCGCGCACCGCGACAAGGTGCTCTCCTACTACCGCCTGGCGCGCGAGGAGGGCGGCGAGTTCGTCTGCGGGGGAGGGGTGCCGCGCCTCGGGGACGAGCGCGATCAGGGCGCATTCATCGAGCCGACCATCGTGCGGGGCTTGAGCGAGCAGGCGCGCTGCGTGCGCGAGGAGATCTTCGGCCCCATCTGCCACGTAGCGCCGTTCGATTCCGAGGAGGAGGCGGTGCGCCTGGCGAACGACACCCGCTACGGGCTGTGCGCGGCGGTGTGGACCTCGAACCTGCAGCGTGCCCACCGCGTGGCACGAGCGATGGAAGTCGGCATCACCTGGGTGAACGACTGGTACCTGCGCGACCTGCGCACCCCGTTCGGCGGCGCCAAGCTCTCCGGGATCGGGCGCGAGGGCGGCATGCATTCGCTCGGCTTCTTCTCCGAGCCGATGAACATCTGCGTGAAGCTGTGAGGGCGGCTGCCGACAGCGGCGTGCTCGAAGGCAAGGCGCGGCCGCGCGGCAGCTTTCCGCACTTTCGCCGTGCCGGGGACTTCATCTTCGTATCCGGCACCAGCGCGCGGCGCGCCGACGACTCGATCGCCGGCGCCGAGCCGGCTGAGGGCGGCGCAGCGCGGCTCGACATCCGCGCGCAGACCCGCAGCGTCATCGAGAACATCCGCGACATCCTCGCCGCCGCCGGCGCGAGCCTCGCCGACGTGGTCGAGGTGAGCACGTTCCTCGTCAGCATGGACGACTTCAAGGGCTACAACGAGGTGTACGGCGAGTTCTTCGGCTACCAGGGGCCGGCGCGCACCACGGTGGCGGTGGCCGCTCTGCCGCACCCGCACCTGCTGATCGAGATCAAGGCGGTCGCATGGCGGCCGCGCGGCGGCGCCTGAGCGTCGTTCGAGGAGGCACGAGCCGTGAGCATCGACATCCATACGCACTTCCTGCCGCGTACCTGGCCGGACCTCGCGGCGCGCTTCGGTACTCCCGACTGGCCGTGGATGCGGCACGGCCCGGGCGGCAAGGCGATGCTCATGGTGGGCGAGCGCGAGTTCCGGCCCGTGAGCGCGGCGTGCTGGGACGCGCGGCTGCGCCTCGAGCACATGGACCGCGATGCAGTCGACGTGCAGATCATGTGCGCCACGCCGCTGCTGTTCGCTTACCAGCGCCCGGCCGCGCAGGCGCTCGAATGTGCGCGCATCTTCAACGATGCGGCGCTCGAGATCTGCGCGCATGCGCCGCGGCGGCTGAAGTCGCTGTGCCAGGTGCCGCTGCAGGATACCGAGCTGGCCTGCCGTGAATTGAGCCGCGCGATGGACGACGGTCACATCGGCGTGCACATCGGCAACCACGTCGGCGAGCGGGAGATGAACGACGAGGGCATTCTCGCCTTCCTGCGGCACTGCGCCGAGGAGGGAGCGGCGGTGTTCGTGCATCCCTGGGACATGATGGCGCAGGAGCGCATGGCGAAGTACCAGCTGCCGTGGCTCGTGTCCATGCCCGCGGAGACGCAGCTGTCGATCCTGTGGCTGATCCTGTCGGGGGCGTTCGAGCGGCTGCCGCGCTCGCTCAGGCTCTGTTTCGCGCACGGCGGCGGCAGCTTTCCCTACCTGCTCGGGCGGATCGACAACGCCTGGCGCAACCGCGACCTGGTGCGCGAGGACTGCCCGCACCCGCCTTCGTCCTACCTCGACCGCTTCTCGGTCGATGGCGCGGTGTTCAGCGAGCAGGCGCTCGAGTTCCTGGTGCGCACCATGGGCGAGGACCGGGTGATGCTCGGGTCCGACTATCCCGATCCGCTCGGCGAGCAGCACGTCGGCAGCCTGGTGCGCTCACACCCCTCGCTCGCCGCCAGTGCGCGTGGCAAGCTCCTGCACGCGAATGCCGCGGCTTTCTTCGGTATCGAGACCGCACCGACGGCGCACGCCGGGAGCGGCGCCCGCCTGAGCGTCTAGTCAAATCGGCCGAAATCGCAGGAAGCGATTTCGGCGGACATCACTCCGTCGACCGCCGGCAAAAAGCCGTGGTTTTTGCCGGCTGCGGGCGGTCGAACCGTTATGATTCGCGGTCATGACATCGACCCGGCTCGAACGCTGGATTACGCGTAAGTTCCGTCTGCGCCACCTCGAGCTGATCGCCGAGCTCTACGACTGCCGCAGCATTCTCAAGGCTTCCAGGCGCCTGAGCCTCACCCAGCCCACCGTCACCAAGGCACTGCAGGACGTGGAATCGACGCTCGCGGTCAGGCTCTTCGAGCGCAGCAACCGCGGGCTCGAGCCGACCCCTTACGGGGAGATTTTTGCGCGCCATGCGAAGATCGTGCTGTCGCAGCTGCGGCATGCGGCGGAGGAGCTGGAAGGCCTGCGGGCCGGCTACAGCGGCAGGGTCACGGTGGGGACGCTGCTGGCTGCTTCCGCCAGCATCCTTCCCGACGCCATCGCGCTCCTGAAGAAGCAGCGCCCCGGCGTCGCCATCAGCGTCGTGGTCGGCACCTACGACATCCTCATGCCTTCGCTCCTCGTCGGCGATCTCGACATGGTGCTCGGCCGGCTGCCGGAAGAGGGCCGCAGCCGCTCACTGGTGTACGAGGAGTTCTATGCCGAGCCGATCTGCGTCGTGACGCGCCGTGCTCATCCGCTCGCGCGCAAGCGGCGGCTTTCCCTGCGCGATCTCGCCAACGAGGCGTGGCTGCTGCCGCTGCCCGAGACGGCCCTGCGGCGCCAGATCGAGCGTGCGTTCCTCGAGGCGGGCGCACCGCTGCCGCGCAACGTGATCGAGTCCGTATCGATCCTCACCAACCGGGCGCTGCTGCGCAAGTCCGACTGCGTCGGAGTCATGCCCTATCACGTGGCAATCGATGACGTCGAGCAGCGACTGCTCGCCATCCTGCCGGTGAAGCTCAAGTCGATCGAGAGCCCGGTGGGCGCGATCCTGCGCGCACCGGGCACGCTGCCGCCGGCGGCCGCGGCGCTCCTCGAGTGCCTGCGGCTCGTGGGCAAGGAGGTCCGCAGGTGACCGTTGCGCTATGCTCGCGCCGCGATGATCGCCCTGCTGCGTGAAGTGAGTCCGAGGCTCGCCGCCTGCGAGCTGAGCTTCCTCGAGCGCGTGCCCATCGACGTCGAGCGCGCGCGGGCGCAGCACGCCCACTACGCGGCCGAGCTGAGTGCGCTCGGCTGCAGCATCGAATGGCTCGCGCCGCTTGCTGCGAACGCCGACGCCGTGTTCGTCGAGGACACCGCGGTAGTGCTGCCCGAGGTCGCGGTCATCACCCGGCCCGGCGCCGCCTCGCGCCGTGGCGAGGTCGAGAGCGTTGCGGCCGGCCTCGCGCCGCACCGCCCGCTGCGGCGCATCGTGGCGCCCGGCACTCTCGAGGGCGGCGATGTGGTGCGCATCGGCCGCTACCTGTACGTCGGGCTCTCGGGCCGCAGCAACGCCACCGGAATCGAGCAGCTGCGGCTTGCGCTTGCGCCGTTCGGCTACCGCGTAGCGGGCGTCGCCATGCGCGACTGCCTGCATTTAAAGAGCGCCTGCACCTTCGTTCCGCCCGACATACTGCTCATGAACCCGGCGTGGGTGGAGCGTGGGTCGTTCGACGCGCGCACCCTCATCGAGGTGGACGCGGGCGAGGCCTTCGCGGCCAACACGCTCACCGTGCAGGACGTGACGCTCATGAGCGCGGCGTTCCCGCGCACCGAGCAGCGCCTGCGGGAGGCGGGAGTCACCACGCGTGCGCTCGATGTGAGCGAGCTGCAGAAGGCGGAAGCCGCCCTCACCTGCATGAGCCTCATGCTCGACTAGTATGAAGCGCTGGATCCGGGCGTCCTGCCCGGCTAGGCGCGCCCGCTGACCGCCGGCAGCGCCGCGAGGAACGCGTCCACCTCGCTCTCCGTTCCGATGGTGATGCGGCACCAGTTCTCATAGGGCGCGAAGCGGCGTCCCACCAGGATGTTGCGCGCGCGCATGAGCTCGGTGAAATGCTTGAGCGGCATGCCGGTGTCGAAGAAGACGAAGTTGCCCTGCGGCTCGGCGTAGCGGAGCTTGAGGCGCGCGAGCTCGGTGGTGATGCGCACTCGGCTCGCGAGGATGCGCCGGCGGCAGTCGGCGAGGAACGCCTGATCGCCGAGGCTGGCGCGCGCGGCGCGCACCGCGAACACGTTGGGCGTGGTCATGCGCGCGGCGGCGAGCTCCTTCGCCACCTCGGCGCGCGCGATGGCGTAGCCGCAGCGGATTCCCGCCATGCCGTGGATCTTGGAGAAGGTGCGCAGCACCACCACGCGATGCTCGCCGCGGGTGAGATCCGCCACCGAGGCGACTCCCGGGCCCACGACGAAGTCGAGGTACGCCTCGTCGACGATGGTCGTGACCGAGGCGGGGAGCGAGGCGACGAAGGCGCGGATGTCGGCGGCCGGGAGCGCCGTGCCGGTCGGGTTGTTGGGGTTGCAGAGATACACGGCGCGCGTGCGCGCCGACACCGCTGCGCGCATCGCCGCGAGGTCGTGCCGCAGCTCCCGGTCGACGGGGACGAAGCCGAGCTTCGCGCCGCATCCCTGCGCATAGCGGGTAAGCTCGGCGTAGGTGGGCTGCGCGGCGACGATCTCTCCGCCGTCGCGCGCGTACAGCATGCCGAGCGCGCGCAGCAGCTCGCCGGACCCCGTTCCGGTGACGATCTGATCGGTGCCCACTCCCTCGCGCGCGGCCAGCGCCTCGATGAGGGGCTTGAGCTCATCGTCGGGGTAGCGGCAGCTCGCGCCGATGCACGCGCTCGCGGCCGCGCGGGCTGCCGGGGAGGGCCCGTAGGGATTCTCGTTCCAACACAGGATGATGGGCTTGCCGCCGCCTGCCGCGGCCGGCTCGCTCGCGGCGGCGCGCCAGGCGGCTGCCGGTTGGGCCATGAGCAACGCGGAGGCGGTGAGGAGGTCGCGGCGGCTCAAGGTCATGGCAGTGCTCCGGTCGGGACTTGCTGGCGAGCAGCTATGCTGGACGAAGCGCGCCCCCTGCGACAAGGGGCAGCGTGGACACTGCCGAATCGCCGACGCTAGACTCCTTCCATGACCCGCATCGTCAGCTTCCGGGCCATGCAGGACGGCACGCGCGAGGATTACCTGTTGCTCGATGAGTCCGAGCGCCTCTACGCGCGGGGCCTCGCTGATCGGGTGCTCGAGAGCCTCGAGCGGCTCGATCATTCGCTCGAGGGCTATCCGCTCAGCCGGCTCGGTCACTCACTGCAGGCCGCGACGCGCGCCACGCGCGCCGGGGCGGACGAGGAGCTCATTGCCGCGGCGCTGATCCACGACATCGGCGATGAGCTCGCGCCCTACAACCACGCCGAGTTCGCCGCCTCCATTCTCCGTCCCTACGTGCGCCCCGAAGTGAGCTGGATCGTCGCGCAGCACGGGCTGTTTCAGAACTACTACTACGTGCATCACCTCGGCGGCGATCGCAACGCCCGCGACCGCTTCCGCGATCACCCCTGGTACGCCGCGTGCGCGCAGTTCTGCGCGCAATGGGATCAATGCTCGTTCGACCCCGACTACCCTGCCGAGCCGCTCGGGTTCTTCGAGCCGCTGGTGCGGCGGATATTCGCCCGCCCGCCCCACGACCCGCGCTACCTGTCGGGGCCGATGGGCTGACGGACGGCCGCGGCGGCTCGCCCGAGCGCGCGATCCACCCACTCGATCCAGTGCCACACGGGGATCGCGCTCGCCGCCCCGAGGTGCGCGATGCAGCCGATGTTGGCGGACAGGATCAGGTCGGGTTGCGCGGCGCCGAGTGAGGCGAGCTTGCGCGCGCGCAGCGTGCGCGCCAGCTCGCCCTGCAGGAGCGAGTAGGTGCCGGCCGAGCCGCAGCACATGTGCGCCTCGGCGACCGGCTGCAGCTGCGCGCCGAGCGCTCGCAGCAGCGTCTCGGTCGCATCGGCGCAGCGCAGGGCGTGCTGCAG
>DAHUXE010000014.1 GCA_027307325.1 Gammaproteobacteria bacterium | reverse complement strand
AGCGACGGATCGGCGAGCGGCCACACGCACCGTCCCCCGCTCGTGCGCCCGATGAGCGCGAGCATGCTCTCGTGCGCGCGCGTCTCCTCGTCCGAGGCGGGCAATACGATGAGGTCGAGTCCGGCGCGCGCGAGCACGCGCGCGGGTCGCGCTCCCTCGGCGGCGCGCGCGGGGCCTGCGGCCTCCGCGAGCGCGAGCGCGCCCTGGCCGCCGGTCATCGCGAGATAGACGTCCGCGAGGATGCGCGCATCGAGGAGCGCGCCGTGGAGCTCGCGATGCGAGTTGTCCACCTCGTAACGCTTGCAGAGCGCATCGAGGCTGTTGCGCTGCCCCGGGTGCATCTCGCGCGCCAGCGCGAGCGAATCGAGCACCTGGCAAACCGAACCGACGCGCCGGGTCTCGCCCGGAACCCGCGCGAGCTCGGCATCGAGGAACGCTACGTCGAACTCGGCGTTGTGGATGACGAGCTCGGCGTCGGCGATGAAGGCGAGAAGCTCCTCGTGAACTTCCGCAAAGCGCGGCTGATCGTCGAGATCCGTGCGTGAGATGCCGTGCACCGCGAGCGCCGCCTCGTCGACTTCGCGCTCGGGATTGAGGTACCGATGAAAGGTGCGCCCCGTCGCGCGGCGGTTCACGAGCTCGATGCAGCCGATCTCGATGATCCGGTGCCCGAGCTCGGGCTCGAGCCCCGTCGTCTCGGTGTCGAGGACGATCTGTCGCATGGGGAGCTGAGTCTACCGCAAGCCGCTCTGCTTCAACGCGTCGATTGCCTGATTGGCCAGGGCGTCGACGCGCTCGTTGCCCTCGACCCCCGAATGTCCCTTCACCCAGTGCCACTTGATGCGGTGTGAAACGACGAGCGCGTCCAGCTGCTCCCACAGATCCCGGTTCTTGACGGGCTTCCTGTCCGCGGTGCGCCAGCCGCGCGCCTTCCACGAGGCGAGCCATTCGGTGATGCCGCGCCGGACGTACTCCGAATCGGTGTAGACGCGCGCCTCGACCGGACGCCGCAGCGCTTCCAGCGCGCGAATCACCGCGGTGAGCTCCATGCGGTTATTGGTGGTGTGAGGCTCGGCGCCGTGAATTTCCTTCTCGTGCGTCCCGCGCCGCAGGAGCGCCGCCCAGCCGCCGGCGCCGGGATTCCCGCGGCAGGCGCCGTCGGGGTAGATCTCGACGGTGTCCTTTGTGTGCGCAGCTGCCACCTTAGGTTCGACGCGTCTTCGCTCTCACAGCCCCGAGCGCGTCGTCGGCTTGACGAGCCCGCCGAGCACCGTCGGCCGCTCGCGCAGGCGCGGGCGGATCGGCGTCATCGTGTAGACGCGCTTGCGCGCCTTGAGGAGAAACGCACCCGCCGGCAGCGGGTAGGTGAGCCCCGGGTGCCGCAACCGTCCGGTTCCCTTGGCGTGAGAGGGCCCGCGGCTCCAGGGGCTGAGGTAGAGATAGCGCGTGGTGGCGACCACTTCGTAGCCGAGGAGCACCAGCCACTCGCGCACCAGATTCCCCGAGAGCACCCGGCGCATGCCGGGCGGGAAGCCGTTGCGGGTCGCGCGCGCGCGAAGACCCCAGAGGCTCCAGGGCCTGAACCCAAGGATCAGCAGCTGCCCCTCGCCCACCAGCACCCGATCCACTTCGCGCAGGATCGCGTACGGATCGGGCGCGAATTCGAGCGTGTGGGGAAGCAGCGCCGCATCGATCGAGTCACTCGTGACCGGAAGGTTCGCGGGGCGCGCGATGATGTCGGCACCCGCCGAAAAGCCCGGGGTGGCCACGAGACTCTGGCGGCGGGTGCGGCCCCGCGCCAGGAGCTCCCGGGAGCTTCCCCACGCCCCGATCTGCAGCAGCTCCCAGCCGAAGACGTCCTCCATCGCCTCGCCCGCAAGCTCGGCCTCGACAGCAAGCAGAGACCGGCCGAGCGGAGTGCCCCACCACGCGGCCAGGGCCGCATCCCGCTCACCAATGCCTGAAGTGCGAACTGGCACGATAGAAAGGCTGGTAAATATGTGAACTTCCCGGTTAAATTCCGGGTCCTGAACCAGTAGCGTCTCAATACGAAGGACCCGCGCCCGAAGGACCCAGGGCGTCGGGGAACTTAGCACGGCTACCGGGGGGGTGCGAAACCTTGAGAACCGCAGCGATGACCAGAGCGCGCCAGGGATTGTGTTGGGCAGCGCTGCTCGCCCTTTCTGCGTGCACGCACGCTCCTGCCCCGCGCCTCGCGCTCGCCCCGGCGCAAACCGCCGTGGCAGCCCCCGCGGAAAGTCCGCCGCCGGCTGCTGCGGTGAATCCGGCACCGGCCTCGCTGCTCTCGGCGCCGGCCGTTACGTCCGAGGCTCCCCCGAGCCCTGCCCCCACTTCCCCTGCGCCGCCGCCTGAAGCGCAGGCCTCAGCTCCCGCCGTCGAGGCGGTCGTTCCCCCGGCGCCCGCGTCCGAGACGGCCCCTGCGGCGTCTCCCGCTGCCGGTGGCGCACCCGCGGCCGACACCACGCCCGCCGTCGCTGCGAGCACCGCTCCCCAGACGGCGGTCGCCCCGCCCGCGCAGTACTCCGACCTCTTCGAGCGCATGCGTGCCGGGTTCAAGCTCGAGGACGACGCGGACCGCAAAGCGATCGATCAGCAGTTGCGCTGGTACGCGAACAACCCCGATTACCTGCAGCGCTCCTTCGGGCGCGCGGATCTCTACCTCTACCACATCGTGACCGAGCTCGAAGCCCGCGGCATGCCGCTCGAGATCGCGCTGCTGCCGGTGGTGGAGAGCGCCTTCGAGCCCTACGCCTACTCGCGCGCCCGCGCGACGGGACTGTGGCAGTTCATCCCCGGCACCGGCTCGCGCTTTGGCCTCAGGCAGGACTGGTGGTATGACGGGCGGCGCGACATCGTCGAGTCGACGCGCGCCGCGCTCGACTATCTCCAGTCTCTGCACGATGAGTTCAACGGCGACTGGCTGCTCGCGATCGCCGCCTACAACTGCGGCGAGCTCATCATCGAGCGCTCGGTGGCGATGAATCGCGCCGCCGGGCGCCCAATCGACTTCTGGGATCTGTGGTTACCTAAGGAGACGCGCGCCTACGTTCCGAAGCTCCTCGCCATGCGGCGCCTGGTGCTCGACCCCCGCGCCTACGGGCTCGAGATCACCCCGGTGGCGAACCAGCCCTACTTCGCGCGCGTCGCGACCGGTGGCCAGATCAGCCTGAAAGTCGCGGCCGAGATCGCCGGCATCACGCCCGATGAGCTCTATGAGCTCAATCCCGCCTTCCATCGCTGGGCGACCGACCCGGTCGGACCCTACTACCTGCTGCTGCCGGTAGATGCCGCGGAGGTGTTCACGCAGAACATCGCGCAGCTCTCGCCGGACCAGCTCCTCGGCGTCACGCAGTACACCGTGAAGCGCAGCGACTCGGTCGCCTCGGTGGCGCAGCATTTCCACACCACCGCGAATGTCATCCGTGAGCTGAACGACCTGCCCGAAGGGCGCCTCACGGTGGGCGAGGACCTGCGGGTACCCGCGGATGCGGAGCTCCCGGCAAAAGTGGTGCTCGCGGCGGCCCGTGTCGATGGCCGCGTGCGGGGTCACCGCCCGCACGTGCTCGTCGTTCGCCATGGCGATACGCTCTATTCCATCGCGCACCGCAATCGCATGGACGTCGACACCCTTGCCGCGATGAACGGCATGGCCCCGGGAGATGCGCTCAGGGCCGGCCAGAGGATCAAGGTGTTGAGCGCAGGCGGCTCCTCCCGTCATGCCCGCTCGCATCGACATGTCGTGTACACCGTGCGCAGCGGCGACACCGTGGCCGGCATCGCGCAGCTCTTCCAGTGCAGCGTGCCGCAGATCGTGGCGTGGAACGGCTTAGGCGCCCACCCCCACCTTCACGCGGGCCAGAAGCTGCGCATCCACGTGGTGCGGCACACCTGACCTAGGGGCTTTGAGGCCCCGCCTTTAAGATTCGGCCCGCGGGCGACTTCCGGCATCAGCCGCAGCCGGGAGGATTCAACATGGGATTCCTGGCTGGCAAGCGCGACTTCATCGTGGGCGTCGCCACCGATCGCTCAATCGCCTTCGGTATAGCAAAGGCGATGCACCGCGAAGGAGCCGAGCTCGCCTTCTCCTACGTGAACGACAAGATGAAGGAGCGGGTCGAGCCGCTCGCGCACTCGCTCGGCT
>DAHUXE010000005.1 GCA_027307325.1 Gammaproteobacteria bacterium | reverse complement strand
TCGATTCCCCAGAAAGCACTGCTTTCATGGCCGACGAATTGCCTGGCTACGACGTGACGTGCTGGACTGGATCGGAGACCGACCCAGCGTCGACGAGAGCCTGGCACCCTTGCCTCGGTGGAGGCCCTCGCGGTTTGAAGTAACGGGGGCATGCACCGTTCGGCAGAGTCGAAACCCCTGTTCCGCACGCAGAGCGGGTAAACGGTGAACCCTTGGGTGCAACCCAAGGACTGCCGCCGCCACGCCGTAGCGCAGGTGACGTTAGCCCCTGTGAAGCAAGGAGAAGGCGAAATCCGTGCTCGACACGCATGGCCGGCGGACGGTGAAGTGCGACTCATCTTAGAAAAATCTCAAGTGCTAGCCGAGGATCACTCCGTGACTGACTTCATTGGCGTCAAGGAGCTGGCCGCTCTTACCGGCTTCGCCCCGAAGACGATCTATTTCCAGCACTCGACGCAGCACGGCGCGCTCGTGCCGATCTTGTCGAAGTTGGGCCGCAAGCTCGGCGCTTGGCGCGGCGACTATGAAACCTGGCGAAACAGGCAGCGGAAGCTAGAGCCGGATTCCTGACAAACCCATTTCCCGGGCCCTCTTGATCAACCAACCAGCGCCATCCGGAAGCAGCACCAAATCGGGGCCGCCCGAGTAGTCCCGAGCGTAGACGGAATTGGCAGTAACCTATCCAACAGCGGTCGTCCGCAGCCGTGGGGACTATTCACGCGACCGGCCCAACTGCGGTCTTGCAGCCCAGGTACGTAAATTTCCACTATGCAGACGTTGGAAACGTTCGAGGGTCCGACGGGAATGGACCGAGCCAGTCCGGAAACGTCAGTGCCCGGTTGTCCCGATACTTCAGCTCTTGCGTTCTCTGCCTAGGTCACTCACACCCGGCGCGGCGGTAGATGCTCGGAGGAGCCAGTTCTCAAATTCCGCTCTTGGCAGAGGCCGGCTATGCAGGTAGCCCTGCGATTCATCGCAGCCCTCCCGTAACAGGTGCTCGAGCTGGGCTTGAGTTTCGACGCCCTCTGCGACGGTCGTCATGTCAAACGCATGCGCCAACGCGATAATCGTCGAAACCAGAGTGCAGCTGCTGCGATCCGCGGGGAGACGGCAGGTGAACATTCGGTCAATTTTCAGCGTGTCAATCGGTAGTTCCGCGAGCCGCCCAAGGGAGGAGAATCCCGCGCCGAAATCATCGATTGCAATGCCTATACCGGCCGCGCGGAGCAGTCGTAGTGCGTGCACGCAGGATGAGGAGTCTCCCGACAAGGCTCCTTCGGTGATCTCGACGTCTATTCCCCAATCTGAATCGCCGGCCAAGTTGCCGACGACTCCGAGTATCTCACGCGCGATATTGCGGCGCCGCAGCTCCGGCGGAGAGATGTTCACAGCCACTCTGATCGGTGGCAGTCCTTTCCGGCGCCAATCACGACAGTCAGCGGCTGCCTGGCGGAGGACCCAGGCGGTGGTGGCCGGCATCAGGCCACCCGATTCGAGCAGCGGGAGGAATTCGCCCGGCGAGATCAGGCCTTCCTCGGGATCCTGCCAGCGCAGCAGCGCCTCCACACTAGCAACGTTCCCGTTGCGCACATTGACCTTCGGCTGGTAGTACAGCAGGAACTGCCCCTGGTCGAGCGCCGTGCGCAAGCGATGCTCCATGCCCACCCGGCGCGCGAGCTCAGATTTCATCTCCACGCGGTGGTGCAGATAGCGCTCGCCCGCGCTTTTCGCTGCTTTGAGTGCGGCTTCGGCGTTCTGCACCAGCTAGTTCGGCTCCTGTCCGTCCTTCGGATAGTAGGCCACCCCGCACTTGATTTCCGCGAGGATCTCCCGTCCGTCGACGCTGAACCTTTGGGCAAAGAGCCGCGTGATGTCCTCGTGCAAGCGGTGGCCTTCGACAGCGGCTCGCTCGTCGAGCGCGTTCACGCAGACGAAGGTTCCGCCGCCCAGGTGCCCGAGTTGCTCGGTATCGGGAAAGCGCGCCTTCAGCCGATCCGCGACACATTGCAATAGGCGATCCCCCGTATGCCGCCCGAGGGAATCGTTGATGACGGCCAAGTGTGCAATGTCGAATACCGTGACCGCCAGGCACGGCAGGCTTTCCGCACCTCCCCTGAGCAGGCGGTTCAGCCGCTCGCAGAACAGTGCCCGCTTGGCAAGCCCGGTGAGCGGCTCGAAGTACGATAGAAATTGAACCGCATCCTGCTTGTCCAGGTACTGGAGTGCAAACGACAGGTTGGCCGAGACCTCTTCGAGGAGCACTAGCTCGTCGCGGCTGATGATGTCGTTCCTGCGGGTCCCAAAGAGAAAGGCGCCGACCGGCGTGCTGTCGACCTTAAGCGGTAAGCACGCCAGCGAATGAACGCCTGCAGCGATGAGCTCGTCGCGGCCGTCGATGACGTAAGAGGTGCTTGCGACGTCCTCACATAACACCGCTTCACCGGTGCGGATGACCCGCCCCATGAGACTCGAATCGGCCTCGTCACGATCCGCTATTGGAAACTCCCGTTCGGGGTGGGCAAGAAATTCGTACCCGGACCACGCGACCGGCCGCGCCAGGCGCGTCGTCGGGTTGACCAAAGCCACCATCGACAACGAGTAACCGCCGACGCCCCGCGCGAGCCGGCAGGCCTCGGCCATGACCTGGTCCCGGTCCTGAATCCGCACCAGCGCTGTGTTGATTCCCGAAAGCAGCTGCAGCACGCGGGTCAGGCGGGCTACTTCCGCCGTGCGCGCCTGAACGCGCTTTTCTAGTTCGCGCTCGAGCTCCCGTCGTTGCCGCGCGAGCTCGAGGTGCGCGCGTACTCTGGCTAGGAGCTCCCGGGCAGAGAAGGGCTTGACGAGGTAGTCGTCGGCCCCAGCATCCAGCCCTTCGACCGCCGCTTCCTCACCCGCCCGTGCCGATAGGAGGATGACGGGAAGTTGCCGGGTGCGCTCATCGGCGCGCAGCGCCTTGAGCAGACCAAAGCCATCGAGCCGGGGCATCATCACGTCCGACAGCACTAGATCGGGTGGGGTAGAGAGAGCAGTCTCAAGTGCCGCTTCGCCATCGGGAACCACCAGCACTTCATAAGAGCGACGCAGGAGACGCGCGATGTGACGGCGCATGTCGACGTTATCGTCCGCTAGCAGAATGCATGGCCGCGAGCCGGCGTTCTCAGGCACCGCCTCTGTGACGGTCGTATCGGAAGCGGCCGGCAGCCAGGAGAGGGCTTCCCGCACGTGCGCCGCTGCGGTACGGCCCGCCGTGGCGCCATGGTCGCTCTTGCCGAGCTGGTCTGCGGGCAGGTGTGCCGAGCCGGTCTTCAGTGTGACGATGAAGCGGCTGCCCCTTCCCAGCTCGCTTTCGACGCGGATGGACCCCGAATGTAACTGTACTAGCTCCCGCACCAGCGACAAACCGATGCCACTGCCCTCATGCGTGCGTGATGCGGCGCCCCTGACGCGGTGGAAGCGCTCGAACAATCGCGGAATTTCTTCCGCGGCGATCCCCACACCGCTGTCCTCCACAGTGAGCTGCGCGGTTCCGTCGAGCCAGGCAAGGCGAACGACGATTCCACCCTGGAAGGTGTGCTTGAATGCGTTCGAGATGAGATTGAGGACAATCTTCTCCCACATCTCACAGTCGACGTACACGGCTTCAGGCAAGTGCGGGCAGTCAATGGTCAGCGTGAGCCCCATGCGCTCCGTCGCCGAATCGAAACTGCTAGCGAGCTCGGCGGTCAGCTCGCTAAGGTTTGTCGGCTGGTAGTGCGCCTGCATGCGACCGGCCTCAATGCGCGCGAAGTCGAGCAGCGCATTGACCAATTTCAGCAACCGCAGGCCGTTGCGGTGAGCGATCTCGATACGCTCAAGCCGTGTCGGGGGCAACGGTTGGCCGCGTTCTCCCAGCTCATCCTCGAGGGACCCCAGCATCAGCGTTAGCGGGGTGCGGAACTCGTGACTGATGTTGCTGAAGAACGCTGTCTTGGCGACATCAAGCTCGGCAAGCTTTGCATTCGCTTCCCGCACTTCGCCCAGCGCCACCGCCAGCTCGTGGCTGCGCTGGATGACTTCGCGCTCCATGGCGCTCTGTCGGTCGCGGAGTTGCTCACCCTGTTCACTCGCGCGCACCAGCGCTGTGACATCCTCGACCCGGTGCAGGATATAAAGCACTTCACCGGACCCTGACAGAACGGGTAGATTCTTTGGGCTCCAGTACTTCACTTCGAAGCTGCCGTCATGTCGGCGAATGTCATACTTCTGAACCGGCATGGTGTCCGGTTGCCGCGTTTTCAGCACGCGTTCGAGGGAGGCCCGCAGGTTGCTAGTGCCCGTGGCTGACGGGTCGTCCGGATTGTCAGGAAATACTTCGAAGAGTCCCCGGCCTAGAGTGTCGGGCGCCGTGTGAGTTGCGCGCCAGCGGGCACTGGTCGCTGCGACCATTGTGTACCGGGGCGTATCCGGCAGCAGTACGAGCAGAATATCCGGCGATTCCTCGAACAGCAGGCGGAAGTCGGGTTGACTATCCATTCGGCGACCAGCCCTCCGAATGCCCGCGCGCACCCAACTCGCCGCCCCCGGTCAGCATTGCCGTGGCGTATGCCCCTTCATCGACTCTCAGAAGCGCCGAAGCCACGTTGACCATTTCGCGTTCGCCGCGCTAGAACGACATGCTCCGTCCGTTAGACGCCGTCGCGTACTAGAGCCTGATTGCGTCCAATTTGTCCGTGAGCGGTTCCGCAAATGGGTGGGTCTGAACTCACGCGCCTACGAGCGCCCGCCTCTATCGTGAGCCAGTGCGCGACAGCACACTGCCGCTTTGGGACGTGACGGATTTCACATTGCGGGCCTGCGCGCAGCCCCCGGGTGGAGGTCGGTGCGCGAGCCCCACGGAAGCGCGCTCGCAGGGCAAGCATGCGGCATGTGGATGTCGGCTTTTCAATCCTGAAGGGCCGCTGACGATCGATGCGTATGTCGCTAACGGGTCGGGAAGGTGAGTAGCATCTGAGTTCGCGCCTGCCCGCTCTTCACGGTCAACGGGACATTGTGTTGGACCGTACGGCCCGAAACGCGGCCGGGACCCACTCCCGGCGGCACCGAGCGCAGCGTCAATCCCCCGGGGCAGAGATCATGCTCACATGCTGCTCACATGCATCGTGCCCGAAAAAGCGATTTGCGCGTAACATATTGATTTAATGGCGCGCCCGGAGAGATTCGAACTCCCGACCCCCTGGTTCGTAGCCAGGTACTCTATCCAACTGAGCTACGGGCGCGCCGATTTGCGAAGCCGTGTGTGCAGGGCGGTCACAGACCCCTGCCCCATCGGGGGCGCGCATCCTACCACATCGTCTGAGTTCCGCTCAGTTTCTGGCGCCGAGCGCAGCTCGCGGCGGCACTCCACAGCCGGGCGCCGTCAGACCACCAGGTGAGTCCACGCCCACAAGACGAGCACCGCGCCAACGATCGACAGCAGGATTCCAGCGGGGTGGATCGCCGCGCCAGGAGCGGGCTTGCTGAAGAGGCGCGCGATGAAGCCGCCGACGAACGAGCCGACGATGCCGAGGACGCCGGTCAGGATGAGGCCCAGGTGGCCGGCGCCGGGCACGAACAGCTTCGCAATCGCGCCCACGACGATACCGACGATGAACATCCAGAGGTAGTGCAGCACGGCCTGTCTCCTTGTGGATTGAATGTGGCGGAGAGAGAGGGATTCGAACCCTCGAAGGGCTTTTGACCCTTACACCCTTAGCAGGGGTGCGCCTTCGACCACTCGGCCATCTCTCCGCGGGCGGAAAACTCTATGCTGCTGCTTCGGGCGCGGCCGGCTCGCACCGCGGCGCGCCATGATACTGAAGCACTCCCCGGGCGGCAAAGAACCGAGCGCACCCGCCGCGCCGGGTGCCGGATCAGCCTGCGAGCCGCGTGCGCACGAACTCGCGCACCGAGTCGAGCGCTGCATCCAGCGCCTCGGGCTTGCTACCGCCGGCCTGCGCGAAGTCCGCCCGGCCGCCGCCGCGGCCGCCCACCTGCGCCGCCACGGCCCCGGCCAGCTCCCCGGCCTTGATGCGACCGGTCTGATCGTCGGTTACGCCGACGACCAGCACGACCTTGGCCGGGCCCTCGACGCTTGCCAGCACGACCACCGCCGACTTGAACTTCTCCTTGAGCTGATCCACGGCACTGCGCAGCGCAGCGGCATCCGCGCCATCGACCTTGGTCGCCACGACTTTCACGCCCTGCACGTCGACCGCGCCGGCGGCCAGGTCCACACCCCTGCCGGAAGCCAGCCGGTCCTTGAGGGTATGCACCTCGCGCTCGAGCTGCTTCACCCGCTCGAGCTGCTCGCGCACCTTGTCGCCGACGTCGTCCCGCGAGCCGCGCACGAGGCCCGCGAGGTCTTTCAGCAGCGCGTCGTTCTGCTCGACGTAATCGAGCGCGCCTGCGCCCGTCAGAGCCTCGATGCGGCGCACACCGGAGGCGACTCCGCCCTCGCTGGTGATCTTGAAGAGCCCGATATCTCCGGCCCGCTGCACGTGGGTACCACCACACAGCTCCATCGAGAAATCACCGACCTTGAGTACGCGCACGTCCTTATCGTACTTCTCGCCGAACAGCGCAATCGCGCCCTCGCCCACCGCGGCGTCATAGTCCATCATGCGGACCTCGCCCGGCGCGTTGGCGCGGATCTGCTCGTTCACCAGCCGTTCGATCTCGCGCAGCTCGTCGGGCGTGACGGCCTGGTAGTGTGCGAAGTCAAAGCGCAGCCGGTCGGGCGCGACCAGCGAGCCCTTCTGCTGCACGTGGGTGCCGAGCACCTGGCGCAGCGCCGCGTGCAGCAGGTGCGTCGCCGTGTGGTTGAGGACCGTGGCCTGGCGCCTCCTGGCATCCACGGCCGCCTCGAGCGTGTCGCCGACGCGAATCGTTCCCTCCATGAGCACACCCAGGTGCGCGTGCGCGGCGCCGCGTTTCTGCGTGTCGGCGACTACGAACTTCACGCCCGGTCCGGTCAGCTCCCCCGCATCTCCCACCTGTCCGCCCGACTCGGCATAGAACGGCGTGCGCTCGAGCACCACCTCGCCCTTCTCGCCGGTCGCGAGCGCCTGCACCGCGGCGCCGTCCTTCAGAAGCGCCACCACCTGGCCGGCGCAGCGGAGCTCCTCGTAGCCGCGGAAGACGGTGTGCGCATCCACCGCGGGCGCGGCGCTCCCGGCGGCGCCGAACTTGCTCGATTCCTGCGAGCGGCGCCGCTGCTGCTCCATCGCCGCCTCGAAGCCCGCCTGATCGATGGTGAGCCCGCGCTCGCGCGCCACATCCGCGGTCAGGTCGGCAGGAAAGCCGTAGGTGTCGTACAGCTTGAACACCGTCTCGCCGTCGATCACCTGCGCACCGTGCAGATTGCGGATCGCGCTCTCGAGCAGCACCATGCCGTTCGCGAGCGTCTCCGCAAAGCGCTCCTCCTCCTGGCGCAGCACGCGCTCGGTGACCGAGCGGCGCGAGACGAGTTCCGGGTAGGCGGTGCCCATCTCCTGCGCCAGCACCGGCACCAGCTTGTAGAAGAAGGGGTCGTGGATGCCGAGCTTGTAGCCGTGACGGATTGCGCGGCGGATGATCCGGCGCAGTACGTAGCCGCGGCCCTCGTTGGAGGGCAGCACGCCGTCGACGACCAGGAAGGCGCTCGCGCGGATGTGGTCGGCGATCACGCGCAGCGAGCTCGAAGTCAGGACCGAGGTGCCGGCGAGCTTGCCGGCGGCGCGGATCAGATTCTTGAACAGGTCGATGTCGTAGTTGGAATGCACGCCCTGCATGACGGCCGAGATGCGCTCGAGGCCCATGCCCGTGTCGACCGAGGGCTTCGGCAGCGGGGTGAGCTTGCCATCCGCGCCCCGGTCGTACTGCATGAAGACCAGGTTCCAGATCTCGACGTAGCGATCGCCCTCTTCCTCCGCCGAGCCCGGCGGGCCGCCGGCGACTCCCGGGCCGTGGTCGTAGAAGATCTCGCTGCAAGGGCCGCAGGGGCCGGTATCTCCCATCGCCCAGAAGTTCGAGGCTTCGCCGAGGCGCGCAAAGCGCCGCGGGCTCACGCCGACTTCCTTCAGCCAGATGTCCGCGGCCTCATCGTCGTCCTTGTAGACCGTGCACCACAGGCGCGCGGGGTCGAGCCCGAGGTTGAAGATGAGGAAGTCCCAGGCGAAGCGGATCGCCTGCCGCTTGAAGTAGTCGCCGAAGGAGAAGTTACCGAGCATCTCGAAGAACGTGTGGTGACGGGCCGTGTAGCCCACGTTCTCGAGGTCGTTGTGCTTGCCGCCGGCGCGCACGCAGCGCTGACTGGTAGCCGCGCGCAGGTAGTCGCGCGTGTCGCGCCCCAGGAACACGTCCTTGAACTGCACCATGCCGGCGTTGGTGAACAGCAGCGTCGGGTCGTTCGCGGGCACGAGCGAGGCCGAAGGCACGATCGCGTGGGCGTGCCCGCGGAAGAAATTGAGGAACGCGGCGCGCACATCCGCCGCGCTCATGTAGGTCGGTTTACCCAAAGTCCTTCAGTCCGTGTCGGGATCGGCCCCGGTAGCCGCGCGGATATGATCAGCCGAAAAGCCCCGATACTGCAAAAAGCGCGCTTGCCGCGCCTTCTCGCGCCAGCTTACCGGGACCGCCTTGCCGAAGCGGCGCGCCCGGACCGCGCCCGCCGCCGTGCGCCAGTCCGGGCCGCTCTCGAGCGCCGCCTC
The DNA here is from genome assembly GCA_027307325.1 of Gammaproteobacteria bacterium. Classification (GTDB taxonomy): domain Bacteria; phylum Pseudomonadota; class Gammaproteobacteria; order Steroidobacterales; family Steroidobacteraceae; genus 13-2-20CM-66-19. Next base: position 19,867 of record DAHUXE010000005.1, on the reverse strand, counting down.
GATCAGCTCGGGCGGCAGTCCGCGTGCACGCAGATCCGCGCCGATACGCAGCGGGCCGCGGCCCCGGCCGGCGTGGTAGGCGACGTAGTTGTGCGCGTAGCGCTCGTCGTTCAGCGCACCCTCGGCGGCGAGCGCCGCCAGCGCCGCCGCGGCCGCCGCAGGCGAAAATCCCCGCGCGCCGAGGCGCTCGCGCAGCTCGCCGCTCGGCAGATCCCGCCGCGCGAGCAATGCGACCGCGGCCGCCAGGGCCGCCGCGGGGTCGGCAGCACGCTCGGCATCCTCGGCGGAACGAGGCTCGGGCCTTGCTGCTCTGCGCGGGGGCATCGATTCAAGTATAGGCGCGGCCGGCAAGCTCTCAGGCGCCGGCACCCTGCGTGGCGGCGGGCAGGTCTGCCGCCGCCGGGAAGCCCGCTGATGGGGCCGAAAGGGCCGCCCCGCCGTGATCAGGCCGTATTGGCGGCCTGCTGCTCGCCGTTGCGCTGCTGGCGCGGCGGCAGGAGGCGCGCGCGGACCTGCTCCTCGATCTCGCGCGCCACCTCGCGGTTCGCCTGAAGGTAGGCGCGCGCGTTGTCCTTGCCCTGGCCGATGCGATTGCCCTTGTAGGCGTACCAGGCGCCGGACTTCTCGATGATGCCGAGCGAGCTGCCGAGCTCGATGATCTCGCCTTCGCGCGAGATCCCGATGCCGTACATGATCTCGAATTCCGCCTCGCGGAACGGCGGCGCGACCTTGTTCTTCACCACCTTGACGCGGGTCATGTTGCCGATGACTTCCTCGCCGTTCTTGATGGCGCCGATGCGGCGGATGTCGAGGCGCACCGAGGCGTAGAACTTCAGCGCATTCCCGCCGGTGGTGGTCTCGGGATTGCCGAACATCACGCCGATCTTCATGCGGATCTGGTTGATGAACACCACCATGGTGTTGGAACGCTTGATGTTGCCGGTGAGCTTGCGCAGCGCCTGCGACATGAGGCGCGCGTGCAGCCCCACCTGCATCTCGCCCATCTCGCCCTCGATCTCCGCCCTCGGCGTGAGCGCGGCGACCGAGTCAATCACCACGATGTCGACCGCGTTCGAGCGCACCAGCATGTCGGTGATCTCGAGCGCCTGCTCGCCGGTGTCGGGCTGGGAGACCAGCAGATCGTTGATATTGACGCCGAGCTTCTCGGCATAGCTGGGATCGAGCGCATGCTCGGCGTCGACGAAAGCGGCAGTACCGCCGGCGCGCTGCACCTCGGCAATGACCTGCAGGGTGAGCGTCGTCTTGCCCGAGGCCTCGGGCCCGAAGACCTCGACGACGCGCCCGCGCGGCAGGCCGCCGACGCCGAGCGCGATGTCGAGCCCCAGCGAGCCGGTCGAAACCGTCTCGACGTCGTAGCTCGCCGCGGCGTCGCCCAGGCGCATCACCGAGCCCTTGCCGAACTGCTTCTCGATCTGGCCAAGTGCTGCGGCGAGCGCCTTCTTGCGATTCTCTTCCATCTGCTTACTTTCCCCGGGGTGATGGCAACGGCATGCAAAAACGCCGCGGCAATTATCACATAAAGATTCCTCTGCCGGTGCGCGCACGCGCGCTTTGTTTGGTGTCTATGTGCGCACTTTTTCCGCGCTACCCAGTACGTACGATTCGACGACACTGTATACGGGGCCCGCCGCGAGCGTGCGGCTCTCGATGAGCGCGAACGCCTCGAAGCTCCAGAGGACTTTCCGCATCAGGATCGAGCGCGGTGCGCGCGCTACCTTGCGCGCCACAGTCACATGCGCGCGGAAGGGCTTGAGATCCGGGCTAAATCCGGCCGTCGCGGTCTCGGTGGTGAGGATCCGGGCAACCTCCGCGACGCTCGCCGACTCCGCGCCGCCTGGTTCCTCCTGGCGCTCGAGCACGGCGAGGACCTGCGCCCTGGCCCAGTGCTCGAGGGTCGTGAGGCTCACAGCGAGCGGAACCGCGTCGAGAGGCAAGGCGGCGGCCGCGCGCCGGGCGATGATGCTCAGCTCCTCGAGTCGGCGCTCCGGCACGCTGCCGAGGAACGCGAGCGTCAGGTGCAGGCTCGCTTCGGGGACGGGACGCCCGCCGCAATGCCGGACGATCCTGGCGGTGGCGTGAACGAGCGCCGCGCGCTGTTCCCCGTCCGGCCACAGGGCGAAGAACAGGCGACGGCTCGGCGCACCGCTCAAGCCGCGCCGGTCCTAAAGGTCGAGCCGCAGAAGCAGCTCGAGCGCACGCTGCACGGATTGGCGGCGTACCGCGGCACGGTCCCCCGGAAAGTGCTGCCGCTCGGCGATGGTCTCGGTCCCGCGTGCGCCGCTCGCGGCCGCGCACAGCCAGACGGTGCCGACGGGCTTCGCGAGCGTGCCGCCATCGGGTCCCGCGATACCGGTGACGGCGAGCGCCACGCTCACTTGAGGGGTGCGCAGGACCCCGGCGGCCATCTCGCGCGCAGTTTCCTCGCTCACGGCGCCGAAATCGGCGAGCGTACGCGCCGCGACGCCCAGGTCGCGCATCTTGGCGGCATCGGAATAGGTGACATAGCCCGACTCGAACCACTGCGAGCTGCCGGGCACGTCCGTCAGCGCCTTGGCAATCCACCCGGCCGTGCACGACTCGGCCGTAGCGAGGCGGCGTCCGGCGGCATGGAGCGCCGCGCCGGCCCGCGCCGCGAGCTGGTAGAGATCCGAGTCGCTGATCATGGCCCGTGAGGCTACGCGCAACCGCCTCGAGTCGTCGACCCGGCCTTACTTACGGTAGCCTTCGCCCTCCATGACCGCCGAGCCCCCGTCGCAGCACACGCCGATGATGCAGCAGTACCTGCGCATCAAGGCCCAGCATCCGGACATCCTGCTCTTCTACCGGATGGGCGACTTCTACGAGCTCTTTTACGACGACGCGCGCCGCGCCGCCGCGCTCCTCGACATCACGCTCACCGCGCGCGGCGCTTCCGCCGGCCAGCCCATACCGATGGCGGGAGTGCCCTTCCACGCGGTCGACAGCTACCTCGCGCGGCTCGTGCGCAAGGGCGAGAGCGTTGCGATCTGCGAGCAAAAAGGCGAGCCGGGGTCCGCCCGCGGCCCGCTCGAGCGCGAGGTGGTGCGCATCGTCACACCCGGTACCGTCACTGACGCCGCACTCCTCGAGGATCGCCACGATACGCTTGCCGCGGCGCTGGTCCGCGACGGCGAACGCTTCGGCCTCGCGTGGCTCGACCTCGCTGCGGGGCGCTTCACGGTGCTCGAGAGCCGCGGAAACGGTGCATTGGCGGCCGAGCTCGAGCGCCTGAAGCCCGCCGAGCTCCTGGTCGCGGAAGGTGCAGCGAGCGACTTCGCCGCGGGCAGCGCCGTGCTGCGCGCCCGCCCACCCTGGCACTTCGAGCTCTCGAGCGCCTCGCGCCTCCTGACCGATCAGCTCGGAACACTCGATCTCAAGGGTTTCGGAGCCGATGAGCTGCCGCTCGCCATCCGCGCCGCCGGCGCACTGCTGCAGTACGTGCGCGACACCCAGCGCTCCGCGCTGCCGCACGTGCGCGCGCTCACGGTCGAGGAGCGCGGGGACGCACTCACCCTCGATGCAGCCACACGGCGCAACCTCGAGCTCGACGCGAGCCTCTCAGGCAACGAGGGGGCAACACTCCTCGCCGTGATCGACAGCTGCGTCACCGCGATGGGTTCGCGGGAGCTGCGTCGCTGGCTGAACCGGCCGCTCACCGGGCAGCCGCTGCTGCGGGCTCGCTATCAGGCGCTCGCCGCGCTGATCGACGCGCGGCGCTTCGGGGAGTTGCGCGAGCACCTCGCCGGGATCGGCGACATCGAGCGCGTCCTCGCCCGGGTGGCGCTGCGCTCGGCGCGGCCGCGCGACCTGACGCAGCTGCGCAGCTCGCTCGGGGTGCTGCCGGCGCTGCGCGCCGCGCTCGCCCCGATCGATTCGCCGCTCCTGCGCTCCCTGCACGGCCGCATCCAGGAGCATGCCGACGAGGTGGCGCTGCTCGCGGCCGCGATCGCCGAGGAGCCGGCCACGCTGGTGCGCGATGGCGACGTGATCGCAGTGGGCTACGATCGCGAGCTCGACGAGCTGCGTCGCATCGCGACCCACACGGACGAGTTCCTCCTCGACCTCGAGCGGCGCGAGCGCGAGCGCTCCGGCCTCCAGGGCCTGAAGCTCGGCTACAACCGCGTGCAGGGGTTCTTCATCGAGGTTTCGCGGCGCGACGCCGAGCGTGTGCCGCGGGACTACATCCGCCGCCAGACCGTCCGCTCCGCCGAGCGCTTCATCACCGCCGAGCTCAAGAGCTTCGAGGACCGGGTGCTCGGCGCCCGCGACAAGGCACTGGCGCGCGAGCGCGAGCTGTACGAGGAGGTACTGACGCGCCTCATCGAGGCCCTGGCGCCGCTGCAGCGCACCGCCACCGGCCTCGCCGAGCTCGATGCGCTGGCGGCCCTCGCCGAGCGCGCCGCCGCGCTCGAGTGGAGCGCGCCCACGCTGGTCGCCGAGCCGCGCCTCACGATCGAGGCCGGGCGTCACCCGGTGGTCGAGCGCTGCGCGGACGCGCCGTTCGTGCCCAACGATCTCAAGCTCGATGCGGCCCGCCGCATGCTCATCGTCACGGGCCCCAACATGGGCGGTAAATCGACCTACATGCGCCAGGCCGCGCTCATCGTGCTGCTCGCGCACATCGGCAGTTACGTGCCCGCCGACGCCCTGGTGGTCGGACCCGTGGACCGGATCTTCACCCGCATCGGCGCCGCCGACGATCTCGCCGGCGGGCGCTCGACCTTCATGGTGGAGATGACGGAGGCGGCCAACATCCTCAATAACGCCACCGCGCGCAGCCTCATCCTCCTCGATGAGATCGGGCGCGGCACCAGCACCTTCGACGGCCTGTCGCTCGCCTGGGCGGTGGCGCGCGACATCGCCACGCGCGTGCGTGCCTTCACGCTGTTTGCCACCCACTACTTCGAGCTCACGACTCTCGCGCTCGAAGTCGAGGGCTGCGCCAACGTGCATCTGGATGCGACCGAGCATGCCGACGGCATCGTGTTCCTGCATGCCGTGAAGGAAGGGCCCGCGAATCGCAGCTACGGCCTGCAGGTGGCGCAGCTCGCCGGCGTGCCGCTGCCCGTGATCGCGGCCGCCCGGGGCTACCTCGAGGCGCTCGAGACCGAGCGCGACCGGGCGCGCACGGCCGGCAATGGGGCGGCCGCCGCGTCCCAGAGCGAGTTGCCGCTGTTCACCGCGCACGCCATCGCGGAGGACCGCCTGCGGGCCGCGCTGAGTGACATAGACCCGGATGAGCTCACGCCACGCGCGGCGCTCGATGCGCTCTATCGGCTGCGGCGGATTCTCGACAAAGAGCGATAGCGCCCGCCCCTCATCGCAGCGAGAAACGGCCCTGCGTGAGGAACAGGCCCGTTTCGTGCGCCACGCGCGCCGACACCAGCATGCCTAGGTGACTCACCGGCAGCACGATGTGATCCGTGGCGCCCGGCATTCGCGTCTCGCTCACGGCGATGGTGCCGTCGTTCTCCTCGTCGAAGTGCGCGAGGAACTGCCCGAGGCCGAGCGGCTGGTCGCCGGCGACGACACCGAGCGGCCGCCCCTGCGCCCAGCGCCGCTCGTGCGGCGTCAGCAGCTCCTCGGCCACCGTGGGCCCCATGAGCTGCGCGAGCGGCCCGAACATCCCGGCACGCTGCGCCGCGCGGCTCGCCACGCACGGCACCCCGAGGAACACCACGCGGCCCGGAGGCTGCTCGGGAAAGCGCTCGAGCAGCCGGTAGAGCACGAGTCCCCCGAGGCTGTGTCCGACGAAATGCACCTCGGGGACCGCGAGCTCGCGCACGAAGTCCGCGAGCCTCGCGGTGATGTCGCTCATGGACTCGGACGCCCCGAAGTAACGGAACCAGTGGAGCTCGAGCTCGAACTCCTGCGCGAGGTGGTGCTTGAGGACCAGTGACTCCTCGCCCGGGAGCCACAAGCCATGCACGTAGACGACGTGCGCGATGCGCCGCTCTCCTTAAGCCGAAGGCGGGGGCAGTCGTACCCGCACGTGCAGCTCCCGCAGCTGCGCCTCGCTCACCTCGGTCGGCGCGTCGGTGAGCGGATCGGCGGCGGTCTGCGTCTTGGGGAAGGCGATCACCTCGCGGATGCTGTCGGCGCCTGCCATCAGCATGGCGAGCCGGTCGAGTCCGAAGGCGATGCCCCCGTGCGGAGGGGCGCCGAACTTGAGCGCATCGAGCAGGAAGCCGAACTTCTTCTGCGCCTCATCGGGCGCGATCCCGAGGAGCCCGAAAACCGTCGACTGCATCTCCTGGCGGTGAATGCGCACCGAGCCGCCGCCGACCTCGGAGCCGTTCAGCACCATGTCGTAGGCCTTGGCGAGCGCCGCCGCGGGAGCGGCGCGCAGCGCCGCGGGGTCTGAGTCCTTCGGCGCCGTGAACGGGTGATGCATGGCCACCCAGCGTCTGGCCTCCGCATCCCACTCGAACATCGGAAAGTCGAATACCCACAGCGGCCGCCACCCGGCCTCCGCCATCTTCAGCTCGTGCCCGAGCTTGAGGCGCAACGCTCCGAGCGCGTCGTTGACGACCGCGGCGCGGTCGGCGCCGAAGAACACGAGGTCGTTGTCGGCGGCGTGCGTGCGCTCGAGGATGCCGGCAAGAGCCGCATCGCTCAGGAACTTGATGATGGGCGACTGGAGCCCCTCGCGTCCGCGCGAGCGCTCGTTCACCTTGATGTAGGCGAGGCCCTTTGCCCCATAGCGCGCGACGAATGCCGTGTACTCATCGATGGCCGAGCGCGGCAGCGCGCCGCCCCCCGGCACGCGCAGCGCCGCGACCCGCCCCTGCGGGTCCTTCGCGGGACCCGCAAACACCTTGAAGTCGCAGTCCCGGACCAGGTCGGCGACGTCGGTGAGCTCGAGCGCAATGCGCAGGTCCGGCTTGTCCGAGCCGTAGCGGCGCATTGCTTCCGCATAGCTCATGCGCGGAAACGGATCGGGGAGCGCGGTGTCGAGCACCTCGCGGAAGAAGTGCCGCACCAGGCCCTCCATCATCGTCATGATCTCTTCCTGGGAGAGGAACGAGGTCTCGATGTCGAGCTGCGTGAACTCGGGCTGGCGATCGGCCCGCAGGTCCTCGTCGCGGAAGCAGCGTACAATCTGGTAGTAGCGGTCGAAGCCCGCGATCATCAGCAGCTGCTTGAAGATCTGCGGCGACTGCGGCAGGGCGAAGAACTTGCCCGGGTGCGTGCGGCTCGGCACCAGGTAGTCGCGCGCCCCCTCGGGGGTCGCCTTGGTGAGCATCGGCGTCTCGAGGTCGATGAACCCGTGGGAATCGAGGTAGGTGCGCATCGAGCGCGTCAGGCGGTGGCGCAGCCGCAGCCGCTGACTCATGACCTCGCGGCGCAGATCGAGATAGCGGTAACGCAGGCGCACTTCCTCGCCGACCTGCTCATCGAGCTGGAACGGCAGGGGCTCGGAGCGGTTGAGCAGCTCGATCCGGCGGGCGATGAGCTCCACCTTCCCGGAGGCGAGGTGCGGGTTCACCGTGCCGGCGGGCCGCTCGCGCACGGTGCCGGTACAGCTCACCACGTACTCGTTGCGCAACCGCTCGGCCTCCGCAAAGACCTGCGCGGCGTCCGGATTGAAGACGATCTGCAGCAGTCCCTCGCGGTCGCGCAGGTCGACGAAGATGACGCCGCCGTGGTCGCGGCGGCGGTGTACCCAGCCGGCAACCGTCACCTCGCGGCCGAGGAGCTGCTCGTTGACCTGTCCGCAGTAATGTGAGCGCATGAGGCGCGCGATGTTACGGACGCGCCGCGGGCGTCGCAACCGAAGAAGAGGCCGGCATTTCGAGCACTGCGGCCCCCGTGACCGCCCCGCGGCGCAGCCGCTCAAGCGCCAGGTTGGCGTCCGCGAGCGCAAAGCGCTCCACCCGGGCACGGAGCCCGAGACGCCCGGCGAGCGCCATGAACTCCTCGCCGTCGCGCCGCGTAAGGTTGGCGACCGATGACAGCTGCCGCTCACCCCAGAGCAGCCGGTAAGGGAAGCCCGGCACGTCGCTCATGTGGATCCCCGCGCACACCACCCGACCCCCCGGGCGCACGGCCGCGAGCGCCTCCGGAACGAGGGCACCGACGGGCGCGAAGATAATCGCGGCATCGAGAAGCTCGGGCGCCCGCTCATCCGATCCACCGGCCCACACCGCGCCGAGTTCGAGCGCGAAGCGCCGCGCCTCATCATCGCCCGGACGCGTGAAGGCGAAGACGCGCCGGCCTTCGTGTCCCGCCACCTGGGCGAGCAGGTGCGCCGCGGCGCCGAAGCCGGAGAGTCCGAGACTGCTCCCCTCGCCCGCGGCGCGGTAGGCGCGATAGCCGATCAGCCCTGCGCAGAGGAGCGGCGCGAGCTCCGCGGCCGGCCCCGGCGGCAGAGCCAGGCAATAGCGCGCGTCCGCCAGCACCTGCTCGGCGTAGCCGCCGTCACGCGTGTAGCCGGTGAAGCGCGCGTCCGTGCACAGGTTCTCGCGCCCGGAGCGGCAGTAGAGGCAGACCCCGCAGGTATGGGCGAGCCAGGGCACACCCACCCGATCGCCGGTGCGGAAGCGCTCGACTGCGGAGCCGGCCTCTAGCACGTGGCCGACGACCTCGTGACCCAGGGTGAGCGGACAGTGAATGTCCGGCAGCTCGCCGTCGAGGACGTGCAGGTCCGTGCGGCATACGCCGCAGGCCTCGATACGGATCAGGAGCTCCTGATCGCCCGGCCGCGACAGCTCGAGCTCGCGGAGCTCGAGCGGCGAGCCGCGCGCAGTGAGGCGCATGGCCTTCATGATCGTCAGGCCGCGGGCTTCGCCACCTGCGACTTCACCGCCGGATGGGGCGGCACCACCACACCGCAGGTGATGATCATCTTGAGCGCGGCGTCCACCGACATGTCGAGCTCACGCACCGTGCGCCGCGGCACCACGATCAGCCAGCCGGCGGTGGCATTCAGCGCCGAGGAGACGTACACGGCCACGTGGTCCTCGCCGGTCTTCTGGCTGATCTCCGGGACGTCCTCGGCGGTGAGGAAGCCGATGCTCCAGATACCCTCGCGCGGATACTCCACCATCACTACCTTGCGGAAGGAGTTGGATTGCGAGAAGACGCTCTCGGCGAAGCTCTTGACTCCACCGTACACGGTGCGCACCACCGGGATGCGGTTGAGGAGCTCCTCGCCCCACTCGACGAGGCGGTGCCCGATCAGGTTGGTCACCAGCAACCCGGTGAGGAGCAGCAACACCAGTGCCAGCACCAGTCCCGTACCCGGGATCGAGAACCCGAGCAGCGCCTCGGGCCGGTACGCGGGCGGCAACAGGATCAGCGTCCGGTCCATGAGGTGCAGCATGAAGTTCACCACCCAGACGGTGGCGAGGATCGGCAGCCAGACGAGAACCCCTGCGACCAGGTAGCGCCGCAGTGCCCATCTTCTTTGCGCGCCCTCCGGCTTCTTTGCGCTGCCTTCAGTCGCTGGCATCGATCACTCCCGCTCGGGCTCCCTAACGCCGCCGCCGCCGCGTGCTCCTGGCCCGGGCGCTCTTGCCGGGCCGGCGTCCGCCGCTCGCGGACTTGGGCGCTTCTGGCTTCGGTGCGGGCGCCTTGGTATCGGTGGCCTTGGTATCCTTCGCCTCGGGCTTGCCCTCCTTCGGCTCGGCCTTGCCCTCCTTGGCGTCCGCCTTGCTCTCCGCCTTCGCCTCCTCCTTATCCGCGCCGACGAGGTTGCGCTTCTCCTCCTTGTCGGACTTGAAGTCGGTCTCGTACCAGCCGCTGCCCTTCAGGCGAAACACCGGCGCCGACACCAGCTTCTTCAGTCGCCGCTTGCCGCACGACGGGCACCTGGTGAGGGGCGGGTCGCTGATATTCTGCATGACCTCGGTGTAGAACTTGCAGGCCTGGCATTCGTACTCGTAGAACGGCATGGGTCGTGATTATAGCGGACGCGAACCGTGCATCCCGCGGGTGCAGCCGCCTGCCGCGCGCCTTCAGGCGCGCGCGGCCTTGCGCTCCTCGACTTTACCGAAGGTCAGCTGCCCGTCGCGCACGCCGATGCGCACACGGTCTCCGGGCTGGAACCCCCCCTCGAGGATCCGCTGTGCCAGGGGATTCTCGATCTGCTGCTGGATGGCGCGCTTCAGCGGGCGTGCGCCGTACACCGGATCGAAGCCCGCCTCGCCGAGCAGGTCCCGCGCCGCGTCATCGAGCGTGAGATCCATGTTGCGCTCCGTGAGCCGCTTGCGCAGATACAGGAGCTGGATGTCGACGATCGCGCGGATCTGCTTCGTGCCGAGCGGATGGAATACCACGATGTCGTCGATGCGGTTGATGAACTCGGGCCTGAAGCTCTGCTGCACGACCTCCATGACCGCGCTCTTCATCTTCGCGTAGTTCTTCTCGCCCGCGAACTCCTGGATCTGCTGTGAGCCGAGGTTGGACGTCATGATGATGACGGTGTTGCGGAAGTCGACGGTGCGGCCCTGCCCGTCGGTGAGGCGCCCGTCGTCGAGCACCTGCAGCAGCACGTTGAAGACGTCCGGGTGCGCCTTCTCCACCTCATCGAGGAGAATCACCGAGTAAGGCCGGCGGCGCACCGCCTCGGTGAGATAGCCGCCCTCCTCGTAGCCCACGTAGCCGGGAGGCGCCCCGATCAGGCGCGCCACCGAGTGCTTCTCCATGAACTCCGACATGTCGATGCGGATCATCGCCTCTTCGGTGTCGAACAGAAACTCGGCGAGCGCCTTGCAGAGCTCGGTCTTGCCGACTCCGGTGGGACCTAAGAACAGGAACGAGCCATTGGGCCGGCGTGGATCGGCGAGTCCGGCGCGCGAGCGACGGATGGCGTCCGACACGATGCGCAGCGCCTCGTCCTGACCCACGACGCGTTTGGCGAGCGCGCCCTCCATTGCCAGCAGCTTCTCCTTCTCCCCCTGCAGCATCTTGGACACCGGGATCCCGGTCCACTTGGAGACCACCTCGGCAATCTCTTCCTCGGTGACCTTGTTGCGCACCAGCGTCGGGGCCTTGTCCTCCGCGGCCTGCGCGGCGGCGAGGCGCTTCTCGAGCTCGGGAATCTTGCCGTACTGCAGCTGCGCCATGCGCTCGAGGTTGCCGGCGCGCCGTGCGGCGTCGAGCTCGAGCCGTACGCGGTCGAGCTCGGCGCGGATCTCCGCCGCGCCCTGCAGCGCCGCCTTCTCCGACTTCCACACCTCCTCGAGGTCGGCGTACTCTCTGCCGAGCGTCTTCAGAGTCTCCTCGAGGGTCGCCAGGCGCTTGCGCGTCGCCTCGTCCTTTTCCTTCTTGAGCGCCTCCTGCTCGATCTTGAGCTGGATGATGCGCCGCTCGAGCTTATCGAGCGCTTCGGGCTTGGAGTCGATCTCCATGCGGATGCGCGCTGCGGCCTCGTCGATCAGGTCGATCGCCTTGTCGGGCAGCTGCCGGTCCGTGATGTAGCGATGCGAGAGCGTCGCCGCGGCGACGATCGCCGGGTCGGTGATCTCGACCTTGTGGTGCACCTCGTAGCGCTCCTGGAGTCCCCGCAGGATCGCAATCGTGTCTTCGACCGAGGGCTCGTCCACCAGCACTTTCTGGAAGCGCCGCTCGAGAGCGGCATCCTTCTCGATGTACTTGCGGTACTCATCGAGCGTGGTCGCGCCGACGCAGTGCAGCTCGCCGCGCGCGAGCGCCGGCTTCAGCATGTTGCCGGCATCCATGGCGCCCTCGGCCTTGCCGGCACCGACCATGGTGTGCAGCTCATCGATGAAGAGGATGACCTGGCCTTCCTGCTTGGCGAGGTCGTTGAGCACGCCCTTGAGGCACTCCTCGAACTCGCCGCGGAATTTCGCCCCGGCGATCAGTGAGCCCATGTCGAGCGCGAGGATCCGCTTGTTCTTGAGACCTTCGGGCACCTCGCCGTTGACGATCCGCTGCGCGAGGCCCTCGACGATCGCGGTCTTGCCGACGCCGGGCTCGCCGATCAGCACCGGGTTGTTCTTGGTGCGCCGCGCGAGCACCTGGATGGTGCGGCGGATCTCGTCGTCGCGGCCGATGACCGGGTCGAGCTTGCCCGAGGAGGCCCGTGCCGTGAGATCAATCGTGTACTTCTCGAGCGCCTGCCGGCCCTCCTCGGCGTTGGCGTCGGCTACCTTCTCGCCGCCGCGGACCTCCTCGATTGCCTTCTCGATGGCGCCGCGCACCAGACGAGCGTCCTTGAACACGCGCGCGAGCGAGCGGTCCTCGAAGGCCGCGAGCACGAACAACTCGCTCGCGATGAACTGATCGCCGCGCTGCTGCGCGAGCTTATCGGTGACGTTGAGGATGCGGTTGAGGTCGTTCGAGACGTGGATCTCGCCGGGCGTACCCTCGACCTTCGGCAGCCCGTCGAGGAGCGCCAGCAGCCCCGATCGCAGCTTGTTGACGTCCGCCCCGGCCTTGAGGAGCAGCGGGCGCACGCCCGCGCCCGCGCTGTCGAGCAGCGCCAGCATGACGTGTGCGGGCTCCATGAACTGGTGATCGCGGCCGAGCGCAAGCGACTGCGCGTCGGCCAGCGCCTGCTGGAACCGGCTGGTGAGCTTGTCCATCCGCATGGGGATTTGCCCTGAATAGGGGTGGGTGTTCGGTTTGTGGGGACAAACCGCAGTCCATTCAAGAGGCTGCGAGGATAGCGCAAGCCGCCCGCGCCAGCACGCGCGGGGGTCGCGGGCGACGCCTCAGGGGGTCAAGTCGGCCAGGCTACGTAGCGGGCCGATGAATTTCTCGTAGTGGCGCCAGCGGCCGACGGAGCTCATGTAGAGCTCCTGGCGCACCTGCCAGTTGCTCGCAGTGATCACGGCTCTGGTGGTCTTGTGAAAGTCCACGCACCGGTCGTCCCAAGACAGCCCGATGAACTCGATGATCCGCCGCGTCCATTTCTCCTGATCCGAGACCAGCTCCTCATACGGGACGTCTAGAACGGTCCCTGGTGGGAGCACGCGATGCCAGTGCGCCGCCACCCGCTGACTCTCACGGTAGTAGTGCGCCAGGTCTCCGAGATCCATGGACCAGTTCAGCGCGGGCGGAAACTGCTGGAAGTAGCACGACAGGCAGGTGTCGATTGGGTCGCGCTGCACGAAGATGATGGGTGCCTTCGGGAAGGTCGTATGGATGATCCCAAGGTAGTTCGCGTTGATCGGGGTCTTGTCCACCACTCGCAGCGCGTTGGCGGAATGGCCGGTCAGAATCTCCAGGTAGTCCCGCGCCAGCTTGCGCCGCTCCGGCTCGCCGGGCAGGCTCTTCCAGAAGTCAGCCGCGTTACGGCGCACCACCGTCTGCCAGAAATCGATCTCACCCGCTCCGTGCGCTGCCGGGTGCGAGGCGATGATCTGTTCGACCAGCGAAGTGCCCGAACGCGGCATGCCGAGCACGAAGACCGGCCGCTCGGAGTCCGAGCCGGTAGCTCTGGCACTCGCGATCGCTTCGGGCGTGCGGGCGCTAATCACGGCGTCGATGAAGCGTGTGTAGCCCTGTCGGTCATAGGGCTCGGCGCACAGCTTGTGCAGCTCGTTGGCGCGCCGGTAGGACCGGAAGGCTTGCGCAAAATCCCCGACGTCGTCGTAGTACTTGCCGATGGCAAATCGCAGCATGGCCTCGTCTACCCGGTTGAGACCGCCGTCGGCGATCTCCTCGGCGCGTTTCACCCAGTCGGCATCGGCTGGTGTCTGTTTGCGCAGCGACACGAGCGCCGCCCACGCAAAGGACTCGCGCGGATCGATCTCGAGCGCGCGGCGAAACGCGGCCTCCGCGTCGGCAAACTTGCCTTCGAGGCTAGCGATCTGTCCCATGCCGACCATCGCTCGCGTGTCGCGTGGGGCGGCTCTCAGTGCCTTCTCGTAACACTCCCGGGCCTCCGGGAGGCGCCGGAGCAGCAAGCAGGTCGTGCCGAGACTGATGCGGGCGTCCACATAGGAGGGCTTCAGCTTCAGTGCGCGTCGCAGGGGCACCTCCGATTCGTTGAACCGGCCGGTCGATAGCAGGACCTGCGCCAGGTTGTAATGCACCTCCGGGTGTCCCGGCCTGATCCCGATTGCGTGGCGGAATTCGCCCTCGGCTTCAGCGTAGCGGGCGAGCTGGCTAAGCGCGATGCCGAGGCCATTCCGCGCGGTTGCATCGCGCGGATCGAGATTGACGAGTTGCTGATAGGACTCACGGGCTTCGGCAAACGCGCCCTTATCGATCTGCTCACTGGCCGCGAGGTGCAGCGCCTGCGCCTCGCGGACGGCGTTGCGGCGGCCGGTGGAACTCGAGACCCCACCGGCCGCGGCGGTCACTGTGTCCGCGGCCATGAGTCGCATCACCAGCGCCTGCGTCAAGTCGTCCGCGAGCTCCGCCTTGACCCCCTTATCGAGCAAGCGCCATTTGAAGGAGTTGGCGAGTTTGGCCCGCTTGAAGGCATTTAGCTTGAGCGGGTGGACAACACTGTCCACCTGCTTCAGAAACTTCTGAAGAAAGCTGTGCAGTTCCCGACCCTGTGTCCGGTCCCGTCCTGGGCAGAGCGGATCTGCCCGGCTCGATGCTGTCCTGAGGTTGAAATCATCCGCCAACGCAATCCCCGCCTGAGTGACCTCGGTCGTGTCCAGCCATTTGAACAGCATTGCGCCCTGCTAACACGTTGCGAAATGAGGTCAAATCGTACCCGCTCATGCTGTTGCGCTTTTGCGAACTCGATCGCAAATCCCCTATTACTCGCCCGCCAGCCGCTCGGCGACCGCGATGACAGCGATCCCGAGGCTGATCATGATCACCTGAATTAAGCTGGTGCGTGGGTCGGCGCGGCGATGGAGCTCCGGAATGAGCCCGGCCACCGCGATATAGAGGAACCCGGCCGCCGCAAACGCCAGGGCGTACGGCAGCACATCAAGCGCCTTGCGCAGGCCGTAGTAGGCCGCGATCGCTCCTACGATCGAAGCGAGCCCCGTCGCGAGATTCAAAAGCAGCGCGCGCGAGCGCGACAGTCCCGCGTGCACCAGGATGGCGAAGTCCCCGACCCGGTGCGGAATCTCGTGCGCCGCGACCGCGAGGGTGGTCACCAGTCCGAGCGACACGCTGCCGAGAAAGGCGGCGGCGATGAGCACGCCGTCGAGTGCATTGTGAATACTGTCGCCGACCAGCACCAGCATTCCCGCGGCGTGATCGCGGTGAGCATGACCGGGAGGAGAGCCGCCTTGGGCTTCGCCGGCGCGGGCGTGCCACCACAGCACCAGCTTCTCGATGACGAAGAAGACGCCGAGGCCCGCCACCAGCGTGAATCCGATGGCGTGGGCACGGGCGACGCCCGCCCCCTCGATCGCCTCGGGCAGCAGGGCGAGCAGGGCTGCGCCGAGCAGCGCCCCGGTCGCAAAGCTCACCAGGTGCGGCAGCAGTCGCGCGGCGCGTTGCTCCGGGATCCACAGGAACACCACCGCGAACGCGGCGCTGGCGATCCCGCCGAGCGCCGCGCACGACATGATCAGGGCGAGCAGGGGCATCGTCACGGCATCCGGGTAATCATTCCAGCCAGATGAGCGCCGCCATGCGCCCGCAGCGGCCATCCCGGCGGAAGGAGAAGAATCTCGCCGGATCGGCGTACGTGCACCAGGTACCGCCCGAGACCGCGGTGACGCCGAGCGCGGTCAGGCGCCGCTGCGCGAGCGCGACGAGGTCGCACTGCCAGCGGCCGCGCGCGTTCGGCGCGAACGCCGCGGAGGAACCGGGATCCGCGGCGAGAAACGCGGCGCGCACCTCAGCTCCGATTTCGAAGTGCCGCACCGAGATCGCCGGCCCGAGCCATGCCGCGAGCTCTGCGGCGCCCACGCCGAGTTGCGCCACCGTCGCTTCGAGCACCCCGGCGGCGAGCCCACGCCACCCCGCGTGCGCCACCGCCACCGCGGAAGCATCCCGCGCGGCCAGGAGGACCGGCATGCAATCGGCGACCTGCACTGCGCACACCCTGCCTGCCTGGCGGGTGATGACGGCATCGGCGGGTGCGCCGGCATCTTCGCCCTGCACATCGAGGTCCGCCACGCGCGTCCCGTGTACCTGCTCGAGCCATGCGGGCTCCGCCGGCAACCTGAGGCCGGCACGCACGCGGCGGCGGTTCTCGACGACCGCCGCGGGACTGTCGCCGACGTGAGCGCCGACGTTGAGCGACTCGAACGGAGCGGCGCTCACCCCTCCGGTTCGCAGTGTGAAGGCGGCACGCACGGCCCGCGGCACGCGCCACTCAGGAATGAGGACCCCGGGGGCCGCCGCCGCAGCGCCACTCATGCCGCATCCCGTTCGAGCGCCGCGAGCAGGCCCTGCATGTCGGCGGGCGGCGCCACCTGCCACTCCATCCTGCGGCCCGTGACCGGGTGCGTCAGCGCGAGGCGCGCGGCGTGCAGGGCCTGGCGATGAAAGGCGCCGAGCGCCTCGGCGAGCGCCGGCGTGCAGCCTGCCGGGATGCGCCGTCGCCCGCCGTACAGCGGGTCCCCGACGATCGGAAACCCGATGTGCGCGAGGTGCACCCGGATCTGGTGAGTCCGACCGGATTCGAGCTCGAGGCGCAGCAGCGTGTGGGCGCGAAAGCGCTTCATCACCCGATAATGCGTCACGGCCGCGCGCCCGTCGCGGCGCACCGTCATCTTGAGCCGTTGCGAACGGTGCCGGCCGATCGGCTCATCGATGGTGCCGCCTCCCGTCAGACGTCCGGTGCAAACGGCGAGATACTGCCGGGAGATCTGACGCGCCGCGAGCGCCGCTACGAGCGCGGTGTGCGCTTCGGGCGTGCGTGCCACGACGAGGAGCCCGGACGTGTCCTTGTCGAGGCGGTGGACGAGTCCGGCCCGCGGCACCAGCGCGAGCCTGCGATCGAGCCCGAGCAGGGCGTTTTGCAGGGTATGGCGCGGATTGCCCGCTCCCGGATGCACGACCATGCCGGCGGGCTTCGCGATCACGAGCAACGCACGATCCCTGAAGACCACGGTAACGGGCAGCTTCTCGGCCCCTACCTCCCCCACGCGGGCGAGCCGCGCCTCGATGCACACCCGCTCCCCCCCGAGCACCCGGTCCTTGCCCCGGAGTTGCCGCCCCGCGGCGCGCGCCGCGCCCGAATCGATCCAGGACTTCAGTTGCGCGCGCGAGTACTGCGGCAGCGCGCGAGCCAGAGCCTGGTCGAACCGCAGGCCCGCCGCCGCGGCGGGCAGCTCGAGCTCATGCGAGCGGAACTCGGCCGGGGGCGCGGCGGTCCGAGGCTCAGCCGGGAGATTCGCTATACTTACTCGATTCGTTCGGCGCGAAGCCAAAGAAAGGTCCTTTCCAGATGCTCCTGTCCCCTCCGGTACGCGGCGGCGTAGTCGCGCTGTGCGCGGTGCTGCTCGCCGTCTGCGGCTGCTCGCACCGTGAGAAGGCGGCGGAGAAGCAGACGCCCGAGAAGCTCTTCAAGACCGCGAAGAAGGACCTCGCCAACAACAACTTCAACGGCGCCATCAAGGCTTACGAGGCACTCACCGCGCGTTTCCCCTTTACCGACGAGGCACGCCAGGCGCGCATCGATCTCATGTACGCATATTACCGCGCCGGCGAGAACGAGTCGGCCACGGACGCCGCCGATACCTTCATCCGCGAGAACCCGACCCACCCGCGCGTCGACTATGCCTACTACCTGAAGGGGCTGGTCGACTTCGAGCGCACACCGAACGCGATCGAGAGGTTGTTTCGCGCCGACTTGAGCCAGCGGCCCCCGACCAACGCGCGCAAGGCCTTCGCCTCCTTCAAGATCGTCGTCGAGCAATACCCCAAGAGCGAGTACGCGCACGACGCGCTGCAGCGCATGGTGTACCTGCGCGATCGCCTCGCGAGTTACGAGGTGCACGTCGCGCGCTACTACCTGAAGCGCGGGGCCTACGTGGCTGCCGCTCAGCGCGCCAGGGGCGCGGTGGAGCAGTACGACGGGGCGCCTGCGGTGAAGGATGCGCTCGCCATCATGATCGAGTGCTACGACAAGCTGGGACTTACGCCGCTCGCAGCACAGTCGCGCGAGGTGTACGCCGCGAACTTCTCCGCCGAGGTGCGCCAGTCGGAGGCCGTCGCCAGGCGCTCGTGGTGGAAGTTCTGGTAGCGCCCCGGTCCGCGGAACGCGCGCCTCAGCGCCGGTAGCCGCTCGTAATCGGATAGCGCCAGTCGCGGCCGAAGGCCCGGCGGCTCACCCGTACTCCGGGTGGTGCCTGGCGGCGCTTGTACTCGTTGCGCTTCACGAGATCGAGCACGCGCGCCACGGTCGCCCGATCGAAGCCGCGCTCCTCGATCTCATCCACCGACAGATCCTCCTCGATGAAGGCCTCGAGGATCGGATCGAGGACCTCGTAGGGCGGCAGCGAGTCGGAGTCCTTCTGGCCCGGGCGCAGCTCCGCCGAGGGCGGCCGGTCTATCACCCGTTGCGGAATCACGCTCGAGAGCGAGTTGCGGTAGTTCGCCAGGCGATACACCAGCCCTTTGCTGCAGTCCTTGATGGGTGCGAAACCGCCCGCCATGTCGCCGTACAGGGTGGCGTAGCCGACTGCCATCTCGCTCTTGTTGCCGGTCGTGAGCAGCATCCGGCCGGTCTTGTTGGAGATGCCCATGAGCAGCAGCATCCGGCAGCGCGACTGGATGTTCTCCTCGGTCGCGTCCGGCTCGCGGCCGGCGAACTCGCCCTTGAGTGTCGCGAGCGTCGCCTCGAACATCGTCTCGATGGGCAGCACGCTGTAGCGCACCCCCAGGGCGCGCGCCTGCCCGGCGGCGTCCTCGAGGCTCATCGGCGAGGTATAGCGCGAAGGCATCATGACTGCCTGCACGCGCTCGGAGCCGAGCGCGTCCACGGCGAGCGCGAGCGTCAGGGCGGAGTCCACGCCTCCCGAGAGGCCCATGACGACCCCCGGGAAGCCGTGCTTGCCAACGTAGTCGCGCACGCCGAGCGTGAGCGCGCGGTACACGCTCGCCTCGTCGCTGAGCTCGGGCGCCACCTCTCCCGCCTGCGGCACCACTTTGCCGCGCGCGTCGCGCTCGAAGCGCGCGCCGAAGCTGCCCTCCTCGAAGGGCGGCGCCCGCAGCACCACTTCGCCCTCGGCGTTCATGACGAACGAGTTGCCGTCGAACACCAGCTCGTCCTGACCGCCGATGAGATTCACGTAGGCGAGCGGCAGGCCCACGTCGGTGACCCGCGCCCGGGCGATGTCCTCGCGCTCACGCTGCTTGTGGATCTCGTAAGGCGAGGCGTTGATCACCGCGAGCAGCTGCGCGCCGCCGGCGCGCGCAAGTTGCGCCGCCTCGGGCTCCCATATGTCCTCGCACACGAGCAGTCCCACCCGCACGCCCTTGAGCTCCAGCACCGTCGGCTGGGCGCCGGCGCGAAAGTAGCGCTTCTCGTCGAAGACCTTGTAGTTGGGCAGCACCGCCTTGCGATGGATGGCGGCGACCTCTCCTGCGGCGATGAGGGCTGCGGAGTTGTAGATCCCGGCGTGGGTGTACTCCGGAAAGCCCACCATCACGGCCGCCGCGCCCGCCGCGTCGCGCACGCGCGCGAGTCCGGCCTCGACCTGGCGGCGAAAGCCTCGATGCAGCAGCAGGTCCTCGGGCGGGTAGCCGCTCAGCGTGAGCTCGGGAAACAACACGAGATCGGCGCCGAGCTCGGCGTGGGCGCTGCGCGCCGTGGTGATGATCCGGTCGGCGTTGCCCTGAACGTCGCCGACGAGGAGGTTGATCTGCGCGAGCGCGATACCGAGGGTGTCGCTCATGGCGCTCGGCGGCTCAGCGTCGCCGGCCGCCTCCCGGCCGCCGGGCCGCGGGACGCGCACGCGGGCGCGCGGCGGCGCGCGCACCGGCCTTG
>DAHUXE010000195.1 GCA_027307325.1 Gammaproteobacteria bacterium | reverse complement strand
GCCTTCAGCGCGCGATTCACGGCCTGAAGACCGGCGCTCGCCCGCGCGCTCTGCAGCGCCTGGGCCCCGGCGGCACCGACATCCCCGCTCCTGAAGATCTGGACCAGGCGCTGCGCCCGCGCGGGGCCTTGCGCGAGCTGCCGTGCGATGAGCTCGGCTTCGAGCAGCACGCCGCGAGAGAAGTAGACCGTATAGAAATCCGAGTCGCTCCCGGCCGGCGTCTCGACGTTGGGGAAGAGACACGGCAGGGCCTCCTGCTCGCAGAACCTCTCCACCGGCTCCCAGTTGCTGCCCGCGAGACCCGAGAGCACCGCGAACACCGGCTGCGCGGCGAGGTGCTCGCGCAGCTGCTTCTCCCAGGTCGAAGGCGCTCCGGTCAGCTCCCATACGTGCAGCTGCCAGCGGCGCTCGACGCGAAACATAGTGGTGTGCGAAGAATAGAGCGGCGGCGCCTTGGCGCGAGCAGCGGCATTGTTGCGGTCGACGAAATACTGGTTGATCACCGCGAGCATTCCGCGGCGTTTCACCGGATCCGCATCCGGCGTGATGATGGTCGCGAAATGCAGCACGTCGTGGCTCACGCCGGGCGCGGGCTTCACGCTCATGCTCTTCAGGTACTCGATCAGCGCGCTCATCGATGCCGCATCGAGCCGGTAGTGCGGCATCAGGTAGTTGAGCGGCCGGCCGTTTGCGCCCACGCCGTCGCGGATCGCGCGCGCGAGGCTCTCGTCGGTGTACGGGTCGTGACTGACGTGCGCGGTGTCGACGAATGGGACGCCGAGCTCTTCCAGGCTCTTGCCGCGCGGCACGAAGAGATACGGTCCCGCGACCGGCGGGATGGCGAGCTTGCCCTCCGTCCAGCCGAGTCCGCTGCGCCGGTGGCAGTTGACGCAGGCGGCATCGCTCCCGCGGAGCGACGGCACGTCACTGCGCGCGGCCTCGACCGGCTGGCCGGACGGCAGCAGGCCCTGCCGGTAGATCGCCTCGCCCGCACCGCCGTCGCCATGCGCCGTCCCGAGCGCCCCGGCGCCGATGGTCAGCAACGCTGCAAGAACGCGCGCCGCCCCGCCGCGGCCGGCGCGGTGGTGGCCCGCGCGCCGGCTCTCAGCGCGAGCCAAGCAGCGTGCGATAATCGCGCAACAGCTCATCCGGCGTAACGAAGCCCTCGATCCGCAGCCAGGGCTTGCCCGGAGCCGCGCGCAGCAGTGTCACCGGCGTGTGACTCATCTTTTCGCCCCGTACACGTCGAAGGCGCGCTGGGCGGCGATGCTGGCGGCGGCGGTGCCGGTGTAGTACTGCCATTCGGGGCCGGCGTGGAACTTGCGTGCGTACTCCGCCAGGCGCCCCGGCGTGTCCTGCTCGGGGTCGATGGAGATCGACACCAGATGTACGTGCGTGGCCTCGGCACCGAGGCGGTGCTGGAACTCCTCGAGCGTGCGGCTGCTGAGCGGGCAGATCGAGGTGCAAGTGGTGAAGATGAAGTTGAGGAGCACCGGCCGGCCGTCGTCGAGCTCACGCCGCAGGGAAACCGTCTGGCCGTCCTGCCGCACCAGGCGGACGTCCGGAGTCTGGTAGCTCACGCTCGAGCGCGAGATCGCCGCAGGAGTTGCCGCGGCCAGCGCCGCCGCCCCGCCGAGCGCCGCGCCGCCGAGCAGCTCCAGAAGCTTACGAGGCCTGCGGTACTTCAAATCCGGGCTCCCTGAGTCCCGACGCCGCCAGATCTCTAGTTCCTGGACGGTGCCGGCTTTGCAGCCGCTGCCGGCGGGGTTGTGGGCGCCCGCGATCCCTCGACGAGTATCTGCTGCTTGGTGAAGCGCGCATCGTCGAGCGGCGGATTCACGCTCACCGACTCGACCAGCATGCCGTGGGTGCCGGGGTAGCCTTCGACGGTCGTGACGTACTGGTAAGGCACCACCAGCCCTTTGACGGACCTGAAGTCGCGCTGGTAGATGAACACCTTGTGCATCTTACCGTCCATGCGGCGCGGGACTCCCTCCACCTTGACGTCGAGGAAGCTCCGCGCGTCGATCCATACGTGCTGCACGTCGCCGTTCTTCATCGTCAGCCTAAGCCGGTAGGCGTCGTGAGCATCGACGGACTCCGTGCCTTCGAGCGCCAGCTGCGTGCCCTTGGCGGCGTAGTCCATCAGCGGGCCTTCGAGGTCTGCCTTGCCTCCTTCCGCCTTCGCCTCCTCGGCGGTGAACGGCTCCACGTCGTCGCGGTTGAGATAGGGCCGGAATTTCCACCCCCGCTCCCCGTCATAGATCTGCACGGCGGTTCTGCCACCGAAATCGATCTCGAGGCGCGACTTGTGCGGGCGCTTCTCCTCGAGTCGGAACGGCAGCTGCACCTGCTGCGCGGCACTCTTCTTGGCTGACTCCGCGGCGGCGGCGCGCTCGGCGCGCTTGATACTCGCCCCCACGCCCTGCCGCGCGACGATCTGGCTGCGCGCCAGCGAGTCGCCGGTCCCCGCATCGAGCTTGCCGCTCACCGAAAGCGTCTGCACCGCGCGCCAGGCCGCGAGCCCGCCGCGCGCCGCAGCGTAGCGCTCGGCGATCTGAGCGACGCTCAGGCCGGCCGCGGCCGGGCGGCTTTCGGCGGCGGCCACTGCGCTCGCCGCGCAGGCGCTCAGCAGCAGGCCGAAGAATAAGGCAGTTCGACTTGACATGGGCGGTGACTCCCGCGCGGATGTAATGCAACGTAATTCTGGCACGACTGCTCCCTGATTCTGTGCGGTCCGTCCCGGCCGCGACCGATCGTTGCGGCGGATGCCGTCAGTCGACCACG
This sequence comes from Gammaproteobacteria bacterium, assembly GCA_027307325.1. Classification (GTDB taxonomy): domain Bacteria; phylum Pseudomonadota; class Gammaproteobacteria; order Steroidobacterales; family Steroidobacteraceae; genus 13-2-20CM-66-19. The sequence goes on along the minus strand of DAHUXE010000195.1, from coordinate 519 downwards.
AGTCCGTCGGCGCGGAACGTGCCGATGACGACGTCGACGTGATCCCCACGCCTGACCAGGCGTCCCTTGTTGGAAAAGACCATCCAGTAGGACTTGCCGTTCTCGGGCGGCGCGCTCTGGCGCAGCTGACCCACGTTCTCCATCGCCGGCACCACCAGGCTGACACCCGCCCGCGGATCGATCAGCGAGGGCTCGTTCTTCTTGTCGTTCAGCGCCTTCGCCTTGTTGGCATCCAGCACCCGGTAACTGAAGCGGACGACTTCGCCCGACTCACCCCATTTGACGGTGAGGTCATCCACCCCCCAGACGAGGCGGTAGTACTTGCCCGCCCGGCCGGCGAAGCGCTCCGGCCGGTAGTGCTGGCGTGCGCCTGTGGCCGCCGGCGCCGCCCGGGGCGCGGTCTTGCCGTGCGCCGCCGCGCTCGCGCGTGGCGCGGCCGGTGCGCCCTTGGCCGTGGGCTGTGCTGCCGCCGGCGTGTCCGCGGGCGGCGTATCGCTGCGGGCCCAGGCGCCGCTGATG
>DAHUXE010000193.1 GCA_027307325.1 Gammaproteobacteria bacterium | reverse complement strand
CGCATCACCGAGGACAACATCACCCAGGCGCTGCGCGATACGCGCGTCGCGCTCCTCGAGGCCGACGTGGTGCTGCCGGTGGTGAAGGCCTTCATCGAGTCCGTCAGGGCGAAGGCGCTCGGCGCCGAGGTTGCCTCGAGTCTCACGCCGGGGCAGGCCTTCATCGGCATTCTCAACGAGGAGCTGATCGCGCTCATGGGGGGCGGCGGCGCGGCCCTGAGCCTGCGCGCGCAACCGCCGGTCGTGGTGCTGCTCGCGGGGCTGCAGGGGGCCGGCAAGACGACCACGGCGGCCAAGCTCGCCCGCTGGCTCATCGAGAGCCAGTCGAGGCGCGTGCTGCTCGCGAGCACCGACGTGCGCCGGCCGGCCGCGATGCTGCAGCTCGAGCGGCTCGCCGCCCAGGTGCACGCCGAGTACTTCTCGCCCGAGCCCGGGGCGGCGCCCGAAGCCATCGCGCATGGCGCACTCGCACGCGCTCGCAACGGTGTCTTCGACGTGCTCATCGTCGACACCGCCGGGCGGCTGCACGTCGACGTGGAGCTGATGGACGAGGTGCGGCGCATCGACGCCGTGGTGGGCTCGGCGGAGCGGCTGTTCGTCGTCGACGCCATGGCGGGCCAGGACGCCGTGAACGCCGCGCGCGCTTTTGGTGCGGCGCTCGATCTGACCGGCGTCATCCTCACCAAGGCGGACGGAGATGCGCGCGGTGGCGCGGCACTCTCGGTGCGGCAGGTCACCGGCAAGCCGATCGTGTTCGTCGGTGTCGGGGAGAAGACCGACGCGCTCGAGCCCTTCGACCCGGCACGCATGGCCTCGCGCATCCTCGGCATGGGAGACGTGGTGAGCCTGGTCGAGCAGGTGCACCGCCAGGTCGACGGTGAGGCGGCGGCGCGGCTCGCCCGCACGGTGGTCAAGGGCCAGGGCGTCGACATGGCCGACCTGCGCGGCCAGCTCTAGCATCTGCAGAGGATGGGCGGCGTCGGCGCGCTCATCGACAAGCTCCCCGGCGCGGTCGTGAAGAAGGGCGCCGTCTCGGCGGAGCAGGGCGACCGGGACCTGCGCCGCCAGATCGCCATCATCAATTCGATGACGCTCGGCGAGCGGCGGGCTCCCGGAATCATCGACGGCTCGCGCCGGCGGCGTATCGCGGCGGGCTCCGGCGTGCAGGTACAGGACGTGAATCGCCTGCTCAAGCAGTTCCTGGAGATGCAGCGCGTCATGAAGAGTATGAAGGGCGGTCGGCTCCGTAAGCTCATGGGAGCCTTCAAGGGCGGGCTTCCGCCGGGCTTTGCGGGCCGCTAGGGGATGCGAAGGCGCGAAAAACTGGCGCAGAATTGCGGCGTTGCGTAGAATCCGCGCTCTTTTTTGGGCGGCCCTCAGGACGTGGGGCCCAAGCCCGCCGGAACGAGAGCAACACGAGCCATGGTTACCATTCGCCTGACGCGGCGCGGGGCGCGCAATCAGCCCTTCTATCACGTCGTCGTGACCGACAGCCGCAAGCGCCAGGGCGGCCCGAGCCTCGAGCACGTCGGCTTCTTCAACCCGATCGCCCGGAAGGGCGAGATCAAGCTGAAGCTCGATCTTCCGCGCATCGACTACTGGGTCGGGAAGGGGGCGCACCCCTCGGACCGCGTGCGGACGCTGGTCGCGTCCTACCGCAAGCAGGCCACGGCCTGAAGTTTCGGGCGGCACCACCGCGCGAACGTGCCGAGCGTGAGCAACCGTGGCCTGGATCGAGCTTGGGCGCCTCGGCGCGCCTTACGGCACTAAGGGCTGGCTGCACGTCGACTCGTATACCGATCCGCCCGACGGGCTGCTGAAATACCGCGAGTGGGCCCTGAGGCTCGCGAGCGGCGAGCGGGTCACGCGGCGGGTGGCTGCCGGACGGGGCCATGGGCGGGGTCTGGTGGCGCAGCTCGAGGGCGTGGCGAGCCGCGAGGGTGCAGCAAGCCTCACCGGCGCCATCGTCGAGGTGGAGCGCGCTTCACTGCCACCGGCGGGCGAGCGCGAGTACTACTGCGCGGACCTGGTGGGGCTCGCGGTGCGTAACCTCGAGGGTGCGGCTCTCGGTACGGTGAGCCATTTCGTCGACGCACCGGCTGGCGCGGTGATGGTGACGAGGGAGCCGGGGGGGCGCGAGCACTGGGTGCTTGCCTCGCCGAGGCATCTGCGCTCGGTGGACCTGGCGCATGGGCTGGTGGTCGTAGACTGGCCCGCGGAGCTGCCATGAAGATCGAAGTCGTCACGCTGTTTCCGCGCATGATCTCGGGAGCGCTGGAATACGGAGTGGTGGGCCGCGCCATCGAGCGCGGGCTCGTCACGGTCGGGACCGAGGATCCGCGCGCGTACGCGCTGGATGCGCACCGTACGGTCGATGACCGGCCCTACGGGGGCGGTCCGGGAATGGTGATGAAGCCCGAGCCGCTGCTCGCGGCGATCCGCGCCGCGACCGCGCGCCTGCCGGCGGGGAGCCTGCGGATCTGCCTGAGCGCGCAGGGCGAGCCATTCAGCGAGCGCGTGGCGCGCTCGCTCGCGGCGCTTCCCGGCATGCTGCTGGTGGCGGGACGCTACGAAGGGATCGACGAGCGCGTGACCGAGCTCGGCATCGATCGTGAGCTGTCGATCGGCGACTATGTTCTTTCCGGGGGTGAGCTGCCGGCGCTCACGGTGATCGATGCCGTGGCGCGGCTACTGCCCGGGGCACTGGGTGATGAGCGCTCGAGCGAGGAGGATTCGTTCGCGCAGGGACTCCTCGACTGGCCGCACTACACGCGGCCGGAGGTCTTCGAGGGCCTGTGCGTGCCGCCGGTGCTATTGTCGGGCGACCACGCCGGCATCGGCCGCTGGCGCTTGCAGCGCGCGGTCGAGCGGACCTGGCGGCGCCGCCCCGACCTGATCGCCGGAGCGCGGCTCGCCCCGGAGGCGCAGCGTGCGTTGAATGAGCTGCTGGCCGCACAGGCGGCCGCAGAAGAGAATCGAGGTACGTGACATGAACAAGATAATCCAGGATTTGGACAAGCGGCGCATGACCCGCAAGGTCCCGGACTTCAAGCCCGGCGATACCGTGGTCGTGCAGGTAAAGGTGGTCGAGGGTGACCGCGAGCGCGTGCAGGCCTACGAGGGCGTCGTGATCGCGCGCAGCAACCGCGGGCTGAACTCTTCGTTTACCGTGCGCAAGATCTCGCACGGCGAGGGGGTGGAGCGCGTGTTCCAGACCTACAGCCCGGCGATCAGCGACATCGTGGTCAAGCGCCGCGGCAGCGTCCGCCGCGCCAAGCTCTACTACCTGCGGGATCTGGCAGGCAAGGCGGCGAGGATCGAGGAGAAGATCTGAAAGCGCGCATCGGGATAGCCGCAGCAGCAATGGTGCGCCCGTGAACGTGCGTTCGTTCTTTGCAGGCCTGTGGCGCGGCCTGGACGGGCTGCGCAAGATCCTGCACCTGATCGTGCTGCTGGTGCTGTTCGGCGCCGTGCTCGGCGTGCTGCTGTCCGGCGCGGGGCACATCCCCTCGCGCGCGGCGCTGCTCATCGAGCCCGACGGCGAGCTGGTCGAGCAGCTCTCGGGCGATCCGCTCACCCGCGCCCTCGAAGCGGCGCGCGGCGACGGCCGCCACGAGACCCTTCTGTGGGATCTCACCGACTCGATCCGCGCCGCGGCCGCCGACCGGCGCATCGGGGCGATCGCGCTCGACCTCGACAAGTTCGAGGGGGGCACGCAGCCCTCGCTGGAGGAGCTGGCACACGCGCTGCGCGAGTTCCGTGCCAGCGGAAAGAAGGTCGTGGCCTACGGCGGCGAGCTCGGCCAGGAGGGCTACTACCTCGCCGCGCAGGCGGACGAGACCTACCTCGACCCGTTCGGGTTCGTGCTGATCGACGGCTACGACCGCTATCGCCTGTACCTGAAGGAGGCGCTCGACAAGCTGGGCGTCGACATCAACGTGTTCCGCGTCGGCGCATTCAAGAGCGCCGTCGAGACCTACACGCGCACCAACATGTCGCCGGAGGATCGCGAGGAGAGCCGCGCCTACCTCGGTGCCCTGTGGACCAGCTACCAGGAGGCGATTACCCGCGCGCGCAAGCTTGCCCCGGATGCGGTGGCGAAGTACGTCAGCAGCCTCGCGCAGACGGTGCCGGCGGCCGGCGGCAATGCCGCACACGTCGCCCTCGATGCCGGGCTCGTCAGCGGCATCAAGACGCAGCTCGAGGTGGAGAAGCGCCTGAGCGCGCTCGTCGGGGAGGACCGGTCGACAGGCTCGTTCCGCGCAGTCTCGGTGGCCGACTACCTGAGCTATGCGCAGGCCCAGCGCCGGCTGCATGCGAGCGGCAAGCCGCACGTCGGCGTCATCGTCGCCTCGGGCGAGATCCTCGACGGCGAGCAGCCGCCGGGCACGATCGGCGGCGACTCGACCGCGCGTCTCATCCGCCAGGCCCGCCTCGACTCCGACATCAAGGCGCTGGTGCTGCGCGTCGACAGCCCCGGCGGCAGTGTGATGGCTTCCGAGGAGATCTACCGGGAGCTCAAGGCGCTGCGTGCCACGGGCAAGCCGCTGGTCGTGTCCATGAGCGGTTACGCGGCCTCGGGCGGCTACTACATTTCGGCGCCCGCCGACGAGATCTGGGCGAGTCCCGCGACCATCACGGGCTCGATCGGGATCTTCGCGATCATTCCGACGGTGGATCGCACGCTCGGCAAGGTCGGCGTCAGCGTCGACGGTGTGGGCACCACGCCGCTCTCGGGGCAGTTGCGCATCGATCGGCCGCTCGGCGCCGAGGCACGCGCCCTGCTGCAGTCGCAGATCGACCGCGGCTATGACGAGTTCCTCGAGCGCGTCGCGAGCGGGCGCAAGAAGAGCCGCGCCGACATCGAGGGCGTCGCCCAGGGTCACGTATGGGCGGGAACCGATGCCCTGCGCCTAGGGCTGGTCGATCACCTCGGCTCGTTCGACGAGGCGCTCAAGGCCGCCGCCCGCCGCGCTAAGCTCAGCGAGTATGCGCCCGTGGTTCTCGAGCCCGAGCTCACCTGGACGCAGCAACTGGCGCTGTCGTTCCGGACCATGCTCGCTCGCGAGTTCTTCCGTCTGAGCGCCGACCAGCTCGCCCTCGGGCATCTCGCCGCGCGCCTCGATCCCATTGCCCGCGAGGTCGCGCGCCTGAGCCGCTTCAGCACGCCGAACCACGTGTACGCTTACTGCTTCTGCGAGCTGCGCTGAGGAGTTCAATTGCCCCGGAAGGCCGCATTGAGGGGGTCCCGGAGGCAATGTTCGATGTCCGTCGAACTCCGGCGCCTTAAGCCCCTCTAGCGGGGCTTCCCGAGGCAAAGTTCGATAACTATCGAACTAGTGTTCCGGGGGACATCACGCGCTGTGCCCCCGCTCCTTGCCCGCAGGCCCCGCGCGCCAGTCTACAAAGTACTCCAGTCGAGGATGACTTTCCCCGACGTCCCCGATCCCATGGTCTCGAAGCCCTGGCGGAATTCCTGGATCGGAAAGTGATGGGTGATGATCGGGTCGATCCTCAGGCCCGACTGCAGCATGCTCGCCATTTTGTACCAGGTCTCGAACATCTCCCGGCCGTAGATGCCCTTGAGCGTCAGGCCCTTGAAGATCACCTGATTCCAGTCGATCGGCATCTCGCCCGGCGGGATGCCGAGGATGGCGACCGAGCCGCCGTGATGCATGGTGCGCAGCATGTCGCGGAACGCGGTGGCGTTGCCCGACATCTCGAGCCCGACGTCGAACCCCTCCTGCATGCGTAAGTCCTGCATCGTCTGGTCGAGCGATTCGCGCTGTACGTTGATTGCGCGGCTGGCGCCCATCTTGCGGGCGAGCTCGAGGCGATAGTCGTTGACGTCGGTGACGACGACGTGCCGCGCGCCGGTGAAGCGCGCGATCGCCGTCGCCATGATGCCGATCGGCCCCGCCCCGGTGATCAGCACATCTTCGCCCACCATGTTGAAGGCGAGCGCGGTGTGAGTGGCGTTGCCGAAGGGATCGAGAATGGAGGCGATGTCGTCCGGGATCGAGTCGGAAAGCTTGAAAGTGTTGTCCGCCGGAATCGACAGGTACTCGGCGAAGGCGCCGGGGCGGTTGACGCCGACGCCGACGGTGTTGCGGCACAGGTGGCGGCGGCCGGCGCGGCAGTTGCGGCAATAGCCGCAGGTGATGTGCCCTTCACCGGAGACCCGGTCGCCGGGTTTGAGTCCCTTGACCTCCGAGCCCACCTCGACGATCCGCCCGCAGTACTCATGCCCGACCGCCATCGGCACCGGAATGGTCTTGCTCGCCCATTCGTCCCAGTTGTAGATGTGCATGTCGGTGCCGCAGATCGCGGTCTTGGAGATCTCGATCAGCACGTCGTTGTGCCCGACCTTGGGCTCCGGAATATCCTCGAGCCAGATCCCGGGCGCCGCCTGCTGCTTGACCAGTGCTTTCATGGGCCTCGCTCTTGCTGCTTCTTCAGAACGCCGAGCGCGCGTCCGACCTCGATGAAGGCCGCCACGGCCCGCTCGAGCTGCGCGCGCGTGAGCGCGGCCGACATCTGCGTGCGGATGCGGGCCTGCCCCTTCGGCACTACGGGATAGGAGAAGCCGATCACGTACACGCCGCGCTCGAGCAGGGCGTCCGCCATGCGCGTCGCCAGCGCCGCATCGCCCAGCATCACCGGAATGATCGGATGCTCGCCGGGCTTCAAATCGAAGCCGGCCGCGGTCATCGCCGCGCGGAAGAAGCGCGCGTTCTCGAACAGCCGCTGGCGCAGCTCGCCGCCGCCTTCGAGGAGATCGAGCACCGCGAGGCTCGCCGCCGCGACCACCGGCGGGATGCTGTTGGAGAAGAGATAGGGGCGCGAGCGCTGGCGCAGCCACTCGACCACCTCGCGCCGCGCGGCGACGTAGCCGCCGCTGCCGCCGCCGAGCGCCTTGCCGAGCGTGCCGGTGAGAATGTCGACGCGTGCAGCGACCCCGCAGTGCTCGTGAGTGCCGCGCCCGGTGGCCCCCATGAAACCGGTGGCGTGCGAGTCATCGACCATCACCAGCGCGTCGTAGCGCTCGGCCAGGTCGCAGATGCCGCGCAGATTGGCGATGAAGCCGTCCATGGAGAACACGCCGTCGGTGGCAATCAGCCGCGTGCGCGCGCCCTGCGCCTGGCGCAGGCAGCCCTCGAGCTCCCCCATGTCGCTGTTGGCGTAGCGCAGGCGCTGCGCCTTGCAGAGGCGGATTCCGTCGATGATGCTCGCGTGGTTGAGCGCGTCCGAGATCACCGCGTCGCGCTCATCCAGCAGCGTCTCGAACAGCCCGCCGTTGGCGTCGAAGCACGAGGAATAGAGGATCACGTCCTCGGTTCCGAGGAAGCGCGCCAGCCGTGCCTCGAGCTCCTTGTGGCTCTCCTGGGTGCCGCAGATGAAGCGTACCGAGGCCATGCCGTAGCCGTACTGGTCGAGGGAGCGCTGCGCGGCGGCGCGCACCGCCGGATGATTGGCGAGGCCGAGGTAGTTGTTGGCGCACAGGTTGATGACTTCGTGCCCGGCGGCGCGCACCACGCCGCCCTGGGGACCGCTCAGCACGCGCTCGCTCTTGTAGAGGCCCTGCTCGCGCAGGGCGGCGAGCTCGCCGCGCAATCGCTCGATGACGGCCTCGTTCATGAGTCGCAATTATACTAGAGCCTCCATGTCAGACGCGTCTGCCGCCGGACCCGGGACCGCCCGCATAGATCGCTGGCTGTTTGCCGTGCGGCTATTCAGGTCACGTTCGCTGGCCGGGCAGGCCGTGGCCGGCGGCCGGGTGCACCTGAACGGCGTGCGCGTGAAAGCGGCGCACGAGGTGCGCCGCGGCGACCGCTTGAGTCTGATGCGCGGCGCGGTCGAGTTCGAATGCACCGTGAGCAGCATTCCGGCGCGGCGTGCTCCGGCGCCCGCAGCGGCGCGCTGTTACGAGGAGACACCGGCCAGCACCGCCCGGCGCGCCGAGTTCGCGCAGCGCATGAAAGTCGCCGCGGCACTCACGCCGCGGCCGGTGGAGCGGCCGGACAAGCGCGCACGGGCGCAGCTGCGCCGGCTCCGGGGTCGCATTTGAGCCGTCCGAGGTCGCCGCGAAGCACGTGGGTGCCATGGCGGCGTTGCAGACTCTGCGGGCAGCGCCGCGCGCTTCGAGCCACGCCTGGCGCCGCCGAGGTTGGCTCCCATGACCCTAAGCGTCTTTGACATCTTCAAGGTCGGCATCGGCCCCTCGAGCTCGCACACCATGGGACCGATGCGGGCGGCGCGCGAATTCGTCCTGGGGTTGAAGGAGGCGGGGAAGCTCGAGGCGACGCAGCAGATCGCCGTGCGGCTCTACGGCTCGCTGGCGCTCACCGGCCTGGGGCACGGCACCGACCGCGCGGTGCTCGCCGGCCTCGAGGGCGCCGAGCCCGAGACGGTCGATCCCGACGGCATCGAGACCACGGTGAAGCGCATCCGCGCGAGCGGGCGCATTCACCTGCTGGGCGAGCACGAGATCGCCTTCGACGAGCCGATGCAGCTGCTCTTCATGCATCACGAGCGACTGCCGCGCCATTCCAACGGCATGCGCTTCGACGCATTGTCGGCCGGCGCCAGCGTGCTGCGCGAGGAGGACTATTACTCGATCGGCGGCGGCTTCATCGTGCGCGGCGCGGAACCGGAGGCGCGCGAGACCCGGGCGCATGCCGCGCCGCCATACCCGTTCACCTCCGGCGCCGAGCTGCTGACGCGGTGCCGCGAGCACGGGCTCGAGATCTTCGAGCTGATGCTGGCGAACGAGCGCACCTGGGCGAGTGACGGCGAGGTGCGCGCCAAGCTGCTGCACCTCTGGCAGGTGATGCAGGGCTGCGTCGAGCGCGGCTTCCGCCAGAGCGGCGTGCTGCCCGGAGTGCTCAAGGTGCGCCGCCGGGCGCCGCGGCTCCACCGGCAGCTCACCGAGAGCGGCAAGGCCACGCCGCTCGACGTCATGGACTGGGTGAACGCCTACGCGCTCGCCGTGAACGAGGAGAACGCCGCCGGCGGGCGCGTCGTCACCGCGCCCACCAACGGCGCGGCAGGTATCGTGCCCGCGGTGCTGCACTACTACCGGCGCTTCGAGGCCGGGGCGAACGAGGAGGGCGTGCTGCGTTTTCTCCTCGCGGCCGCGGCCATGGGCATGCTCTACAAGCGCAATGCCTCGATCTCGGGCGCCGAGATGGGCTGTCAGGGCGAGGTCGGGGTCGCCTGCTCCATGGCGGCGGCGGGACTGGTCGCGGCCCTGCACGGCACCAACGAGCAGGTCGAGAATGCCGCCGAGATCGGCATGGAGCACAACCTCGGGCTCACCTGCGATCCGGTCGCGGGACTCGTGCAGATCCCCTGCATCGAGCGCAACGCTATGGGGGCGGTCAAGGCGATCAACGCGGCGCGGCTGGCGATGCGCGGTGACGGCACGCACAAGGTGTCGCTCGATCAGGTGATCGCCACCATGCGCCAGACGGGCGCCGACATGTCGACGATCTACAAGGAGACCTCGCAGGGCGGACTCGCGGTCAACGTGCCGGAGTGCTGATCAGCGCAGCAACCCCCACAGCCGCGAGGGCGGGGCATGGTGCTGCACTTCCTTCACTGTCTCCGGACCGATGGCGCGCCAGTCGTCCGCCTCGAACACGATGGAGCACACCGCGGCGGTGGTGAGCGTGCTGATCCCGCCGCGCGGCACCAGCAGATGAACGAGATGCGAAGCGCCGGGGTTGTGGGCGATCACCATGAGATGCGCGATGCGCGGGCCGGTCTCCTGGACGAGACGCAGCATGTCGGCGGCGCTGGCGAGATACAGGGCATCCTCGCGCTGCACGTGCCGCACCGACAGCGACAGTTCGCGCGCCACGATGTCGGCGGTCTGCTCGGCGCGCCGCGCCGTGCTGGCGAGCAGCCGGTCGGGAACCAGCTCGAGCTCGAGCAGCCGCCGCGCCATCGCCTCGGCCCCGGAGAGCCCGCGGCGGTTCAGGGGTCGGGCGAAGTCGTCGGTCCCCGGGTCGTTCCAGCGGGCATCCGCATGACGCATTACGGTCAGGCGCTTCACGCGCGGCAGGCTCACGAGGGCTGCTCGACGAGGATCCGGCCGTCGTGCTCGCGCACGGCGTAGGTGCGCACCGGCTCGTAGGCCGGCGGGGTGAGGGGGTCGCCGGTACGCAGGTCGAAGCGCGAGCCGTGCCGCGGGCAGATGAGCTGGCAGGACTCCACCTCGGCACCTGCGAAGGATTCGCCGTCGTGCGTGCAACGGTCTTCGACCGCGAACAGCTCCTTGCCGCAGCGCACGACGACCACCGGCACTCCGTCGACTTCGGCCGAAAATGGCACGGCTTCGGCGAGCTCGCTCACCGCCCCGATGTCGAGCCACACGCTCAAAACATCCCCGTCTGCAGCCGCGCGGCTTCCGACATCATCGACTGGTTCCAGGGCGGGTCGAAGGTGAGCTGCACGCGCGCCTCGCGCACCGTCGGGATCCGCTCGAGCTTGTCGCGCACGTCGTCCACCAGGATCTCCCCCATGCCGCAACCGGGCGCGGTCAGGGTGATCTGCGCCTCCACGGTGCGGGTGCCGTCGTCGTTCTCTCGCACCTCGCATTCATACACCAGTCCGAGATCCACGATGTTGATGGGTATCTCAGGGTCATAACAGCTGCGCATCTGTTCCCAGGCGAGCTTGCGCACGTCCTCGACGGTGGCGTTGGGCGGCAGCTCCGGCGGCTTGACCGCTTCCTGGCCGATGGCGTCGGCGTCCTCGCCGGCGATGCGGAACAGGTTCCCCTCGAGGTACACGGTAAAGCTGCCGCCGAGCGCCTGAGTTATATAGCCCGCCTGCCCGGGCTTGAGCTTGACCTCCTGCCCGGCGGGGACGATCACCGCGCGCACCTCGCGGTTGACGACGAAGGGCTCGTTCTCGTGCCGGCGCACGGGCTACTCCGTCGACACGGTGGCGGCGCCGCGCTCGAGCGCTGCGTTGAGCGTATGCCAGCTGAGGGTGGCGCACTTCACCCGCGCCGGAAACTCGCGCACGCCGCCGAGGGCGGCGAGCTTGCCGAGCGTGGCGTCGGCCGGGGCGTCGTGGCGCGTCAGCAGCGTATGTACCCGATCGAAGAGCCTGGCGACGGCGGCGCGCTCCTTGCCCTTGACCGCTTCCGTCATCAGCGAGGCCGAAGCGGTGGAGATTGCGCAGCCGGAGCCTTCGAAGCGGATGTCCTCGACGCGCTCGCCGTTCATGCGCACGTAGACCGACAGGCGGTCACCGCACAGCGGATTGTGGCCGTCGGCGTGCAGCACGTCGCCGCCCGCGCCGGCGCTCTCCAGGCGGCCGAAGTTGCGCGGGGGCCGGTTGTGATCGAGGATCACGTCGCGATAGAGCTCCTTCAGGTCCATCGGCCGAATACCTCGCGCGCCCTGGTAAGGCCCGCCACCAGGCGCGCCACGTCCTCCTCGGTGTTGTAGCAGCCGAACGAGGCGCGGGCGGTCGCCGGGATGCCGAAGAAGGTCATGACGGGCATCGCGCAGTGGTGTCCGGTGCGCACCGCGATTCCCTGCGTGTCGAGGATCGTGCCGAGGTCGTGAGCGTGTACCCCGGCCAGCGTGAACGAGAGCACCGCGGCCTTGGCGGCCGCCGTCCCCACCAGCGTGATGCCCGGCAGCCGCGCGAGCTCCGCGGTCCCGAGCTCGAGCAGGCGCGACTCGTGCGCGGCGACCGCTTCGATCCCGAGGCTCTCGAGGGAGTCCATCGCGGCCGCGAGCCCCACCGCCCCGGAGATGTTCGGGGTTCCGGCTTCGAACTTCCACGGCAGCTCGTTGTAGGTCGTCGCCTCGAAAGAGACCGTGAGGATCATCTCGCCGCCGCCCTGCCAGGGCGGCATGGCGGCGAGCAGCTCCTCGCGCCCGTACAGGACTCCGATGCCGGTGGGGGCATACATCTTGTGCCCCGAGAACGCGTAGAAGTCGGCGTCGAGCGCGCGCACGTCGACACGCGAGTGCGGCACCGCCTGGGCTCCGTCGACCAGCACCACGGCGCCGTGAGCGTGCGCCGCCTCGACGATGCGCTTCACCGGCAGCACCGTGCCGAGGGCGTTCGAGACGTGCGCGATCGCCACCAGGCGCGTACGCGGGCCGAGGAGGGCGGCGAACTCCTCGTAGAGGAGCTCGCCGCGGCGGTTAATGGGCGCGACTTTGAGCGTGCAGCCGGTCTGCTGACATACCATCTGCCAGGGCACGATGTTGGCGTGATGCTCGAGCGCGCTGATCAGGATCTCGTCGCCGGGACCCAGGCGCGGCCGGGCATAGGCCTGGGCCACGAGGTTGATCGCCTCGGTCGTGCCGCGCACGAAGACGATCTCGCGGGTCGAGCGCGCGTTGAGGAAGCGGCGCACGCGCTCGCGCGCGCCCTCGAAGGCCGAGGTGGCCGCCTGGCTGAGCGCGTGCACGCCGCGGTGCACGTTGGCGTGCGAGTGCCGCTCGTAGTCATCGACCGCGCGCAGTACCGGCAGCGGGCGCTGCGACGAAGCGGCGCTATCGAGGTAGACGAGGGGGTGCCCGTTCACCTGCGTCGCGAGAATGGGGAAGTCGCGCCGCACGCGCGCCGCATCGTAAGCGGAGCGCGCGGCGATCGCTGATACGTCGGCTGCCATCAGATGAGCTCCTCCCGGAGCGCGGCTCCGTCCTGCATCGCCCCGGCGAGGCGCTCCTCGACCTGCCGGCGCAGCTCCGGCACCTCGATGGTCGCGATGACGTCCTCGAGGAACGCCCACTTGAGCGCGCGCAGGGCGCTGTCGCGCTCGAGTCCCCGCGACAGGAGATAGAAAAGCATGTTGTCGTCCAGCTTGCCGGCGGTCGCGCCGTGGCTGCAGCGCACGTCGTCGGTATAGATCTCGAGCTGCGGCCGCACGTCGATCTCGGCCTCCGGCCCGGCGAGCAGCCCGCGCAGCGACTGGCGCGAGTCGCTGCCGTGCGCGTCACGCGCCACCACGATCTTGCCGTTGAAAGCCACGCGGGCGCGTGCTGCGGAGATGCCGCGGAACGTCTGCGCGGTGCGGGTGTGCGGCGCGAGATGCTCGATGAGCGCGTAGGCATCCTGCACCTGCGTCCGGTCGCCGAGCGCGGCCACCGCGAGCGCCACCCGGGCGTGCTCGCCGGCGAGGCGCACGCCGAGCGTCGAGCGGCACGCGGCCGCGCCGCTGCCGACCGCGTGCAGCCGGTAGCTCGCCTCCTGCGCCAGCGTAGCGGCGAGCGTATCGAACGCAATGGCGCGGGAGCTGAGCTCCTGCACCCGGTAGTGATCGAGGGCGGCACCGCGCGCAAGCTCCGCGCTGACGGCGCTGGTGACGAAACTCGCCGCGCCGGCGGCGCTCAGGTGGCGCTCGACGAGCACCAGCCGGCCGGCTGGCCCGAGCTTGAGCTCCACGCGCGGATAGGAGGCTCCGAGCTGCGCCTCGGCGCTCGCCACGAAGAGGAGCTCGAGGCGCGCCGCCTCGGGTGCCGCCGTCACCTCGATCGCGGCACCGTCGGTCGCGAACGCCTCGTTGAGCAGCGCGAAGCGCTGGTCGGCGCCGGGCTCGTGGCGGGGCGCGGGGACCGCTGGACCTGCGTCCGCAGCGTCCCCCCGCGCGGCGAGCGATGTGACGCGTGCCGCGCCCGTGCCGGGCGCGTCCGAGAGGAGGGGAGCGAAGACACCATCGACGAACACGTAGCGCATGAAGTCAGCAAGTCTCGGCGGAAGAGCGGCCGCAACCGCGGCGTCGGCGCCCGCGGCCGGTGGCGTGAGGGCGGCGGGCGTGAAGCTCGCCCGCTCGAGCGGCCGCAGGTTCGCGTATTTCCAGTTCTCGTCCCGCGAGCCCGGCAGCCCCGTCCGGGCCAGTGTCTCCATGGCCAGGCGCCGCCGCGCGGCACCGGGCAGCCGCGCCGCCAGCGTGCGCGCGACGCTCGCGTGCTGCTCGGCGATTCGCGCGGTGAGGGGACTTGCCATCGGCGCCTCAGGCCGCCTCGCCGCTCACCCAGTCGTAGCCGCGCCGCTCGAGCTCGATGGCGAGCGTGCGATCGCCGCTGCGGGCGATGCGGCCGCGCACCAGCACGTGCACCACGTCGGGCACCACGTACTCGAGCAGGCGCTGGTAGTGGGTCACCACCAGGCACGAGCGCTCGGGCGAGCGCAGCGAGTTCACTCCCGCGGCCACTATCTTCAGCGCGTCGATGTCGAGACCGGAGTCGGTCTCATCGAGAACCGCGAGCCGCGGCTCGAGCACCAGCATCTGCAGGATCTCGTTGCGCTTCTTCTCGCCGCCGGAGAACCCCTCGTTGACGCCGCGCGACAGGAAGCTCTCGTCGATCTGCATGACCTGCATCTTCTCGCGCACCAGGCCGAGGAAATCGAAGGCGTCGACTTCGGGCAGGCCCCGGGCCTTGCGCACGGCGTTGAGGGCCGCCTTGAGCAGATAGACGTTGTTCACCCCCGGAATCTCCACCGGGTACTGGAAGCCGAGGAACACTCCGGCACGCGCGCGCTCCTCGGGCGCGAGCGCGAGCAGGTCACGACCCTGGTAGCTGACGCTGCCGGCGGTGACCTCGTAACCCGGACGTCCGGCGAGCACGTGCGCGAGCGTGCTCTTCCCCGAGCCGTTCGGCCCCATGATCGCGTGCACCTCGCCGGCGGCCACCTCGAGCGTCAGGCCGTTGAGGATCTGCTTGCCGTCGACCGTGACCACGAGGTCCCGGATGGCGAGCATCGGAGTCGCTGCGCGCGTCATGTCAGCCCACCGCACCTTCCAGGCTCACCGCCAGTAGCTTCTGCGCCTCGACCGCAAACTCCATCGGCAGCTCCTTGAATACCGACTTGCAGAAGCCGCTGACGATCAGGTTGACGGCGTCCTCGGCGCAGATGCCGCGCGCGAGGCAGTAGAACAGCTGGTCGTCGCTGATCTTCGAGGTGCTCGCCTCGTGCTCGACCGTCGCGGTGGGATTCTTCGCTTCCACGTACGGAAAGGTGTGCGCGCCGCACTGGCCGCCCATGAGGAGCGAGTCGCACTGGGTGAAGTTCCGGGCGCCGTGCGCGCTCGGCAGCATCTTCACGAGCCCCCGGTAGGTGTTCTGTCCGTGTCCGGCCGAGATCCCCTTGGAGATGATGGTGCTGCGCGTGTCGCGCCCGATATGGATCATCTTGGTGCCGGTATCGGCCTGCTGGTGGTTGTTCACGGTGGCGACCGAATAGAACTCGCCGCGCGAGCCCGCGCCGCGCAGCACGCAGCTCGGATACTTCCAGGTGATGGCCGAGCCGGTCTCGACCTGGGTCCAGGAGATGTGCGCGTTGCGCCCGCGGCATTCGCCCCGCTTGGTGACGAAGTTGTAGATGCCGCCCACGCCCTGCGCATCGCCCGGGTACCAGTTCTGCACGGTGGAGTACTTGATGTGCGCGTCATCGAGCGCGATGAGCTCCACCACCGCGGCGTGCAGCTGGTTTTCGTCGCGCTGAGGTGCCGAGCACCCTTCCAGATAGCTGACATGACTTCCAGCATCGGCGATGATGAGCGTGCGCTCGAATTGTCCGGTGTTGAGTGCGTTGATGCGGAAGTACGTCGACAGCTCCATCGGGCAGCGCACGCCCTGCGGCACGTACACGAACGAGCCGTCGGAGAACACCGCGGAGTTGAGCGTCGCGAAGAAGTTGTCGGTGTAGGGGACGACGCTGCCGAGATACTGCTCGATGAGCTCGGGATGCGTGCGCACCGCCTCGGAGAAGGGCAGAAACACCACCCCCGCCGCGGCGAGGCGCTCCTTGAAGGTGGTGGCGACCGACACCGAGTCGAATACCGCGTCCACCGCGACGCCTGCGAGGCGCGCCCGCTCGTGCAGCGGCACGCCGAGCTTCTCGTAGGTCTCGAGGAGCTTCGGATCCACTTCGGCGAGGCTCTTCGGGCCGTCCTTCCTCGACCTGGGCGCCGAGTAGTAGGAGATCGCCTGGTAGTCGATGGGCGGGAAGCGCACGTGCGCCCAGTGCGGCTCCTTCATCGTCAGCCAGTGGCGCAGCGCCTTCAACCGCCACTCGGTGAGGAAGGCGGGCTCGCGCTTCTTGCGCGAGATGAGCCGCACCACGTCCTCGTCGAGCCCCGGGGCGACCGTGTCCGAATCGATCTCGGTCACGAAGCCTTGCGCGTAGCCGCGGCCGATCAGGCTCTCGAGCTGCTTGGCGCCTTCGCTCATGAGCGGACCTGCGTGCGGCCGGCGGCTGCCTTCATCTCGCGCTCGAGCGCCGGCAGTCGCGCGGGCGCGGCATCGAGCCCGGCGAGCTGCGCCAGGCTCACGTCATAGAGCGCGCGGCGCATGGCGAGATTCAGCCGCTGCCACACACGGCTCACGCGGCAGCTCCCCTCGATCTCGCAATTGCCGTGTCCGGCGGCGCAGTCGGTGAGGGCCACCGGCCCCTCGAGCGCATCGAGTATCTCGGCGGCGCTGATCTGCGCCGCCGGGCGCGCGAGCTGGTAGCCGCCGTGCAGACCCCGGGTTGAGGTCACGAGCCCGGCACGCTGCAGCTGCTTCAGGAGCTTGCTCACGGTGGGGGCGGCGATGTGCGTCTGCTCGGCGAGCGCGGTCGCGGTCTGCACACGCGCGGGCTCGCCGGCGAGCGCGGCGAGCAGCACGGTGGCGTAGTCGGTGAGCCGGCTGATACGCAGCATGGGACATCCTCCGAAAGTAGGACTATTTTAGTGCTAATTGCTTCGTGAACCAAGTGGCGCACCGGTTTTGCTATCCTTAGCGCTTCCGTTTTCAAAGGCTTGCGATCACGAGAGCGCCGAAGTGACTGGGTAAGGACGCACGTCGGTCGCCTTAAGGAGTGGACGATGAATCTCAGCGAGCTCCATCGCGTCGCCTGCGCGATGGTTACCAAGGGCAAGGGGATCCTGGCCGCCGACGAGAGCGGCGGTACCATCAAGAAGCGCTTCGACAGCATCAAGCTCGAGTCGACCGAGGAGCATCGTCGTACCTACCGGGAGATGCTGTTCACCGCCCCCGGCGCCGCCGAGGCGGTGAGCGGTGTGATCCTCTACGACGAGACCATCCGCCAGAAAACCAGGGACGGGACGCCTTTCCCGCAGTACCTCGCCAATCACGGGATGATCCCCGGCATCAAGGTCGACCTTGGAGCCAAGCCCCTCGCCGGCTTTCCGGGCGAGACCATCACCGAGGGGCTCGACGGCCTGCGCGAGCGGCTGATCGAGTACCGCGGCCTCGGAGCGCGCTTCGCCAAGTGGCGCGCGGTGATCGACATCGCCGCCGGCATCCCGACCAGCTTTGCGATCCGGGCAAATGCCCACGCGCTCGCCCGCTATGCCGCGCTTTGCCAGGAAAACGACATCGTGCCGATCGTCGAGCCGGAGGTCCTCATGGACGGCGCTCACTCGCTCGAGCGTTGCGTGGAGGTCACCGGGGAGGTGCTGGCCGTGACATTCGAGGAGCTCTTTGCCCATCGCGTACAGTTCGAGGGAATGGTGCTCAAGCCCAACATGGCGATCTCGGGCAAGAAGGCGAGCGGCCGGGCATCCCCGGAGGCGGTCGCCGAGGCCACGGTGCGGGTGCTGAAGCGCCACGTGCCGGCGGCGGTCCCCGGGATTGCCTTCCTCTCCGGCGGCCAGTCGCCGACCGAGGCGACGCTGCACCTGTCGCTGATGAACCGCCTCGGGCCGCTGCCCTGGGCGCTCACCTTCAGTTACGGCCGGGCGCTGCAGGACACGGCCCTCAAGGCCTGGGGCGGGTCGGCGGCCAACTTCGCCGCCGCTCAGAAGGAATTTGCACGGCGGGCGCAGCTCAACGGGGCTGCCACCACCGGGCGCTACGCTCCGGAGATGGAGAGCCGGGCCGCTTGAGGGCACCGGGCCGCCCGATGGCACCGCGCCGCGCCACGCTCGCGTGACCAGCACCGCCTCCGTGCAAGCCGCGTCTGCCGCACACACGGGCGACGTGGTGGCCGCCGTGCGCGACGTGCACTACGCCGCGGGCGGGCGCGCAATCTTTGCCGGGCTCGATCTCGAGGTACGCCGCGGGCGCATTACCGCAATCATGGGCCCGAGCGGCACCGGCAAGACGACACTGCTGCGGCTGATCACCCGGCAGGTGGCGCCCGCGCGCGGGCAGGTCACGGTCTTCGGCAAGGACCTCGCGAGCTTCGGCCGCAACCAGGTCTACGCGCTCCGGCGCCGCATGGGCCTCTTATTCCAGAACGGCGCGCTGCTCACCGACCTGGACGTCTTCGAGAACGTCGCCTTCCCGGTGCGGGAGCATACGGATCTGCCCGAGCCGCTGGTGCGCCTCCTGGTGCTGACGAAGCTGCAGGCCGTGGGCCTGCGCGGCGCGGCAACCCTCATGCCGGGCGAGCTCTCGGGGGGCATGGCACGGCGCGTCGCGCTCGCGCGCGCCATCGTGATGGATCCCGAGATCCTCCTTTACGACGAGCCGTTCGTCGGTCTCGATCCGATCTCGCTCGGGTTCATCCTACGGCTCATCAAGCACATGAACCAGGCGCTCGGCATCACCAGCGTGGTGGTCTCGCACGACGTGCATGAGCTCGCCACCATCGCCGACGACAGCTATCTGATCTCGGAGGGCAGGGTCGCGGCCGCGGGCACGCCGGCGCAGCTGCGCGCCAGCGACTCGGCCGCGGTACGCCAGTTCATGACGGGCAGCGCCGAGGGCCCGGTTCCCTTCCACTACCCGGCCCCGGATTACGCGGGTCAGCTGCTCGAGGCGGACGAGCGATGAGCGCCCGCCCTCCCGGCACTTACCTGCTCGGCGGCGTGCGCCGCCTCGGGTCGGTGACCATCTTCTTCGTGCAGCTCCTCATCCAGTGTGTACCGGCTCTCGGCCGGCCGCGGCTGCTCCTGATGCAGATCTACAACACCGGCGCCCGCTCGCTCATCATCATCATGCTGTCGGGTTTGTTCGTCGGCATGGTGCTCGGCCTGCAGGGCTACGACCTGCTGCGGCGCTTCGGCTCCGAGGAGGCGCTCGGCATCGCGGCGGCCCTCGGCCTGCTGCGGGAGCTTGCGCCGGTGATCACGGCGCTGCTGTTCGCGGGCCGTGCCGGCACCGCGCTCACCTCCGAGATCGGCCTGATGCGCGCGACCGACCAGCTGACCGCGATGGAGATCATGGCGGTCGACCCGCTGCGCTACGTGGCGGCGCCGCGCTTCCTCGGCGGGGTGATCGCGATGCCGTTGCTGACGGCGATCTTCAGCGTGATCGGGCTGTACGGCGCGCAGCTCGTCGGCGTACAGATGATGGGGGTCGACCGCGGCGTCTTCTGGTCGCAGACTCAGGGTTCCGTCGACTTGCACGACGTGAACGAGGGTCTGCTGAAGAGCGTCGTATTCGGCATCGCCTGCAGCCTGATCGCGGTGCACGAGGGTTATCACGCCGAGCCTACCGCCGAGGGGGTGGGGCTCGCGACCACGCGCACCGTAGTCGCCTCCTCCGTGATCACGCTGCTTCTCGACTACGTGCTCACCGCGGTCTTTCTTTGAGAGGAACTACCAGCCATGCAGAGCAATCGAACCCTGGAGATCGGTACGGGCCTGTTCGTGCTGTTGGGATTTGCGGCGCTGCTGTTTCTCACGACGCAGCTGCCTGCCAGCGGCGTCAAGTTCACCGGCCAGAAGGCGGGGTATCACGTGAGCGCGGATTTCGACAACGTCGGCGACCTGAAGATCGGATCGCCCGTCACCATCTCGGGCGTGCGTGTAGGGGAGGTGTCCTCGATCCGCTTCGACTCCCGGGTCTACAAGGCGGTGGTGGGCATGCGCATCGATCCGCAGTACAACGAGATCCCCGAGGACAGCTTCGCGAGCATCCAGACCGAGGGACTGCTCGGCGGCAAGTATGTCGGGATCAGCCCGGGGGGGCTCGACGCCTACCTCAAGGAGGGCAGCCGCATCGACCAGACTCAGTCGGCGATCGTGCTCGAGAGCCTCATCAACAAGTTCTTCGCGAGCTTTGCCAGCAAGGGTAGCGGCGAGAGCGACAGCGCGGCGAAGACGGAGCCGAAGAAATGAGAATCGTGAGCGTGTTGTTGACGGCGGCCTGGGTGTGCACGGCCGTGGCCGTGCAGGCGCAGAGCCCACCGGCCGTGGCGGGGCAGGGGGCGGCGGGCACCGCGGCGAGCGCGGAGGCGGGCGATCCGGCGGCCCTGGTGCAGGCGACTGCGCAGGGGATGCTGGACGAGCTCGACAAGCACCGCGACGAGTATCGCCGCGATCCGGCCAAGGTCGCCGCGCTGGTCGACAAGGACCTCATGCCGCATTTCGACACCGAGACTTCGGCACGCGTCGTGCTCGGTCAGTTCTGGCGCAGCGCGACTGCCGAGCAGCGGCAGCGCTTCATCAACGCCTTCAAGCAGTCGCTGCTCACGAACTATGGTGACTCGCTGGTCGAGTTCACCTCGGACCGCCTGAAGATCTTCCCGAGCCGCCTCGAGCCCGGTGCGACTACGGCGACCGTGCGTACCGAGGTGCGCCGCAGGAACGGCGACCGCGTATCGGTCAACTACTCGCTGCGCAAGACGCCGCTGGGCTGGAAGGCCTGGGACGTCGTGATCGATGGCATCAGCTACGTCAAGAGCTATCGCGAGGACTTCGGCGCCCAGATCGAGCAACAGGGTCTCGAAACCGTGATCAAGCGCCTCGAATCGGGCGAGAAACCCGGCGAGATCGCCAGGCAGACCCGCGGCTCCGGCGGATGAGCCCGGACCCGCTCACCGCCCCGCTCGATCTGGCCGCGGGGCCGTTCAGGCTCGCCTCAGGCGGCAGCGGCCGGCTGCTCGCCGCGGGTCCTCTGAGCTTTGCCAGCGCGCGGCGGGCGCGCGAGCTCGGGCTCGATGCCATCGATGCGGCCGGCGACGGCGTGCTGCTCATCGACTGCCAGGGCATCACGGCATCCGACAGCGCGGGACTCGCGGTGCTGCTCGACTGGCTTGCCTGCGCGCGGGCCCAGGGGCGCCGGCTGCGCTTCGCGCAGCTGCCACAGGGACTCGCGGCGCTCGGCCGGATCAGCGAGGTGAGCGAGCTGCTCGAGCGCGGCGTGTAGCGAGACCGCCGACATCCCCGCTCACCTGGGCGTACGCGGCTCGGGCGGCGGCGGCTGCGACTGCGGCGGCGTCGGCTCGATGCCCGACTCCTCCAGCATCTTCTGCTCCTCGTCCTCCTCGCTCTGCGAGTTGCCGCCGTGCACCTTGAACTCGCGGTTCTGCAGATAAACGTTGCGGATGAACGCGTAGGGATCGTAGACGCCCTGCAGCTTCGCCTCCAGGTCGAGCAGGTGCGCGCGTAAGTCGACGACCCCGAGGCCCCACAGGCCCCAGCTCCAGTAGTTGTTGCGCATATAGTGGCGCGGATCGCTGAACACGTCTCCCACCCGCCCGAACCCGTCGCGCACATCGGAAGGACCGAGGAGGGGAATGACGAGGTAGGGTCCGCTCTTCACGCCCCACACGCCGAGCGTCTGCCCGAAGTCGCGGTCGTTCTTCTCGAGCCCCATCGGCGTCGCCGGATCGAACAGGCCGCCGATGCCGAGCACGGTGTTGACCAGCAGCCGGCTGGTGTCGTGCACGAACGGCGTGAATTGTCCCTGCAGCAGGTCATTCACCATGACGGTCGGATAGGTCACGTTGGTGAAGAAGTTGCTGACGCCGACCTGCACGACGTGCGGCGTGATGCTGCGATAGCCGCGCGCTACCGGCTTCAGAACCGCGCGGTCGACCTTGTCGTTGAAGGCGTAGGTCGCACGGTTCATGCGCTCCCAGGGATCGCGCGGGTCGCTGCGCGTCGGCGCCGTGGCGCAGGCGCCGAGCAGCAACAGGAGGAGCGCCGCCAGGGAAAGGCGGATCGTGGTTTGCATGGCACCGGTGGAGTACAAGCCCGGCCGGCATTGTAGCGGGCCTGGCGGGTACGGTCAGCGGCCGCGACCCTGCCCCTGATCCCCGTTGTCGGTCAGCCGCGGCTTGCGCGTGCTGGCGAGGAACTCGCGCACCTCGTCGAGGCGCGCGCGGTAGCGCTGCCGCTGGATGGTACTGGTGTGCGGCGCCGCCAGCGCCAGCTGGATCTGCTGGACGGCGCGCGGCAGGTCACCGTTGGCGATCTGATACTCGCCCATGTAGAAGTAGGCGTCCCCCGGATCGCCGGCGGCACTCGCCGCGAGCGCCGTGAGGTGAATCTGGTCGGGGGTGGGCGGCACGACGTTGAAGAGGTCGAGCAGCATGGTGTGGGCCTCGCCCGGGCGGCCCGCGGCCATGAGCGTCTGCGCGTAGCGCACGGTCACCGGCACGTTGCGTGGAAAGAGCGCCTCGGCGTGCTTGAAAGTAGCCAGCGCCTCGTTGACGTGTCCGGCCTTGGCCTGCGCCTGGCCCAGGGCGGAATACAGGACCGTCAGCCCCTCGTGCTGCTGCACGAGCTTGCCGAGTATCCCGACCGCCTGCTCGGCGGAGGCGCGGTTGCCGCCCACCAGGGCGAGCGCCCGGCCGTACTGGTTGCCCATGTCGTCGCCGCCGTGTGCGATCTTCTGCGCGTACTGCTGCGCCATGTCGGTATCGCCGGTCGCCGTCAGCACCCGCACACGCTCGCGTATCAGCTGGTAGGTTTGCGAGTCATGGCCGGTGCGCGGCGGAAACTGCGCGGCGCGGGTCCGCTGCTCGGCGATACGCTCCGAGTCGACCGGGTGATTGAGCAGCATCGCCGGAATGTAGGTCTGGGCGAGCCCCGAGTGCCGCATCATGGTGTCGAACATGTTGCCCATGCCGTACGGATCGAAGCCCGCACCCGCGAGATAGCCGATGCCGACGCGGTCGGCTTCCCACTCGTTGTCGCGCGTGAAGTTGATCTGGTGCTGCACCGCCATGCCCTGCGCCGCGATGAGGGCGCCTTCGGTGGCCTGGCCGCCGCCGGCGAGCGCGCCGAGCAGGATCGCGCCGATCATGGCGGCCGCGGTGGTCAGGCTCTGGCGCGACTGGTCGGCGAGCATGCGTGCGATGTGATGCTGGGTGATGTGCGCGGTCTCGTGCGCCATTACGCCGGCGAGCTCCGACTCGTTCTCGGTGGCGAGCACCAGGCCGGAGTTGAAGAAGACGTAGCCGCCGGTCACGGCGAAGGCGTTGATGGTGTCGTCCCGGATCACGAAGTAGTGGAAGTACTCGCCGCCCATCTCGCTCTGCGACGCGAGCCGCTTGCCGATGTCGTTGATGTACTCGCTGACTTCCGGGTCCTCGATGAGGACGTTCTGATCGCGCAGCTCCTTCGCCACCATCGCGCCGAGCCGGTACTCATCGCTCCTCGACAGCACCGTCTCGGCCGGGCTGCCCATGTCGGGAAGGTCGGAGCCCGCCGTCGGCCCGCTCAGGATGCCGGTACCCGGCATCGGCGGCTCGCTTGCGAAGGCGACGCCGGCAACGGTGAGAAAGCCGCTCACCAGGACGATCAGAAGGGGGCGCATATGGTTCGATTTGACCACGGCCGGAGCGGATGAGTTTCCCAACGCTTACAGACGCTTACAAAGGGTCGACGGGCGCCCCGGCTTCGGGAGCGCCGGCGCCCCAGCAAGCCTACACCGAATCCGCCCCCCGCAGGGCCGACTTTTGACAGTGCGGCAGGCGCGCCCTACAGGATGTCCGAGGCGTAGTCGGCGAGGCGCGAGCGCTCGCCGCGCACCAGCGTCACGTGCCCGGAATGGGCCCAGCCGCGGAAGCGGTTCACGGCGTAGGTGAGGCCGGAGGTCATCTCGGTGAGATAGGGCGTGTCGATCTGTGCGATGTTGCCGAGACAGGCGAGCTTGGTGCCGGGGCCGGCACGCGTGATCAGCGCCTTCATCTGCTTGGGCGTGAGGTTCTGCGCCTCATCGAGGATCAGGAAGCGGTTGAGGAAGGTGCGGCCGCGCATGAAATTGAGAGAGCGGATCTTGATGCGGTTGCGCAGCAGATCGTTGGTCGCGGCGCGGCCCCAGTTGCCGCCTTCCTGCGAGCCGGTGAGCACCTCGAGGTTGTCCATGAGTGCGCCCATCCACGGCTCCATCTTCTCCTCCTCGGTTCCCGGCAGGAAGCCGATGTCCTCGCCGAGCGGGATGGTGACGCGCGTCATGATGATCTCGACGAAGCGGTTGGTCTCGAGCGTCTGCATGAGACCGGCGGCGAGCGCGAGCAGCGTCTTGCCGGTGCCGGCGGGTCCCAGCACCGTGACGAAATCGATCTCCGGATCCATCAGCAGATTGAGCGCGAAGTTCTGCTCGCGGTTGCGCGCCGTCACTCCCCAGACGTTGTGCCGCTCGTTGCGGTAGTCGCGGGTCAGCTCGATGGTGGCGGTAGCGCCGCTCACCTTGCGCGCGATGCCCTCGATGCCCTGCGGCGTGTCCTCGAACAGGCCCTGGTTGGGATGCCACTCGCGCACCGCGGGCCCGGTGATCTCGTAGAACGTGCGGTCGCTCTCCTTCCACGAGCGCATGTCCTTGCCGTGCTGCTCCCAGAAGTCCGCCGGCAGCGCCGTCATGCCGCTGTAGAGGACGTCCGCGTCCTCGAGGGTCTTGTCGCTGTAGTAATCCTCGGCGTGCACCCCGAGGACCGCCGCCTTGATCCGCAGGTTGATGTCCTTCGAGACCAGGATCACCCGCGCATCCTTCTGCTCGTTCTGCAGCGCCAGCGTCTGCGCCAGGATCGCGTTGTCGCCGCTCTGGCCGGGCAGGCTGTCCGGCAGCGCGCTGGTGAGCTGACGTGTCTGGAAGAACAGCCGCCCGCTCGAGGGGCGTTTGCCGTGATTGCCCGAGTAGCCGCTCGGCAGCTTGAGTCCCTGGTCGATCTGCTCCTTGGTGACGTCGCGCATCATGTCGTCGAGGAAGCGGCTCACCTGGCGCACGTTGCGCGAGGCCTCCGACAGCCCCTTCTTGTGCGCGTCGAGCTCCTCGAGCACCACCATCGGCAGGTACACGTCGTGCTCCTCGAAGCGGAAGATGGCGGTCGGGTCGTGCATCAGCACGTTGGTGTCGAGCACGAAGAGGCGCCGCCCGCCGCGCGCCCTGGCTCTCACGGCGCGCGCCTCGCCGGAGGCGGCCGTGGGACCGGGCTCATAGACTCCGCGCTGCTTCAAGCACTGCCTCCGCGTGACCCGGGACCTTAACCTTGCGCCACTCCTGGCGCAGCCGTGCCGTGCCGTCGAGCAGGAAGGTGCTGCGCTCGGCGCCGAGATACTTTCTGCCGTACAGGCTCTTCGGCTTTATGACGTCGAACAGCCGGCACACGCGCTCGTCGGTGTCGGCGAGCAGCGGGAACGGCAGCGTCTCCCGGGCGGCGAACTTGTCGTGTGAGGCGACGCTGTCGAGCGATACGCCCACTACTTCGACGCCCGCCTTGCGGAAGGCGCCGTAGAGGTCGCGGAAGTCCTGCGCCTCGCGTGTGCAGCCGGAGGTCATGTCGCGCGGGTAGAAGTAGATCACCAGCTTCCTGCCGGCCGCGTCCTTCAGGCTCCACGTGCCGCCGCCCGTCGTCGGCAGGGAAAACCCGGGCACCTTGTTCCCCGTCTTGATCGTTGGCATCTCTTTCAGGACTTTACCGGCTCGAGAATGGCATCGAGGTTGAGCGAGTCACAGAACTCCATGAACTCCTCGCGCAGGTGCGCGACGTGGATGCGGCTCGGCACGTTGACGATCATCTGCACGGCGAACATGGGCGCGCCGGTGTGGGCGGCCGGGTAGCTGCGGGTCGAGACCTCGGCAATGTCTATTCCGCGGGTGGCGAAGAAGCCCGCCAGTCCCGACACGATGCCCGACTGATCGAGGCATACCACGTCGATCGAGTACGGCAGCATGTCGGTGCGCGGCGCGCGCGGCTCGGTGCGCCGCAGATGAATGCTGAGGTTGCCGGTCTCGGCGAGGCGCTTCAACTCGGTCTCGAGCTTCGCGAGCGCGTGCCAGTTGCCGGAGACGAGCAGCAGCATCGCGAACTCGGTACCGAGATTCGCCATGCGGCTCTCACTGATATTCCCGCCGGACTCGCTGATGACGCGGGTCAGCTCGTGGACCATACCCGTTCGGTCGCTGCCGATCGCCGAAACGGCCAGGTGCTGCTTCATCTGTCGGTGGCGGGGTGCTTCTTGCCGGCCTGCGGCTTCCGAGTGTACCGGGAGCGCCCGTCCGTTGCGACCATTCCGCGGGGGCGCGCTCCCGCGAGGCTTGCCTCCGCGGGAGTCCCGCTCGTAACATCCGTCGCTTCCCCACTCCGCCTGAAGGCTTCATGTCGTTCTCCGGCAGCCTGGTTGCCATCGTCACTCCGATGCGCCCCGACGGCGCCGTCGACCTGGAGGCCTGGATACGGCTGCTCGACTTCCACCTGGCGAACGGCACCAGCGGCGTCGTGGTCGGCGGCACCAGCGGCGAGTCGGCGACGCTGCGCGAGTTGGAGCTGCGCGAGCTCACGGTGCGGGCCTGCGAGCGCCTGCGCGGGCGGGCGGCGGTGATCGTGGGGGCCGGCACCAGCAGCACCGCGGCGACGGTGGAACGCGTCAGGTGGCTCTCGGAGTTGGCCGTGGACGGCTTCCTGCTGGTCACTCCCGCCTACAATCGCCCGACGCAGGAGGGCCTGTATCAGCACTTCGCCGCCGCCGCCGCTGCCTCGGCCAAGCCGATCCTGCTCTACAACGTTCCGAGCCGCACAGCCGTCGACATGAAGCCGGCAACGGTGGCACGCCTGTCGCGCGTGGCGCGCATCGTGGGAGTGAAGGAGGCGGTGTCGGACCTGAGCCGGGTGCGCGAGCTGGTCGAGGCGGTCACCACAGGCTTCGTGGTGCTCAGCGGTGATGACGCAACGGCGCGCGAGGCGATCGCCTGCGGGGCCCGCGGGGTGATCTCGGTGACCGCGAACGTCGTCCCGCGGGCGATGTCGGAGATGGTGGCCGCGGCGCTCGCCGGCGATGGGGTGAGAGCGCGCGCGCTCGACGCGCCCCTTGCAGGGCTGCACCGCGACCTGTTCGTCGAGACGAACCCGGTCCCGGTCAAATGGGCGCTGGCGCAGATGGGAGTCATCGGCAATGGGTTAAGATTACCCCTCACGCCGTTGTCGGAGGCTCATCACGCCACGGTGCGGGCGGCGGCCCGTGCCGCGGGTGCATTGACGTGAGCCTGGAGGTCGGGAAATTGGCAAAGACGGGATCTCGCGAATGAAAGAGCTGCGATCACTCATGTGGCTCGCGCCGCTCGTGCTTGTGCTGGCCGGTTGTCATCCGTTCCGGCACCTCACCTATGCCTGCCACAAGCAGCAGGGCTACATGCAGGCGAGCAGCGTCCCGCCCCTGAAGGTTCCCGCCGGGCTCGATGCACCCGATGCCACCAGCGCACTGCATCTGCCGGTGCTCAACGAACCTGCGCCGCCGCCGCGCAAGGGCAAGGAGCCCTGTCTCGATGAGCCACCGCCGTTCAAGGTGACGAAACCCCCGCAGGCCTGAACGCGGCGGCACGCGGGTGGCCGGATGCACCACCGGGCACCATGCTTTATGATTCGCCGCCGCCCATCTTGCCGCGTGCACTGCTGCTAGGTTGTTTCGAGGAGTTCGCTGTAAACCATTGATTGGAGAGGTGGCCGAGCGGTCGAAGGCGCTGGACTGGAATTCCAGTAACATCTTCACCGGTGTTCGTGGGTTCGAATCCCACCCTCTCCGCCATGTGGTGGCCCGCATCGGTTTCTCCGCGACGACCAGTCGTGAATCCCGTCAGGGCCGGAAGGCAGCAGCGGCAGCGGCGATGTCGGGTGCCGGAGGCTAAGCTGGTGCGGGCCGCCTCCACCCCGATGCAGGATATTGCATGAGCTACACCGCGCTCGCTCGCAAATGGCGTCCGAAGAAATTCTCCGAGCTCATCGGCCAGGAGCACGTACGGCGCGCGCTCGTCAACGCACTCGACACCGGGCGCATCCACCATGCGTTCCTGTTCACGGGCACCCGCGGTGTGGGCAAGACCACCATCGCGCGCATCTTCGCCAAGTGCCTCAACTGCGAGACCGGCGTCACCGCCGAGCCCTGCGGCGTGTGTGCCGCCTGCCGCGAGATCGACGCCGGCCGCTTCGTCGACCTGATCGAGGTCGATGCCGCCTCGCGCACCAAGGTCGACGACACCCGCGAGCTTCTCGACAACGTGCAGTACAGCCCGGCGCGTGGCCGCTTCAAGGTGTATCTGGTGGACGAAGTGCACATGCTGTCGGCGCACTCCTTCAATGCGCTCCTGAAGACGCTCGAGGAGCCGCCGCCCCACGTCAAGTTCCTGCTCGCGACCACCGACCCGCAGAAGCTGCCGATGACGGTGTTGTCGCGCTGTCTGCAGTTCAACCTGAAGCGTCTCCCGGCCGCCGAGATCGCCGCGCACATGCGCCACATTCTCGACCAGGAAGGCATCGCTTACGAGGCGGCGGGACTGAAGCTCGTGGCGCTTGCCGGCGACGGCAGCATGCGCGATGCGCTCTCGCTCCTCGACCAGCTGATCGCCTTCGGCGGCGGCAAGGCGGGTGAGGCCGAGGCGCGCGCCATGCTCGGCACGGTTGCCCGCGACCACGTGGTGCGCTTCGCCGAGCTGCTCGCCGCGCTCGACCCGGCCGAGCTCGTGAAGGGCGCGCAGGCGCTCGAGCAGTTCGCGCCCGATTATGGGCAGCTGCTCGATGAGCTCGCGGGCCTGCTGGTGCGGGTGGGACTGCGCCAGGCGGTGAGCGACTACGAAGGCGACGAGCTGTTCGCACCGGAGGTGATCGAGCGGCTCGCGCGGGCCCTTACTCCGGAGGACGTCCAGCTCTTCTATCAGACGGCGATCACGGGTAAGCGCGACCTGCCGCTCGCGCCCGATCCCAGGGCCGGCTTCGAGAGGACGCTGCTGCGCATGCTGGCCTTCCGGCCGGCCGGCGCCCCGGCTGCGGTGAGCGCGGGTGCGGCGGCGGCGCCGCGCCGTGCCGCGCCCGCAGGGGCTGTGCCGGCCGCTGCAGCGTCCGGGTCGGGAGAACCCGCACTCGCCCCAGCGCCGACGCCAAGAGAAACCGCGCTCGGCGCAGCTCCTGGGTCGGGAGAACCCGCACTCGCCCCAGCGCCGACGCCTTGGGCGTCGATCGTGAACGCGCTCGAGCTCACGGGCGCCGCCCGGCAGCTCGCGACTCACTGCGTGCTCATCGCCCGCGCGGGCGCCGTGGTGCGCCTCGCGCTCGATCCGCACAACCAGCAGCTGCGCACGCCGGCCCAGGAAGAGAAGCTCGCGCAGGCGCTGTCGCGCCACTTCGGCGAGCCGGTGCGGCTCGAATTCCAGCAGGCCGGCGCCGGCGGCGAGAGTCCGGCGCTCGCCGCGCAGCGGGCCTCGCAGCAGGAGCTCTCGAGCGCGCGGCGCGCCTTCGAGGCGGATCCGGGGGTGCAGGGTCTGCGCGAGCGCTTCGGCGCCACCGTGCTGCCGGACACCGTCCGGCCGCTGAAATGACCACCTTTTCACACGCGGCGCGCGGCGCCTGACGGGCTCACTCCCATGAGCGGCAACTTCAACAACATGATGAAGCAAGTGCAGGCGATGCAGGCCAACATGCAGAAGGCCCAGGCCGAGATCGCCAGCCTCGAAGTGGTCGGCGAAGCCGGCGGCGGCATGGTGAAGATCACGATGAACGGCCGGCACGAGGTGAAGCGCGTGCAGATCGAGGCGGCGGTCGCAGCCGAGGACCGTGAGATGCTCGAGGATCTGATCGCGGCCGCCGCCAACGACGCCGTGCACAAGGTGGAGGCCCGCGTGCAGGAGAAGATGAGCCATCTCACCGCGGGCCTGGGGCTGCCGCCGGGAATGAAGCTGCCGTTTTAGCGTGAAGCACTCGCCGCATCTCGCACAGCTGATCGAGGCGCTGCGCACCCTGCCGGGGGTCGGGCCGAAGACCGCCCAGCGCATGGCCTTCCACCTGTTGCAGGAGGGCAGGCCCGGGGCGCGGGCGCTCGCGAGCGCGCTCGAGGCGGCGCTCGAGTCCGTGGTCCGGTGCCGGCGCTGTCGCATGCTGACCGAAGCGCAGCTATGCTCGATCTGTTCCGCCCCGCAGCGTGAAGCCTCGCTCCTGTGCGCGGTCGAATCCCCGGCGGATGTCGTGGCGATCGAGTCCTCGGGCAGCTACCGCGGCCGATACTTCGTGCTGATGGGCCACCTTTCGCCGCTCGATGGCATCGGCCCCGAGCAGCTGGGACTGCGCGAGCTCGAGGCGATTCTCGACGAGGGCAGCGTGCGCGAGCTCATCCTCGCCACCAACTCGACCGTCGAGGGCGAGGCGACCGCGCATTACTTAAGCGAGCTCGCGGCGCGGCGCGGCATTCGCGCGAGCCGCATTGCCTACGGGGTGCCGGTCGGCGGCGAGCTCGAGTATGTCGACGGCGGCACGCTCGCGCACGCGCTTGCCGGCCGACAGTCGGTCTAGCGGCGGCGGGCGCTCAGCTCCTCGTGCAGGCGACGCAGCCGCCGGTAGCTCTCGTAGCGGCGCGGATGAAAAGTGCCGGCATCGACTGCGGCGCGCACCGCACATCCCGGCTCGCGCATGTGGCGGCAGTCGAGAAAGCGGCAGCCTGCCGCCAGGCTCTCCACCTCGACGAAGCCGAGGCTGCGCGGCTCGAGGCTGTCGATGGCGGGAGCGAAATCGCGCACGCCCGGCGAATCGATGAGCGCGCGGCGCTCCGGCAAGTCAAAGAGGCGCGCGGCGGTCGTGGTATGCCGTCCGTCCTCGGCGCGCACCAGCTCGCCGATCGCCACCTGCTCGCCGGGCAGCAGCTGCGCTACCAGCGAGGACTTGCCGACGCCCGACTGCCCGACGAGCGCCGCGATGGCACCGGCCGGCAGCGCTGCGAGCAGCGCCGCCGTGCCGGCGCCGGTGCGTGCCGAGCAGCGCAGCGTGCTGTACCCGGCACGGGCGTAAGCGGCGAGCTCGACGGCGAGTGCATCGTCGACGCCGAGCTCATCCTTGTTCACCACCAACGTCGCCGCAAGATGCGCCGACGCCGCCGCGGCGAGGTAGCGGTCCACGACGAACAGGTCGGGCGCCGGCAGCGGAGCCAAGACCACCAGCAGGTGCGAGAGGTTCGCGACCAGCGGCTCGGAGTGGCCGCGCAGATTCGTACGATAGAGCGCGCTGCGCCGTGGCAGCACCTCGACGACGTGCAGCTCGTCGTGCAGCGGATCCGGACGGCAGCGGACCTCGTCGCCGCACACGACCGTGAGCGAGCGCCCGAAGGGCCGGGCACGCAGCCGGCGGCCGGCCGCCTCGCGCACCATCATGTGTCGCCCGTAGGTGGCGACCACGCGCGCCTCGAGTGTCTCGCTGACGGCCGGCCGCCGCGGGACGTCTGCTACACTTGCTTTCGAACGCTGGCGCACTGCAGCGACACGCTAGCATCTTCGCAGCCCACATGCCGAGCGCCGACTACCTGGTGTGGATCGATCTCGAGATGACCGGCCTGAAGGCCGACTCGGACTCGATCATCGAGATTGCCACCGTGGTCACCGACAGGGAGCTGACGGTGCTCGCCGACGGGCCGGTGATCGCCATTCATCAGCCCGAGGACGTGCTCGCGCGCATGGACGACTGGAACCAGCGTCAGCACGGCTCCTCGGGACTTCTGGCCCGGGTGCGCGCCAGCCGGGTGACCGTCGCCGAGGCCGAGCAGCGCACCCTCGAGTTCCTGACGCCGCTCGTCACCGCCGGCAGCTCGCCCATGTGCGGCAACAGCATCTGCCAGGACCGCCGCTTCCTCGCGCGCTGCATGCCCGGGCTCGAGCGCTTCTTCCACTACCGCAATCTCGACGTGAGCACGCTCAAGGAGCTCGCGCGCCGCTGGGCACCCGCGGTCGCCGACAGCTTCGTCAAACAGGGGACGCACCTCGCGTACGCCGACATAATCGAGTCGATCCGCGAGCTGCGCCACTACCGCGCGCGCCTCCTGGCGCCGGCGTGGCAGGGGAGCGCCCCTCCTTGAATCTCGTGACGCACCGCGGCCGCTGCCATTGCGGAGCGGTGGCTTTCGAGGTAGACGCGCCGGCGCGCCTGACGGTGAGCGACTGCAACTGCTCGATCTGCCGCATGACCGGCTACCAGCACCTCATCGTGCCGCGTGCCCGCTTCCGCCTGTTCAAGGGTGCGGACAGCCTGACCGAGTACCGCTTCAACACCAGCACCGCGCGGCACCTGTTCTGCCGTTACTGCGGCGTGAAGTCCTTCTACGTGCCGCGCTCCAATCCCGACGGCTACAGCGTCAACGCGCGCTGCCTCGATCCTGCGACGATCGAGCACCTCGAGGTCGAGCCCTTCGACGACCGCGAGCGCGAGGCTTCCGAGGCGCGCATCCGCGACAGGTCGCGCGCTTAAGACCGTTGACTATGAAGTCCTGGCCGGCACCGGGTGCTGCGCCAGGAACAGCCAGGTCTCGATCACGGTATCGGGGTTCAACGACATGCTGCCGATGCCCTGCTCGACCAGCCAGCGCGCGAGCTCGGGGTAATCGGACGGCCCCTGCCCGCAGATGCCGACGTACTTGCCGCGCTTGCGGCAGGCGGCGATCGCCATGGCGAGCAGCCGCTTCACCGCCGCGTCGCGCTCGTCGAATAGCCGGGCCACGATCGCCGAGTCGCGATCGACCCCGAGCGCGAGCTGCGTCATGTCGTTCGAGCCGATCGACATGCCGTCGAAGTAATCGAGGTACTCCTCGGCGAGCAGCGCGTTGGTCGGCAGCTCGCACATCATGATGACCTCCAGCCCGTCGGTGCCGCGCTTCAGGCCGTTGGCGGCGAGCAGCTCGGTGACCTGGCGCGCCTCTGCGACGCTGCGGACGAAGGGCACCATGACCGCCACGTTGGTGAGGCCCATGGTCTCGCGCACCCGCTTGAGCGCGCGGCACTCGAGCTCGAAGCAGGGGCGGAAGCTCTCGTCCGTATAGCGCGAGGCGCCGCGAAAGCCGAGCATCGGGTTCTCCTCGTGCGGCTCGTAGCGCTCCCCGCCGATGAGATTGGCGTACTCGTTCGATTTGAAGTCGGAGAGGCGCACGATGACCTGCTCGGGCGCGAACGCCGCGGCGATCTGCGCGATGCCTTCGGCGAGCTTCTCCACGTAGAAGCTCACCGGGTCGGAGTAACCGGCCATTTGCACGCGGATCTGCTGCTGCAGCTCACCGTCGAGGCGCTCGAACTCGAGCAGCGCGCGCGGGTGCACGCCGATCATGCGGTTGATGATGAACTCGAGGCGCGCGAGTCCCACGCCGTGGTTGGGAATGCCGGCGAAATCGAAGGCGCGGTCCGGATTGCCGACGTTCATCATGATCTTGACGGGGATCTGCGGCAGCGTGTCGAGCTCGATCTGTTTGCGCTCGAACTCGAGCACGCCATCGTACACCTGGCCGGTATCGCCCTCGGCGCACGACACCGTGACCGGCTGGCCGTCACGGATGCGCTGCGTCGCATCGCCGCAGCCGACCACCGCCGGAATCCCCAGCTCGCGCGCGATGATGGCCGCGTGGCAGGTGCGGCCGCCGCGGTTGGTGACGATCGCCGCGGCGCGTTTCATGACCGGCTCCCAGTCCGGATCGGTGATGTCCGCGACCAGCACGTCGCCCGACTGCACGCGGGCGATCTCACCCACGTCGCGGATGACGCGCGCGGGACCGGCACCGATGCGCTGGCCGATGCTGCGGCCGCTGGCGAGCACGCGCGAGCGGGCCTTGAGCGTGTAGCGCTGGATGCTGCGGCCGGCGCGGCTCTGCACCGTCTCGGGCCGCGCCTGCAGGATGAAGATCTCGCCGCTGGCTCCGTCCTTGCCCCACTCGATGTCCATCGGCCGCCCGTAGTGCTCCTCGATGATCAGCGCCTGACGCGCCAGGGCTTCAAGATCGGCGTCGCCGAGACAGAAGCGCCGCCGCTCGGCGTCCGGCACCTCTACGGTCACGACGCGCGCATCGCTCCCCGCCGGCGCGTACACCATCTTCACCGCCTTGCCGCCGAGGTTGCGCCGCACGACCGCGTACTTGCCGGCACGCAGCGCGGGCTTGTACACGTAGAACTCGTCCGGGTTGACCGCCCCCTGCACGACGGTCTCGCCCAGTCCCCACGCGCCGGTGATGAACACCACGTCGCGGAAGCCCGAGTCGGTATCGAGGGTGAATATGACGCCGCTCGCGCCGAGGTCGCTGCGCACCATGTGCTGCACG
Source organism: Gammaproteobacteria bacterium (assembly GCA_027307325.1). Lineage (GTDB taxonomy): Bacteria > Pseudomonadota > Gammaproteobacteria > Steroidobacterales > Steroidobacteraceae > 13-2-20CM-66-19. The sequence continues at coordinate 9,402 of DAHUXE010000193.1, read as the reverse complement.
CCCGCCGACAGCGCCACGGCGCCGTGGTCGAAGCCCTGGTGCACCCGGTAGGAGATCGCGCGGTCGTTGAACAGCGAGGCGAACACCTGGTGCATCGCCTCGAGCACCGCGGCCTCGCCGCGCACGTTGAGGAAGGTTTCCTGCTGCCCGGCGAACGAGGCTTCCGGCAGATCCTCGGCGGTGGCCGAAGAGCGCACCGCGACCGCCACCTCGCTTCCGGCGCTCATGCGGGCGAGCTCGGTACGCACCGCCTCGATGAGGGCCGTGTTGAATGGGGTCGCCAGGATCCACTGGCGGATGCGCGCACCGCTCGCGGCGAGCCTCACCACGTCGTCGACGTCGAGAGCGGCGAGCTCGGCGCGGATGCGCGCCTCGAGTCCGCCCTGCGCGAGGAACTCGCGATAGGCGCGTGCGGTGGTGGCGAAGCCGCCCGGCACGTGCACGCCGAGCCTGGCTAACGCGCCGATCATCTCCCCGAGCGAGGCGTTCTTGCCGCCGACGCTGCCGACGTCGCGGATTCCGAGGCGCTCGAAGGGGATCACGTAGTCGTTCAAGCGGGCTCCTCCGCGACGCTTGCTCCGCTGCGCGGGCGGTGAAACACTTGTCGGGCGTCGCACGCGCCGCGTATCAGCCCGAGCCGAGCCATGAGCCGTAGAACCATCTTCTTCGTCTCGGACCAGACCGGCGTGACCGCCGAAACGATGGGCCACAGTCTCATGACCCAGTTCGAGGGGGTGGAATTTCGGGCGGTGACTTTGCCATTTGTATCGAGCGTTGACAAGGCGCAGGAGGTAGTCCGGCGCGTCAACCGCACGGCCGAAGACGAGGGGCTGCGGCCGATCGTGTTCAGCACGCTGGTGCAGGACGACCTGCGCGACATCGTCGCGGGCGCCAACGGGCTGTTCCTCGATTTCTTCGCCGCCTTCGTCGGTCCGCTCGAGCGCGAGCTCGCCATGCGCTCCACGCATCGTGCCGGCCGCGCGCACGGCATCGCCGATCTCGCCACTTACACCACGCGCATCAACGCCACCAACTTCGCGCTCGTCAACGACGACGGCACCGGCGGCGACTACGGGCACGCGGACGTGGTGCTGATCGGAGTGTCGCGGGTTGGCAAGACGCCGACCTGCGTGTACATGGCGCTGCAATACGGGGTGTTCGCGGCCAACTATCCGCTCAACGAGGATGATCTCGAGAGCGGCAAGCTGCCCGCGCGGCTCGAGCCCTACCGCTCGAAGCTCTACGCGCTCACCATCAGGCCGGAACGGCTGCAGCAGATCCGCGCCGAGCGCCGCCCCGAGAGCCGCTACGCCTCGCGGGCGCAGGTGCAGTACGAGCTGCGCGCGGCCGAGGCGCTCTACGCGCGCTACGCGATTCCCTCGCTCGAAACCACCGAGTGCTCGATCGAGGAAATCGCCAGCCGGATTCTCAACACTACCGGAATCGAGCGGCGTCTGCGGCCCTAAGTTGCACCGACCGCTGGGTCGCACGAAACTTGCAAGCGACGCAGGCGGCGCACCGGCGACAAAACGCGCACTCGTCGGCTTGCGCAGCGAGCCTTAAGCGTTATAGTCGGCACGTGCTCGCAAACGACACACTGACTCGCGTTTCCTGGCGCGCCCGGCCGCGCAGCTTCGTCGCGCTGATGGGGCTCTACGAGAGCAACTTCATCCGCCTGGGGTGGCTTGCGGGGAGCCTGGCCGCGCTCGCGGGCGGTCACCGCTCCACGGTAGCCGGGGACTGTGATCTCCTTCTCACCGTGACCGAACGCTCGCCCTATACGAGTACCGTGGCGCTCAGTTATCTCTTGCCTGCGGCCGGGGGCGGCAGCCGCTACCCCGACATGCGGCTGCGCATCTACCACGACGCCCATCTGGTCGAGGCTCAGCAATGGGCCGCGGTTCACACGCAGCCGCTGCTCAAAGCGCTGCGCAGCCGTGCGGAGCGTGAACTGGATCAGCGCTGGGCACGCAACATGATGTTAAACAAGTGGCTGGAATACTGCGTGGAGCGAGGTCATCGCTTCTCATCCCGCACAAGGCTCGTCGCCGGCGCATGAGAAGGGGCGGTCGCCCGCCCAATTTCTCATGAACGCTTTGCGGCAACTCGGATTCCTCAAGCTCAACCTGCGCCCCGACGGCGCCGCCGCCGATCCCGAGCACCGGGTGATCGAGCTGTTCCGCAACCGCGCGGAGCTCAAGAAGGCCTACGGCGGGCTGCAGGAAGAAAGCTACCGCCTCAAGGACCTCGTCAAGCAGCAGGAAGCAGCCACGCAGCGCGTTCAGGACATGCTGAACGAGCTCGAGGGACGGCTCAGCACCAACGAGACCGCCTACGCGACGCTCGCGTTCTATCAGTTGCGACGCCTGTGGCAGAACGGGCGTGAGCTCGTCGGCCAGCTGGTCACGGACCTGGCGCGGCAGCAGGATGAGCGCGAGCGCAAGGCGCATCTTGCGCTCCACAACCGCCAGCAGTTCGCGCGCCGGCAGACGGCCGAGGGCCAGGTGGGCATGGCGCGCGCGCTGAGCGGCGAAGCCTCGGGCCTGGTGACGCAGCTCGAGAGCGAACACCGCTCGCTCGGGCGCTTCTGGCACTACTTCAGGCGCCGCGCCCTCGAGCGGCGCGTCCACGGCGCCCAGGCGGCCGCAGCCGCCGCGAACGCCTCGCTTGCCGAGTGCGAGGCGCAGCTCGAGGGGATCAATATGGAGCCGCTGCCCGAGTTTCCGGGGCTGTCGCTCGATGCGCGCCGCGCCATCAATCTCGCGGCGATTGCCTACGCCGGGGTGCTGTGCCGGCGCCTGAAGGTAATAGAGAAGCCGCTGCTGCAGATGGCGCGCGAGGCTACTTCACGGCGCGCGGCGGCCGACGTCTACGGGACTCCCAAGGAGTGTGTGCTGCTGATGGCGCAGATCAGCCGCGCCCAGCGTTTGCTTGCGAACCGCGATGTGCTCGCCGATGAGATCCGCGCGCAGACCGAGCAGCTCCAGCCCCGGGCGAGCTATCGCAGCCCGGCCGACACCTGTCCGACCACTGATTCGATCGCGGCGACGCCGGAGAGCGCCGACCCGCACGTGCCCAACGTGCTCGCCGAGGACACCTGGGACCTGTTTCGGGTCCTGCTGCGGTAGTCGTTACCCGGCGCGCGCGGTCTTCTGCGCCGGCGTCGTGCGCACGCCGGTGACCACGTCGGTCATGATCTGCGCGGCCTGGTCGAGCATGACGTCGGGCTGGCTGTCCTTGGCCTTGTCGAGCTCGGCGACCGTCTTGAGCGGCGGCAGGTTCTTGGCGACGCGGCGGTTGTTCTCACGCTCGAGCCGCTCCTTGTCCGCGCGCGCGCGCTCTTCGCGCCGCACCTTGAGATTCAGCGACACGCTGTGCTGCTCGCGCAGGTTGTCGATGGCGGCGATGTCGGAGACCAGCCAGCGGTAATCGGGGTCGTGCTGCGCGCGCGCATCCTCGGCGGAGGCGAGCAGCGCCACCGGCGGCTCGGTCGCCGCCACGGCGCTGGTCTTGAAGGGCACGCCGGCAATGCGGTCCCACGGGAGCGAGGACTCGAGTGCGCTCTCGCCGACTTCCTTGGTGTCGAGCACCGAGGCGAGCGGAATGTCGGGCTCGACGCCGCGATGCTGGGTGCTCTCGCCGGTCACGCGGTAGAACTTGCCGATCGTCACGGTCAGCTGGCCGTTCACGGGCTCCTTCGACCAGCGATCGAGAGGCACGAGATTCTGCACGGTGCCTTTGCCGAAGGTGGTCTGACCGTTGATCAGGCCGCGGTGATAGTCCTGGATCGCGCCCGCGAAGATCTCCGAGGCCGAGGCGCTCATGCGGTCGACCAGCACGGCAAGCGGACCGTCGTAGGCGGGAGCGGTCTCCGGGTCGTCGAGCACCTAGAGCCGCCCGGAGGTGTCGCGCAGCTGTACCACCGGCCCGTGATTGATGAACAGGCCGGTCAGGGCGGTGGCCTCCGGCAGGTAGCCGCCGCCGTCACCGCGCAGATCGAGCACCAGACCCTCGATGTTCTCGCTCTTCAGCTCGCGCAGCAGTCGCGCCACGTCGCGCGTCGTGCTGCGGTAGTTCTCGTCGCCGGCATTCTGCGCGGCGATGTCCTGGTAGAAGCCGGGCACCGTGATGACGCCGATGCGGTAGGTGCGGCCGTTGCGCGCCACGGTCTTCACCTCCTTGTGGGCGGCCTGCGCCTCGAGCGTGATCTTGTTGCGGACGAACTCGAGCACCTTCTCGGGGCTGCCGGGAGCCGCGCCCCCGGGCAGGACCTGTAGCCGCACGCTCGTGCCTGCCTTGCCGCGGATCAGCTGCACGACGTCATCCAGCCGCCAACCGATGACGTCGGTGAGCGCTCCATCGTGGCCCTGGCCGACACCAGTGATGCGATCGCTGGTCTTGAGCGTGCCGGCGGCCGCCGCGGGGCCGCCGTCGATGATGTTCATGATGGTGACGTAGTCGTCGACGACCTGGAGCGAGGCGCCGATGCCGTCGTAGTTGAGGCTCATCTGGATGCGGTACTCCTCGGAGCTGCGCGGCGAGAAGTAGCTCGAGTGCGGGTCGAAGGCGCGGGCGTAGGCGTTCATCAGGTTTTCGAATACGTCCTCGCTCGTCACCTGGTCGATGCGCTTCAGCACCCGCTCGTAGCGCTTGCGCAGGATGTCGGCGGCTTCCGGCCACTGCTTGCCGGTGAGGAGCAGCGACAGCGCGTCGTTCTTGACGCGCCGCCTCCACAGGTCATCGATCTGCGCCTGATCGGCCGGCCAGGGCCCGTGGGTGCGCTCGAACTCGTACGACTCGTCCACGTTCCAGTCCGGCTCGGTCTTGAGCAGCGAAAGCGCGTACTGCATGCGCTCGCGATTGCGCTGCTGGAAGCGCGCGAACATGAGGTAAGCCGGGTCGACGCTCCCGGTGCGGATCATGTCGTCGAACTGGTAGCGGTAGGCGGAGAACTCGTTGACGTCGGAGGCGAGCAGGTAGCTCCTCTGCGGATCGAGGAACTCGAGGTAGCGCTGGAACACGATGTCCGACATCCGGTGGTCGATCGGCGCATGGCTGTAGTGCGCCTCCTCGAGGATGCGGCCGATCTTGCGCGCGGTGGCGCGCTGCGCGTCGGTCGGCGCGATCGCCCCGGGCGGCAGGAGCGAGGGGCTGGCGGGGGCCTGCGCGGAGCCGGCGAGCGCGAGCGCCGCCAGCGCCACCAGGCATGCGGTTATCCAGCCGGAGGAACGGTGCAGGGATTCGGTCATCGGGTCGGCTCACAGCTTCGGTAAAATCTTAGAGCTAGGCTAGAGCGTACCGTTCGCCTTTAGCAAGTGCGGTGCTCACAAGCATGAAGCCTTTAACAGCGCTGCTGGCGATTCTGGCGGGGTCGGCCGTGGCCCTGGCGGCCGGCCTGATCATGACCTGGATAGTCATCCTGCTGCTCCCCGAGGACGAGCAGCGCTTCGCCCCCGAGCACGCCCACCTGGTGCGCGCCATCCTGGTCTTCACCCTGTTCGCCGCCGCCTCGGGTGCGAGCTTCTATGGGCAGCTGCGCGAGCGGCGCTGGCGCGGGGGGGCCCATGGAGCGACCCTGGCCGTCTTCGGCCTCGTGCTGTGGCTCTACTGGCCTCAATAGCGGCGCAGGGGGGGTACCAGACGCAGCAGGGCGAAGAAGCCCCGGATGAGCGTCAGCAGCGCCAGCGGGCCGAGGGCCACGACCCAGAAGACCGCCGAGCCGTGGGCGAGGCCCACGACATAATCTGCGAACAACGCCCAGGGCCCGCCCTTGGGATTGTCGCCGTGGGTGTAGGGGCCGAGGACCCGATTGCCGCCGACCCAGATGAGGAACGGCATCGCGAGCAGGCCCACTGCGAAGGCCAGCCCGGCGACGATCAGCTCACGCCGCGCCCGGGAGAGCCCGATGAATGACTGCCTGGCGCGGGCGAGGTGCTCGATGGGCGTGGTTACCATGGGCGCGGGCATAATAGCGTTCTCATGCGGAAAATCAGAGCCGCCGTCATCGGGGTCGGCTACCTCGGCAGATTCCACGCCCAGAAGTACGCACAGGCGCAAGGCTGCGAGCTCGTGGCGGTCGTCGATCCGCGGCCGGACGCCCGCGAACAGCTCGCGGCGGAGCTGCAGACCCGCCCGCTGGCCGAGTACCAGGAGCTCCTCGGCGCGGTCGATGCGGTGAGCGTCGTGACCCCGACGCCGGCGCATTTCGCCATCGCGCGTGATTTTCTTGAGCGCGGCGCGCACGTGCTGGTCGAGAAGCCGATCACCGAGAGTGGAGCCCAGGCGCGCGAGCTCATCGCGCTCGCCGCACGCGCCCGCCGCATCCTCCAGGTGGGGCATCTCGAGCGCTTCAACGCGGCGATTCTCGCCGCCATGCCTTACCTCACCGCGCCGCGCTTCGTCGAGTGTCATCGGCTCGCGCCGTATCGCGAGCGCGGCACCGACGTGAACGTGGTCCTCGACCTCATGATCCACGACATCGACATCGTGCAGACGATCGTCGGCGCGCCCGTCAGCACGATCGATGCGATCGGCACTCCGGTGTTCTCGGACGAGATCGACATCGCCAACGCCCGCATCCGCTTCGAAAACGGCTGTGTCGCCAATGCCACCGCCTCGCGCGTGAGTCTGAAGACCGAGCGCAAGCTCCGCATCTTCGAGGACGACGCCTATCTCTCGCTCGATCTGCAGCAGAAGATCGTCACCCACATCCGCAAGCGCGCTCCGGGCGGGACACCCGGGGAGCTGCCGGTCAGCATCGAGGAACAGAGCCTCGAGCAGGGAGACGCGCTCAAGGCCGAGATCGACTCCTTTCTCGACTGCATCCGCAGCGGCCGGCCGCCGGTGGTGCCGGGCGAGGCCGGACTCACGGCTCTCGAGACCGCGATGCGCATTACCGCGCAGGTCAACGAGTCGCTGGCGAACCGCAAAGTCCGAGCTTGAGTCTGGCGCCGCGCGGCCTGTGGCTTCCGGGCGTCGGCGAAGCTTAGACTGGCGCACGCCCGTTACTTTTCGTAAGAAGAAGACCGAAGAACAAAGGGGCCCGCCAGTCAGCGGGCGAGGGGGATTGCATGGGCAAGCTGCTGGCGTTCGTCTACGGCATCGTGGTCTACGGTGTCTTTCTGGCCACCTTTCTTTATGCGATCGGCTTCGTGGAGAACTTCTACGTGCCGAAGGCGATCGACACCGGCCAGGGAGGGTTCTCGGTGGACGCGCTCGTCATCGATGCGCTGCTGCTCGGGCTCTTCGCCATCCAGCACAGCGTGATGGCGCGGCAGTGGTTCAAGCGGGCCTGGACCCAGGTCATACCGCGGCCGATCGAGCGCACCACCTATGTGCTGCTCGCGAGCGCGTGCCTCGTCCTCCTGATGTGGCAGTGGCGGCCGATGACGGGAGTCGTCTGGGACGCGGGCAGCGGCACGCTCGCCACGATCCTCGTGGCGCTCTCGGTCCTCGGCTGGCTTACGGTGCTGCTGTGCACCTTCCTCATCGACCACTTCGACCTCTTCGGGCTGAAGCAGGTGACCCGCCATCTGCGCGGCGTCGAGTACGAGTACCCGCACTTCGTGGTTCCGTTCCTGTACAGACTCGTGCGCCACCCGCTCTACCTCGGCTTCCTGTTCGCCTTCTGGGCGACGCCGAGGATGACGCAGGGGCATCTGCTGTTCGCGATTGCGACGACGGGCTACATCCTGGTCGCGATCCAGCTGGAGGAGCGCGATCTCATCGGCTTCCATGGCGATGCCTACCGGAAATACCAGGAGCGCACGCCGATGCTGGTGCCGTTCACGAAGAGGCGAGGCGGGGCCAAGCTAGTAGAATTGCCACCTGCGTCCCTCGGCGTAGTGGCAGGTGAGCGATGTCGATGGAACCCGGGCATTTGCGCAAGCCGCCGCGGCCGGTGACGGTCGCGGCGCTGCAGATGTCCTGCGACTGGGACACGCGCGGTAACATCGCCCGCGCCGAGCAGCTGGTGCGTCGGGCCGCCGCTTCGGGGGCGCAGGTCATCCTGCTGCCGGAGCTCTTCGAGACACCCTATTTCTGCATCGAGCAGGACGCACGGCACCTCGGCCTCGCGCATACGATCGCGGACGATCCCGCCGTGCGCCACTTCAGTGCCGTCGCGCGCGAGCTCGGCGTCGTGCTCCCGGTCAGCTTCTTCGAGCGCGCGGGGCCGGCATACTTCAATTCCATCGCGATCCTGGATGCCGACGGCACCAGTCTCGGCGTCTACCGCAAGAGCCACATCCCCAACGGCCCCGGCTACCAGGAGAAGAACTACTTCTCCCCGGGCGACACCGGCTTTCGGGTGTGGAACACGCGTTTTGCGCGCGTCGGCGTCGGCATCTGCTGGGATCAGTGGTTTCCGGAGACCGCGCGCGTCATGGCGCTCATGGGCGCGGAGCTGTTCTTCTTCCCGACCGCCATCGGGTCCGAGCCGCCGCCGGCGGTGCCGGTGAACTCGCGCGAGCACTGGCAGCGCACCCAGCAGGGACATGCTGCGGCGAACCTGACGCCGCTCATTGCCTCGAACCGCTACGGCCTCGAGCGCTCGCTGCAGGATCCGCAGGGGCTCTACATCCGCTTCTACGGTTCCTCGTTCATCGCGGATGCCACGGGTGCGAAAGTCGCCGAGGCGCCGGAGGAGGGCGACGCGGTGCTCGTGCACGAGTTCGATCTCGAGGCGACGCGCGAGCTGCGCGACAACTGGTTCGTGTTCCGCGACCGCCGGCCGGATCTCTACGGGCCGCTGACGTCACTCGACGGCGGGGTGGCCAAGGGCTGACCTGGGAGCCGCCGTGTGAGGCCTCGTTTTGGTGGAGTTCGATAACCGTCGAACTTTATCGGCGGAGGGCCCTGCAGAAGGCTCTAACAAGGCGAAGTTCTATGGGCGTCGAACATGCCCTCGGGGAGACCCTGTAGGAGCCCGCAACGCGACCGAGTTCGATGAGTATCGAACTTTGCCTGAGAGAGACTTCGCGCGTCCCTACCAGTGCCGATCGCGCCGGATCCCGGCCTTGCGGCCGGGATCCACCGATGGTGGAGGCGGGGGGAATCGAACCCCCGTCCGTAAGCCCTAGACTTCAGGATCTACGCACGTAGCTCTCTCTTTGGTTCTCACGCAGCGCTACCCGAGGAGCAGGGAAGACGCTACGCCAGCGATCAGTGACTCTTAACGCACCGGCCTGCTCGCAACGCCGGAGCGCGATCCTGTGAGCGCGTCCCCTGAGCCGGTCGCACAGGCACGAACCGTCCAGAGGTCAGCTGCGGTTAGGCAGCCAGAGCGTAGTTGTCGTCGTTGGCAACTATGAGTTGCAGCATTATTTACGAGGGCACTGCGCCTCGGTACGCCCCTGAAGGTTCGTGACCCACGTCGAAACCGGTCGCCCCCTTCAAGGTACC
>DAHUXE010000191.1 GCA_027307325.1 Gammaproteobacteria bacterium | reverse complement strand
CAGCTGCGGTTAGGCAGCCAGAGCGTAGTTGTCGTCGTTGGCAACTATGAGTTGCAGCATTATTTACGAGGGCACTGCGCCTCGGTACGCCCCTGAAGGTTCGTGACCCACGTCGAAACCGGTCGCCCCCTTCAAGGTACCCGCGAGCATACCTCAAGCGCCCCGCAGCCGCCCACACGAGGCGCCCGGGCGGCGCGGCAGCGCCTAAGGCCTCAGCGGCCGCGCAGCAGCCGCGCCTTGTCGCGCTGCCAGTCGCGCTCCTTCTCCACCGCCCGCTTATCGTGCTGCTTCTTGCCCTTGGCGAGGCCGAGCTGCAGCTTTGCGCGCCCGTCCTTCCAGTAGAGCTCGAGCGGCACCAGCGTGTAGCCGCGTCGCTCGACCGCGCCGATGAGGCCCTGCAGCTGGCTGCGATGGAGCAGGAGCTTGCGGGTGCGCACCGGGTCGGGCGTCACGTGCGTCGAGGTGCTGGGCAGCGGCGAGAGGTGCGCGCCGATGAGGAAGGCTTCGCCGCCGCGCAGATACACGTAGGCCTCCTTGAGCTGCGCACGTCCGGCGCGCATGGCCTTGACTTCCCAGCCCTGTAGCGCGAGGCCCGCCTCGTAGCGCTCTTCGATGAAATAGTCGAAGCGCGCCTTGCGGTTCTCGGCGATCAGTCGCGGTGCACTCTCGGCTTTGGTCATCGGCTGGGGCTAATGTGACAATGACGCCATGCAGGAGGTCAAGCGCTCGGCGCTCGTCAACCAGTCGCCGGCGCGGCTGTTCGTGCTGATCAACGACATCGCGAGCTACCCGCAGTTCCTGCCCTGGTGTACGCACGCGCGCGTCGAATCGCGCACGCCGCAGGAGATCGTCGCCACGCTCGGCGTCCGCCAGGGGGCGCTCCATGGCGAGTTCACCACCCGCAACACCCTGGATGCCGATCGCAGTGTGCGGATGCGGCTCGTGAGCGGACCGTTCCGGACGCTCGAGGGCGAGTGGCTGCTGACGCCGGTCGGGGAGGGCTGCCGTGTGGACCTCACGATGCGCTTCGCGTTCAGGAACGCCCTCACGGGGCTGCTCTTCGAGCAGAAATTCGCCGCGACGATCGGCTCGCTGGTGGATGCGTTCGTCGCGCGGGCGCGGGGACCGAAGTGAAGCACTGCGTGGTCGCCTACGCGACCCGCGAGCGCCAGTACCTGTGGCGCGTCGAGCTGCCTGCGCGCGCCACCATCGCCGATGCCCTGGCCGCAGCGCGCCACGCCGCGGAGCACCAGCGCGCCGGCCTCGACCCGGCGCTGTGGGAGGCCGCGCCGGTCGGCGTGTTCGGCGAGCCCCGGATGCGCGATGCGCGCGTGGAGGATGGCGATCGGATCGAGCTGTACCGGCCGCTGCGTGCCGATCCGCGCGCCCGTCGCCGCGAGCGTGTGCAGCGCGAGCGTCGCAACCGGGCGAAGGGCGGCTAGATCTTCGGGAACTTCTGCACCGAGATATCGTTGTCCGGTGCACGCGGTGCGGTATCGGGAATGTTGTCGTGCTGGAAGCTCGTGACCTTATCGTCCTTGAAGAGCACCACCAGGTGGCGCTGCTCGGGCCGCTCCAGGTGGCCGCTCTTGAAGTAATAGAGGTAGTCCCAACGGTCCTTGTCGAAGATGTCGGGGACCATCGGCGAGCCGAGCAGGTAGCGCACCTGGGTGCGCGTCATGCCGACCTGCAGCTGGGCCACGGTCTTGCCCTCCAGGTAATTACCCTGCTGGATGTTCATCCGATAGATGCAGCCGCCGAGGGGCAGCGCCGCGAGCAACAGGGCGGTCACGGCGATCGAGGGTAGGCGCATGCGGGTCGGTTGGGGGATAATCAAAGGGGGGCGATGATACCTGATTCGCCGGAGAAATCCCGTGGAAGGCAAGGACCTGCGCAAAGCCGGCCTGAAGGTGACACTGCCTCGTTTGAAGATCCTCGAGATCCTCGAAGGCAGCACCACCCGGCACCTCTCCGCCGAGGACATCTACCGCATCCTGCTCGAGTCCAACGAGGACATCGGGCTCGCCACCGTGTACCGCGTGCTGACGCAGTTCGAAGCGGCCGGGCTCGTCACGCGACACCACTTCGAAGACGGCATGGCGGTGTTCGAGCTCAACCAGGGCACGCACCACGACCACATCGTGTGCCTCGACTGCGGGCGGGTCGAGGAGTTCGTCGACTCGGGGATCGAGGCGCGCCAGACCGCCGTCGCGAGTAAGCTCGACTTCACCATTCGCGATCACTCGCTGATTCTCTACGGGCACTGCCAGCGCCCGGACTGTCCGCACCGCAAGCCGAAGAGGGGCTGACCGGCCCCTAGCGCCGCCGCGCCGCCGGCGGACGCGGCTGCTTCACCGTATTGTCCGAGGCGTCGGCTCCGCCGGCAGCCGCGCCGGTGGCGCGTTCGGCGGCGTTCAGCATGTCGCGGGCGTGCGCGCGCGCCTTGTCGGTGACCTCGACGCCGCCGAGCATGCGGGCCAGCTCCTCGACGCGCTCGGCGGCGGTCAGCTCGCCGAGCGTCGTGCGCGTGGTGCGCCCGTCGGTGAGCTTGGTGACCCGCAGGTGGTGGTGTGACTGACAGGCGACCTGCGGCAGGTGCGTCACGCACAGGACCTGGCCGCGCTCGCCGAGCCTGCGCAGCTCGCGCCCGACGATCTCCGCGACCGCACCGCCGATGCCGGCATCGACCTCATCGAACACCATGCAGCGCAGATCCCCGCCCGCGCACGACACCTGTACCGCGAGCGAGAGGCGCGCGAGCTCGCCGCCCGAGGCCACCTTGGCGAGCGCGCGTGGCGGCTGCCCCGGGTTGGCGCTCACGCGGAACTCGATGCTGTCGATGCCGTGCTGGGTCGGCTCGGCGTTGCCGGCCTGCGTGACATCCGCCTCGAAGCGCCCGCCCGACATCCCGAGCGTCTGCATGCGCGCGGTTATGTCCCTGGCGAGCGCTCGCGCCGCCTTCTGGCGCTTGCCGCTGAGCTCCAGCGCCTGGGTCCGGTAGCCCTCGAGCGCGGCGCCGAGCTCCTTGCGCAGCTGCGCGAGGTCGAGCTCGGCGCGCTCGAGCTGCTCGAACTCCGCGCGCAACTGTGCGGCACGCTCGGGGAGCTGCGCAGGCGCGACGCGCTGCTTGCGCGAGAGCTCCTCGATGGCCGCCAGGCGCCGCTCGACCTCGTCCTGGCGCGTCGCATCCACGTCGAGCGACTCGCCATAGCGCTCGAGCTCGCGCGCGGCCTCGCGTATCTGCACCGAGGCCTCTTCCAGGAGCGGCAGCACCTCGCCGAGCTTGGTATCGAGCGCCACCAGCGGGCGCAGTGCCGTGAGCGCGCGGCTGACTCCCGCATGCGCACTCGCGGCGTCGTTGTCGTAGAGCTCGCCGAGTGCCACCTGCGCGCCGGCCGCCAGGCGGCCGCGGTTGGCGAGCCGCGCACGCTCCTCGCTCAAGGTGGCGAGCTCGCCGTCCCCGAGCTTGAGGCCCTCGAGCTCCTGTACCTGGTAGCGCAGCAGGTCGAGCCTGGCGTCGCGGTCGCGCGCCTTGCTCTCGAGCTCCAGTGTGCGGTTGAGGAGTCCGAGCCAGACGCGGTGCACGATCCCGACCTGGCCGGTGAGGGCGGTGAGCGTGCCATAGCCGTCGAGCAGCTCGCGCTGCGAGGCGCTGCGCGTCAGGGACTGAAACTCGTGCTGCCCGTGGATATCGATGAGGATGTTGCCGGCGTCGCGCAGCGACTGCACCGGGACCGACTGGCCGTTGAGATAGGCGCGTGAGCGACCGTCGCTTCCGACCACGCGGCGCATGATGAGCTCGGCGCCGGCGCCGATCGACTGCTCCTCGAGCCATTGCCGCAGCTCGCGCGGCGCCTGCGCGACGTCGAAAGTGCCGGAGACTTCGGCGCGCTCGGCGCCATGACGCACCACCTCGGCCCCGGCGCGTCCGCCGGCGAGCAGCTGCAGGGCGTCGACGACGATCGACTTGCCGGCGCCCGTCTCACCGGTGAGGACCGTGAGCCCGGCGCGCAGCTCGAGCTCC
>DAHUXE010000131.1 GCA_027307325.1 Gammaproteobacteria bacterium | reverse complement strand
ACCTTCTCGCCGCGCTCACGCGCCCGGGCGTTCATGCGCTCGAAGCCCTTCAACGGCATGAACACCTCGCCGCGCACCTCGATGAATGGCGGCGCGCGCCCCCGGAGTCGATGCGCCACGCTGCGCACGGTGCGTACGTTGGCCGTCACGTCCTCGCCCGTCACACCGTCGCCCCGGGTCGCGGCCTGCTCGAGTTTCCCGGCGCGATAGATCACCGCGATCGCGAGCCCGTCGAGCTTGGGCTCGGCGACGTAGTCGAGATCGCCCTCGACCTCGAGGCGCTCGTGGATGCGGCGATCGAAGGCGGCGACGTCCTCCTCGCTGAAGGCGTTGTCGAGGGACAGCATCGGCACCCGGTGCACGACCTCGCCGAAGGAGACGCTCGCAGTCCCGGAGACCCGCTGGGTCGGCGAGTCGGGCGTGACGAGCTCGGGATGCGCGGTCTCGAGCGCGCGCAGCTCCCCCATCAGCCGATCGTACTCGGCATCGGGGATCGACGGCTCGTCGAGCACGTAATAGCGGTAGTCGTGCTGCTTGAGCTGCTCGCGCAACTCGGCGGCACGTGCCGCCGGGCGGGCTGTCACGAGAGCGCCTCGCCGGCGAGGAGCTCGCGCAGGATCGCGATCCGCGCCGGTGTGAGCGGCGTACCACCCTCGTCCTGCAGCACCCCGCACAGCCGGTCGTGGAGGGTGCGCGCGGTCGTCACCAGCTCCTCGAACACCTGCGGCGGCGACAGCGGTCCCGGCAGCACCGCGAACAGTGACAGGCCGCCAAAGTGCTGCGAGTCCATGGTCTGCGGGTCGAAGGTCCCGGGGCGCGTCAGGCTCGCGGCGGAGAGGACCGCGCGCTGCGTCTCGTCGGCCTTGTGGAAGATGGCGAAGCGGCCGAGCACGAAGCCCTCGGCAGCGAGCGCCTGCCGCAGCGAGCGGCCGGCGAAGCGCTCCGGCTGCGGCGCCACCAGGCGCAGCGCCACGATGCGCCGCTCCGGATCCGGCGGCCACTCGACCCGCGGCGCGGGCGATGCGGGCAGTTCGGGCAGCACATCGCCCGCCTCAGGTGCCGGCGACGCGCCGAACCCCTGCGGCGCCTCGACGGTGGGCACCGCCGCAGACGGCACCCCGATCTCGTACTCCGCGTTCCCCGCCGCAGCGGGCTGCAGCTCGCCGTGGCGCCGCTCGCCCGCGCTCAGCTCCTCCGCTGCGGCCGCGGCCGCCGCGCCAGCCACCGGCGGCGCCGGCTCGAGCACCGGGAAAGAAGCGATGTCCTCGAGCAGCTCCACCACCGGCAGGCTCCCGCCGGGGAACGACTCGAGCGCATGAATCTCGGGGAGCTGCAGTGGCGGCTCGCGCGAGCGCGTCGGCTCGGGGGGCGCCTCGTCCGCGCGCGCCTGGCGCGGACGGCGCAGCTCCCACAGCGTGAGCCCCGCAAAGAACGCGACTCCGAGGATCAGCAATGACCAGCGCAACTCAGACATCGGTTCACACCGCCGCCAGACGCACCGCCTCGTCGACGTCGACCGTCACCAGGCGCGATACGCCCGGTTCGAGCATGGTCACGCCGATCAGCTGCGAGGCGAGCTCCATGGTGGTCTTGTTGTGGGTGATGAAGACGAACTGCACCCGCGCCGACATGTCGCGCACGATGTCGCAGAAACGTCCGACATTGTGCTCATCGAGCGGCGCGTCGACCTCGTCGAGCAGACAGAACGGCGCCGGGTTGAGGTCGAAGATGGCGAACACCAGGGCCACCGCGGTGAGCGCCTTCTCGCCGCCCGACAGCAGGTGGATGGTGCTGTTCTTCTTGCCCGGCGGCCGCGCCATGACCGCTACCCCGGCGGTCAGCTTGTCCTCGCCCACCAGCTCGAGATAGGCATGCCCGCCGCCGAACAGGCGCGGAAACTTGTCGCGCAGGCCGGCGTTGATGCGCTCGAAGGTGTCCTCGAAGCGGCTGCGCGTCTCGCGGTCGATGCGCCGCATGGCCTCCGCGAGCGTATCGAGCGCTGCGGTGAGGTCGGCGAACTGGCGGTCCAGATAATCCTTGCGCTGGGTGTGATCCTTCAGCTCGTCGATCGCCGCCAGGTTCACCTGACCGAGCTTCTCGACCTCGGCGCGCGTCCCGGCGAGTGTCTCCTCCCAGCCGGCGGCGGTCGCCTCGACGGCGAGCCCCGCCAGGATCTGCGCGAGGTCGCAGCGCGTCTCGGCGAACTGCTCGGCGAGCGCTGCGCGGCGCACGTGGGTCTCCTGGGCCGCGAGGCGCGCGGCGTCCATCGCTTCGCGTGCCGCGCTCACGCGCAGCTCGGCCGCGGCGCGTTGCTCATCGAGGGAACGCAGCGCCGCATCGGCGTCCTCGAGCGCCGTGCGCGCGACGGCGAGCTCCGCCTCCACGGCGAGACGCAGCTCGAGCGAGCGACCGAGCCGCGCCTGTGCCTCGATGATCGGCTGATCTCCCGAGGCCAGCTCCGCTTCGAGCGCCGCGCGGCGCCGCGTCAGCTGCTCGCGCTGCTCGAGCATGCGACCGAGGCCGACCCCGACCGAGCTCTCGGTGGAGCGGCGCGCCTCGACCTGCACGTGCAGATCGCGGCTGCTAAGCTGCGCGGCCTGCGCCGCCGCGCGGGCTTCGCCGAGCGCGGCGCGCTGCGTC
>DAHUXE010000101.1 GCA_027307325.1 Gammaproteobacteria bacterium | reverse complement strand
GCCATCGGCGCGCGCGCCCGGCGCACAACGACACCATGGTGCCCTACCGGCGCGACACCCTGGAGCTCGCCGCGTGGCTCGCCTCCGCCGATGCGCTGGTGCATGCCGGCACGCGTGAGACCTTCGGGCTCGTGGTGCTCGAGGCCATGGCGTGCGGCCGGCCGGTGATCGCCGCACGCGCCGGCGCCTTCCCCGAGCTAGTCGACGAGAGCGTCGGCACGCTCGCCGAGCCCGACAGTCCGGCCGGGATGGCGGCGAGCATCGCGGCGCTCTACGAGCGCGACCTGGCAGCGCTCGGTGCCGCGGCGCGCGCCCGGGTACTCAGGCAATTCACCTGGGACCGCACCTTCCGCCGGCAGCTCGACACCTACGCGGCTCTCGTCGGCGCCCGCCGCCTGGGCGCCGCGGGCGCCGGGGAGCTCGGGCTCACCTCGCCGGGCCCCTGAGAGCCTCAGCCGCGTAACGCCCTGACGAGAGCGATCCCGACCCGGCTGCGGGCCAGGGCGAGCATCACGCCGAACAGCAGGCGGCGCAGGAGCGGTGCGGGACGCGGCGGGATCGCCCGGTAGAAGCCCGGCGCGACGTCGCGGTGCAGGTGCACGGAGCGTGCCGCGATGGTCCAGGCACGCGCGCCGCTGCCGATGCGGTAGCGGCCCGGGCCGGCGCACTCGATCACCGCGTCCTCGAGCCGCGCGGGGAGATCGGCAGGCGCGGCTCCCGCAAAGGCGAGCTCGAGCTCCTCGCCGGGCGCATCCGCCGTGCGTCCGCTGAGAATCAGGCCGAGCGGCCCGCGGGGCTCGCGGGCGCAGGTCACCGCGCCGCTGAACCGCACCACGGTCGCCTCCGCCATCTCAAGTCCCCCACACCGGCTCGACGTCGACCGTGGTGGTCACCGAGTTGGCGATGAAACACTCCTCGTGTGCGCGGTGGTGCAGTGCCTCGAGGTCGGCGCGGGTCGGCAGCCGCTCGCCGGAAAGGCTCACGCGTGGATGGAGCGTGACGCGCACCATGGCGGTCCGGCCGGCGGAATTCTTGCCCATGACGCCGGTGGCCTCGTCGCTGTACTCGTCCACCCGCAACCCCCGCGCGGCCGCGAACGACAGAAAGAACAGCATGTGGCAGCTCGAGAGCGCCGCCACCAGCGCTTCCTCCGGATCGACGGCGTGCTCGTCGGACAGCGGCACCCGCACCACCTGCGGCGAGGAGGACGCCGGCACCTCGACGCCGCCGTCGAAGTGCCAGCGGTGCGCGCGGCTGTAGCGGTTGTCGGTAAAGACGGCGGCGCCGCGGCTCCAATGGATGCGCGCCCGGTACTCGTGGTCCGCCATTGCATTTCCTCCACGCGCTCAGGTTGGCGATTGTACGATAAGGCCGTGACCAGCCCACAGCTCGAGCCCCGCCGCGACTTAGGCCTCACCCACGCGACCTCGCTCGTCGTCGGCGTCATCATCGGCACCGGCATCTTTCTCAAGGCGGCGAGCATGGCGCAGGCGGTCGGCACGCCGGGGC
Organism: Gammaproteobacteria bacterium; assembly: GCA_027307325.1. Taxonomy (GTDB): domain Bacteria; phylum Pseudomonadota; class Gammaproteobacteria; order Steroidobacterales; family Steroidobacteraceae; genus 13-2-20CM-66-19. The sequence continues at coordinate 16,717 of DAHUXE010000101.1, read as the reverse complement.
TGGTGCTCGCTGCGTGGGTCGCCGCCGGGCTGGTCGCGATGCTGGGGGCGCTATGCTTCGCCGAGCTCGGGGCGCTGCTGCCGCACGCGGGCGGCGAGTACGTGTACCTGCGCACCGCTTACGGCGAGATTCCCGGATTCCTGTTCGCCTGCAACGCCTTCGTCCTCGGGGGCGCGGCGGTCGCCGCCTACGGCGCCGCGGTCGCGATCTTAGTCGCCGACATTCACCGCTTCGACGTGCGCTGGTACCAGCACACGCTGCAGATCGCCGGCTTCACCTGGAGCTTCGAGTTCGGGATGCGCCAGCTGGTCGCGGTCGGCGTGATCGCGGTGTTCGCCGCGGTCAACTGCCTCGGCGTGATGCTGGGAGGGCGCGTGCAGACCGTGCTGACCGCGACCAAGGTGGCGGCGATCCTGCTGGTGGCCGGCGGCGTGTTCGCCTTCGGCGAGAGCGGCGACTGGTCCAACCTGCGCGCCGCCGCCGGCGGCGCAAACGGCGGCGTCGCGGGTTTCGGCGCCGCCATGTTCGCCGCGCTCTGGGCCTACAGCGGCTGGCAGTTCCTGCCGATGGCGGCCGGGGAGGTGCGCGAGCCGCAGCGCAATCTGCCGCGGGCGATCGTGGGCGGCGCGCTGCTGGTGCTGGCGCTCTATCTCACCGTCAACACCGCCTATCTCTACGCGCTGCCCTTCTGGGAGGTGGCCAGCGCCAACTCCACCGCCTACCCGGACGCTCCCTCGGTGGCGGCACGCGCCGTGCACACCTTTCTCGGCGGACGCGCCGCGCCGATCGCGGCCCTGATCTTCCTGATCTCGACCATCGGCTCGCTCAACGGAGTCATCCTGAGCGCCGAGCGCGTCCCGTATGCCGCCGCACGCGACGGCCTGTTCTTCGCGCAGTTCGGCCGCCTGGGTCCGCGGAGCCGCGTGCCGGTCACCTCGCTGGTGCTGCTCGCGGCGTGGGGCGCGCTGCTGGCCGCCTCCGGCACCTTCGACCAGCTCACCAACATGGCCGTCATGTCGTACGCGCTGTTCTGGATCCCGGTATCGCTCGCGGTCATCGTGCTGCGCAGAAAGCTTCCCCATGCGCCGCGGCCGTTCCGCGTACCCGGTTATCCCGTGGTGCCGCTGCTGTTCGCGCTCGTCATGGTGTGGATCGTCGCGAGCGCGCTGCTCACCGCCACCCGGGAGTCGGTCGCCACGCTCGTCCTCGTACTGCTCGGCTTGCCGCTTTATCCGCTGTTCCGCCGTCGCCGCCTCATTGCGACTCGAGCTCCCACAGCGTGAGCGGCGCACCGCGCCGCAGCCACAAGCCGAGGCCCGCCTCGCGGAAATGACGCGCGAGACGCGTGCGGTACCAGCGCGCGCTGCGCAGGTGCACCCCGGCGTCGGTGCGCTCGCGGTCGCAGTTGCGGGCGAAGTCGCCGCGCGTGAGCGCCGAGAAGTACAGCGCGCCGCGCGTGAGCCGCGCGAAGTTCCGCAGGGCGCGCGCAGCGCGCACGCCATCGAGGTACTGCAGCACGTCGTAGCAGACGACGAGATCGAATGGGGTTCGGGTGCGGAGCTCCTCGATGTGGCCGTGGCGCCAGCCGTAGCGCCGGCACAGGTACTCGCTCGCCTCGAGCGCGGTGTAATCGGCACGCGGCAGGAGCCGGCGGAGCTCGGCGCGCAGCAGGCCCGTACCGCAGCCCGCCTCGAGAATGCGCCGCACCGGCAGCCCGAGGTGCTGAACGCACGCGGCGATCAGCCGGGCGCGGGCGCGCATCTCGGCGCGCGTCGCCACCGCGGTGCGCGGATCGTAGTAGTAGCGCCGGTAGTACTCGCGGTCGAAGGGCACGCGAGCTTCAGGACCCTTCACAGGAAGGCGCGCGCCATGAGCGCGCGCGTGTCGACGCCGCGCGGCAGGGTGCCGAAGGCCGCCGGCGGGCCGCTGGCAAGGCGCGAGGCCAGAAAGGCCTCGCACGAGGCGGCCGGGCCGTGCGCGAGCAGCAGCGCCGCCTGCACCGCGAGCGCCAGGCGCTGGGTCAGGTCCCGGGCGCGCGGCTCGCCGTCGGCCGTATCGGCGAGATCGCTCCCGAGCGCAGCGACGAAGCGGTCGTAGCGCGGGTCGTGGCCGCGCGCCGGCGCCAGCAGCTCCTCCAGCGCCTCGAACATACGCGCTTCGCGAGCGAGCGCGCGCAGCACGTCGAGGCACATGATGTTGCCCGAGCCTTCCCATATGGAGTTGAGCGGCGACTCGCGCAGGCGGCGCGCGATCGGACCGTCCTCGACGTAGCCGCTGCCGCCCAGCACCTCCATCGCCTCGGCGACGAGCGGCGGCGCGCGTTTGCAGATCCAGTATTTCGCCACCGGGGTGAGCAGGCGCCGCAGTCGCGCCGCGCTCTCGTCGGAGCGCGCGTCGTAGGCCCGCGCCAGGCGCATCACCAGCATCACCGCCGCTTCGCATTCGAGCGCCAGATCCGCCAGCACGTTGCGCATCAGCGGCGCCTCGATGAGCGGCGCGCCGAAGGCGCGCCGGCCGCGCGCGTGATGGATCGCCTGCGCGACGCACTGGTGCATGAGGCCGGCGGAGGCGACAGCGTTGTCGAGACGCGTGTACACGCCCATCTCGAGGATGGCGGGAACGCCGCGTCCCTCCTCGCCCACCAGCCAGCCGAGCGCCGCGGCGAACTCGACCTCGCTCGAGGCGTTCGAGCGGTTGCCGAGCTTGTCCTTCAGGCGCTGCAGGTACAGGGCATTCACGCCCCCGTCGGGCAGGAAGCGCGGCACGAGGAAGCACGACAGCCCGCCCGGGGCCTGCGCCAGCACCAGGAAGGCATCGCACATCGGCGCCGAGAAGAACCACTTGTGCCCGGTGAGCCGGTACTCGCAGCCGCTGCCGCGGACGTCGGCCGCCACGGCCCGGGTGGTGTTGCTGCGCACGTCCGAGCCGCCCTGCCGCTCCGTCATGCCCATCCCGATCAGCACGCCGCGCTTGGCGGCGGCGGGGATGAAGCGCGGGTCGTAGTCGCGCGACTTGAGCGCGCGCACCCACGGCTCGAAGCGCGCGCCGCGGCTCTCGAGCGCCGGCACTGCGCCGTAGCTCATGGTGGCGGGGCACTGGGTGCCGTTCTCGATCTCGGCCCACATCAGGTAGCCGGCCGCGCGCGCCACGTGCGCGCCGCGGCGCGGCTGCGACCAGGGACCGGTATGCAGGCCCTCGCTCACCAGGCGGCGCATGAGCTCGTGCCACGCGGGGTGAAACTCCACCTCATCGCGCCGCGCACCGAAGCGGTCGAGCGCGTGCAGCACCGGCGGGTTGCGGTTGGCGGCCTCGCCCAGAGCAAACATCTCGGCGCTGCCGAGGCGCGCGCCGAGCGCCGCGAGCGGCTCGCGGTCGGCGCCGTCGCCCTCGCGCGCCAGCGCCTCGGCAAGCGCTGAATGGCTGCTGAAGAGGTTGTAGCCGGCGAGCTCGCCGGGGTCGTTGCGCAACTCGGCGTCTGCGGAACTCATGTCGGGCTCGTGCTCTGTATACTCGGCGGCGGTCGCGCGCGTTGTTCCTAATATGTTCCCCCACCCGGGCGGCGAACAAGAGGAGGCGGCCGATGAGACTGAGTTCCCTGCGAGTCGCGGCTGCGGCCGCGCTGCTCACGGCGGCATTGACCGCGTGCGTCGTGGCCCCGGCGCCGGGTTATTACGGCGGCGAGGTCGTGTACGCGGCGCCGCCGGCGTTGCAGTTCGAAGCGGTGGGCGTCGCACCGACACCCGGCTACTTCTGGATCGGCGGCGGTTGGTTCTGGGAAGGCGGGCGCTACGCCTGGCACCCGGGCTACTGGACCGCGCCGCGTCCCGGCTACCGCTGGGCGCCGCGCACCTGGGTACACGCCGGTGGCGGCTGGCGTGCGCGTGAGGGCCACTGGGAGCGCCACTGACGGCGGCTGCGCGCCCGCGCGCGCTGCTTAGAGCCCCGGCCTGATTTCCGCACGACCTTACCCCGCGAGCGCATTTGCCTCGCGGGCCACGCCGCTGCACACTGCGCCGCCTGGGGGGTTACGCGGCAGGCCCGGAGGAGCGCACCCATGAGTACGGCGTGGATCGCAGGCGGCTGGCTTCTCGCGGCGCTCACCATGGCCGCGGCGCAGACTCCCAAGGCAGGTGGCGCGGGCAAGTTCACGCTGTCGAGCCCCGACCTCGGCGAGGGCAAGACGATCGCCGCCGCACAGGTGTTCAACGGTTTCGGCTGCAGCGGCGGCAACGTCTCCCCCGCGCTCTCCTGGAGCAATCCGCCCGCCGGCACCAGGAGCTTTGCGCTGCTGGTGCACGACCCGGATGCGCCCACCGGCAGCGGCTGGTGGCATTGGGTGGTCTACAACATCCCCGCCACCACCACCTCGCTCCCGGCCGGCGCCGGCGATCCGAAGAAGAGCCTGATGCCCGCCGGCGCGCTCCAGGGCCGCACGGACTTCGGCACGAGCGGATACGGTGGTCCGTGCCCGCCGCCCGGCAAGCCCCATCGCTACTACTTCCGGCTCTACGCGCTCAATGTCGAGAAGCTCGACGTGCCGGCGGACGCAAGCCCGGCGCTCATCGGTTTCAACGTGAACTTCGCCTCTCTCGGCAAGGCCGAGCTCATGGGACTCTATGGCCGCTGACGTACGGCCCGAGACAGGCGGCCCGCGCGAGCGGCGGCCGGCGATCTGGCCGTGGCTGCTCATGCCGCTGATCGTGCTGCTGGTGTTCTGCGCGCTGCTGCGCATGCACCACCGTCCCGGCGCTCCCTGGCCCGGCGCCTGGACCCATCCGGCGAGCGACGAGAGTCCGCAGCCCGCACACTAGGCCGGCCATGAAATCGCAAGCCACCAGGGCGCGCAGCACGCGCGCGGCGCGCACGCGCGCACCACGGGTGGGATTCGTGAGCCTCGGATGCCCCAAGGCGCTCGTGGATTCCGAGCGCATCCTGACGAAGCTGCGCTCCGAGGGCTACGAGGTCTCACCGACCTACGAATCGGCCGATCTGGTGGTCGTCAACACCTGCGGCTTCATCGACGCCGCGGTGGACGAGTCGCTCGCTGCGATCGGCGAGGCGCTCGAGCACAACGGCCGCGTGATCGTCACCGGCTGCCTCGGCGCCAACCCCGCGCGCATTCTCGAGCGCCATCCGCGCGTGCTCGAGGTGACGGGCCCCGCCGCCTACGAGAAGGTGGTGAGCGCGGTGCACACGCACCTGCCGCCCCGGCACGATCCGTTCGAGGACCTGGTGCCGCCGCAGGGTGTGCGTCTGACACCGCGCCACTACGCGTACCTCAAGATCTCCGAAGGCTGCAACAACCGCTGCAGCTTCTGCGTCATTCCCTCGATGCGCGGCCGGCTCGCGAGCCGTCCGATCGACGAGGTGCTGCGCGAGGCCGAGCGGCTGGTGGCGGCGGGCGTCCGGGAGCTGCTGGTCATATCCCAGGACACGAGCGCCTACGGCGCCGACCTGCGCTATGCGCGCGGCGAGTGGCGCGGAGGGGAGTGGCGCACCCGCTTCATCGATCTTGCGCGCGCACTCGGCTCGCTCGGCGCCTGGGTGCGGCTGCACTATGTCTATCCGTATCCGCATGTCGACGAGGTCATCCCGCTCATGGCGGAGCGGCGCGTGCTCCCCTACCTCGACGTTCCGTTCCAGCACGGCAGTCCCGCGGTGCTGAAGCGCATGCGCCGGCCCGCGCACGCCGAGAACACCCTCAAGCGCATCGCACAGTGGCGCGCGCAGTGCCCGGACCTGACGCTGCGCAGCACCTTCATCGTCGGCTTCCCGGGCGAGACCGAGGAGGAGTTCGAGGAGCTGCTCGCGTGGCTCGAGGAGGCCGGGCTCGACCGCGTCGGCTGCTTCAAGTACTCGCCGGTGCAGGGCGCGGCCGCCAACGCGCTGGGGGGCCACGTCCCGCCGGCTGTGCAGGAGGAGCGCTATGGCCGCTTCATGGAGCGGGCCGCGGCAATCAGCGCCGCCCGCCTCGCGGCGCGCGTCGGCCGCACCATGCGTGTGCTCGTCGACGCGGTGGCGGACGGCGCAGCTACCGCGCGCAGCGAAGCCGATGCGCCCGAGATCGACGGGGTAGTGCGGATCGCGGCTGCCCGCCACCTCCGGGTGGGGGACTTCGCCGACGTGGAGATCGTCGGCTCGTCCGCCTACGATCTCGCCGGCCGTCTCGTGTGAGGCGGCCGGCGGGTCGTTACGAATGTCAGCTCGGGGGCTTCATATCGAGCGACTTCATGATCGCCGCCGCCGTGTCCTTCACGGCCTGCGCCTTGGCCATGGCGGTGGTGAAATCGCCCGAGGACGAGGCGTTGGTGGCATCCGCCCAGGTCGACTTCAGCGAGTCGAGGCCGGTCTTGGCGGCGGCCACGGCGTCCTTGCCGACGCCCCGCGGCAGCTTCTTCGTCTTCGAGAGCGCCTCGACGCGCTTGGCGATCTCCTCGACCATCTTCGGCACCGCGGTGCTCGCCGGACCCCAATCGTCCTTCGCCTTGGCGAGCGCCTGCTCGACCTCGACCTTCTTGGCGCTGGCGGCCTCCTTGAGGCTCGTGATCGCCGAGGTGAGCCCCGGGGCCGCGGCCAGCACCCCGGCATAGTTGCCCTGCTGGAAGGCGCCCTTCATGTCGCCGAGCTTCGCCTCGACGCCCCCGAGCTGCTCGGGCGCGTACTTCTGCGCATCGTCACGCACGGCATCGAGCGCCGCCTGCGCGGTGGCGACGGCCTGCTCGGCCGGCCCCTTCTGAGTGTTGCAACCGACCAGCAGCACGGCTGCGAGCGCGGCCGCCAGTAAGACGGAATGTTTCTTCATTGTTGAAACCTCTCGGGTGTTGCAGGCCGCAGCCCCGCTGCGGTGCAGCGCCGGAGAGTAGCACGAAACACCGCAACCCGGCGTCAGACGGCAAACGACGTTGCCCAGCTACCAGGCGGCGCGCGCCGCGCTCAGGACGGCGGGCTTTGCGGCGCTGCGGGAGTCACGCACTCGCCCCGCACTGCATCATCGACGCTCGAATAGTCGAGGACCGCGGCGGGCAGTTGCGGCAGCTGCGCGCGCAGCAGCGCATCGCGCACCGTATGCCGCAGCCGCGCGACGCGCAGCTCGATGCCGCGCGCGGCGAGCCAGGCGCAGAACTCCCCGAGCGTCTCGAGCGCCGTGCTGTCGAGATCCGGGGACTCCTCGAAGCTGAGCACCACGGTGCGCGTGGCCGCCGTCGCGCGCACCAGCTCGCGGGCGCGCAGCAGCAGCGGCTCGGCGTTGCCGAAGAACACCGGCTCCTCGGGCCGCAGCACCAGCAGCCCGGGCGTCCGCACCGCCTGCGGAAAGCGCTCGACATTCACGTAGTCGTGCGCTCCGGCGCGCCCGAGCACCGTGATGCGCGGGCTGGCGAGCGATTTCAGCAGCCACGCGAGCGAGAAGGCGATCGCCGCGAGCAGACCGTTCAGGACGCCGAATACCATCACGGCGAGCACCGCCGCGAGCGCCACCTGCCGGTCGCGCTGCCAGCGGAAGTAGTTGGCGAATACGCCGGGGCGCAGCGACTTGCTGACCGCGTGGATCACGATCGCGGCCAGCACCGGCTGCGGGATGCGCTCGATCCACGGCAGGAACGCCAGCACCAGCAGCAGCACTACGCCCGCCGCCGTGAGGCCGGCGCCGCGCGAGCGCGCGCCGGCGGCCTCGTTGGCGGAAGTGGCGGAGTAGCCGGCGCCGACCGGCGTCCCCTGCAGCAGCCCCGCGACCGCGTTGGCGACGCCGAGCGCGATGAGATCGCGGTCGGGCCGCACCGCCTCGTCGTGCTTCAGGGCATAGACGCGGATCGAGCCGTAGGACTCGGCGTAGAGAATGAACATGAGCGCCAGCGAGAACTCCGCCACCGGCAGCCAGTGCGTGCCGTCCGGCAGCACGAAGTGCGGCAGCGCGGGTGTCAGATCGACCGGTCCGGTGAGCGCCACGCCGTGCGCCGCGAGCCAGCCGGCGGCGGCGATCCCGGCGACGATCACCACCAGCGCCCCGGGCACGCGCCGCGCACGCTCGAGCGCGAACAGCCCGAGGAGCGCGGCCATTCCGCAGCCGAGCGACGGCAGCTGCCAGGAAGGCAGGCCGCGCAGCAGCTCCGCGATCAGCGCGAAGAAACCGCCGCTGGTCACGTGCATCCCGGTGATCGTCGGCCACTGCTTGACGGCGATCACCAGCGCCAGCCCGAAGGCGTAGCCGCGCAGCACCGGCCTCGCGATGAGGCTCGACATGGCGCCGAGCCGCAGCGCCGCGCACAGCGCGAACGCGACTCCCGCCCCCACCACCAGGAGCGAGGCGAGCGCGGCGCGCTGCGCCGCGCCGCTCACCCCCAGGGCGGGCATCGCCGAAGCGAGCACCGCCGCCGAGGAGGAAGTCGCCGAGACGATGGCGAAGCGGCTGCGGCCGATCAGGCCGTAGCAGATGAGCCCCGCGAACAGCGCGATCACGCCGGCCTGCGGCGGCAGGCTCGCCACTCCCGAGTACGCGACCGCCTCGGGCAGCAGCAGCCCCGCGATGGAGATTCCGGCGAGCAGGTCCGCGGCGGACAGGGCGCGGGTGGCGGCCATCCGCGGCATCGTACCGTGGCGCGTCGAGTTACGGGAACCTCGAGCCGCCGGGGCGGCTTAAGGCTCAGTCCTGAGGGAATTCGAGCCGCAGCGTACGCGTGATCTGCTCGCGCTGCGCCGCGTTGACGCCCGCAACCTGCGCGTAGCGCGGCCAGTCGGCGGCGGCGGCCGCGACCTCGGCGAGGATCCCGGTGTCGGCGCCGCGCTTCAGGCCCGCGCTCTCCGCGCAGGCGCGGAAGTCCTCGCGGGTGAAGCCTTCGGTCTTGCCGTTGATGCTCATCTGATGCCGCGCGGTCCATGCGCCCTGCGGGTTGTAGGCGTATGTCACGTCGAAGGCCGGTGACAGCGACCAGCCGCCGCTCTTGTCCATGAGAAACGCGATGTTCTTCACGTGATCGTCCTGATTGCGCGCCACCACGTTGAAGAGCATGCGGCGAAACTGCTGCTCGAGGGCGCGCATCGGCAGCGCGAGGCGGCGCATCACGTCGAAGGCCTGCTCGTAGGAATGTGCGCCGGCCGAGTTGAAATCGAAGTGCGCGAGCGCGCCCAGTGACTGCATGTGGAGCTTGCCGCCGTCGCCGTCGCGGTCGAAGCGCCGCGTCATGAAGTGCCGCCGGCCGCCCTCCTCGAGCAGCCGGCACTCGGTCATGTCGATGCCGGCGGCGCGCGCCATGAGCGAGTAGGCGTACTCGATTGTGGTGTAGCCCTTCGGGTCCTCGAGCTCCTTGTCACGGTTGGCGGTGACGCCGTCGAACTTCAGCAGCCAGTAGCCGAAGCCCGGCGGCGCCCGCACCTGGCCCGAGCGCACCTCGTTGGTGTGCGGGTTCCAGGCGATGACGGCCTTGGCACGCGCGCCGCCGGCCGAGGTGCCGACGCGCAGAATCTCCTCGAGCCCCGCGTGGCGCCCGGGCGGCGCGAACGAGGCCCGCAGGGCATCGCGGTGCGTGAGCACCTCGGAGGCGAGCGCCACCAGCGCGTCGACCCTGACCCTGGCCGAGCGGCGCAACGGGGGGCCGACGGCCGGGGCGTACTCGAGAGCGCCCATGCCGCGCACGCCGATGTAGCAGAGCCGCTCGACGGCGCTGAAGCTCCCGGGGCTGCGCCCCTGCGTTGCGAGCCAGGCATCGATCAGCGCATGGCCGAAACGGTCGGGCAGCGAGTCCGCCAGCAGGCCCGGCAGCCCGTGGAACGAAGCGGCCGGGAGCGAGGCAAACTGGTACACGCGCCGCGACAGCGGCATGGTGAGCGGGGAGAGCTGGATGCCGCTCGCGACGAAGGCCGGGTCGTACTGGAAGGCGCACGTCCGCGCGCCCTCCTCGAGCGAGACCGCGCCGATCGTTCTGCCCCAGAGCCGCACTTCGGCCACCGTGGCCATCGGCTACTCGCTCCACTTCCACGGGGCCGCGGGGGGCGCCGCGCCCGTGCCGCCCGTCCTGCGGCGTGGGTGACCGGCGCGCTTGCGCTCGCGGCCCCTGAGCCGCAGCAGCGCCATGGGACTCTGCGGCGCCGCGGGGATGAGGCTCTCCAGGCCCTCCATCAGGCCGAGCGCGCGCAGCACGCGCACGAGCACGCGCACGTCCGTGCCGCGTCCGGCTTCGAGCCGCTCGATCGTACGCTTGCCGACGCCCGCCTCCCCGGCGAGGTGCGCCTGCGGGAGATTGGCGTCGATACGGGCGCGCGCCAGGCGCCCACCGAGCTCCTCGAGAACCGCGGAGTCGGTCAGCTCGCGGGTCAGTTTCATGTTTCGCCTCTTAGAAATCGTCTCAAGGGGCGAATTATATCACATTATTTTATTCGTCGTTTAAAGCGAATTAAAGCAATTTATTGTTTTTAATCGCTATATATGACGACAAATATTGATCACTGGTCCTTCGCGAGCCCTCAGTATGAGAGTCCGCGTGGCCAGGCGGCGGCGGGCGAGTCCAGGTTGGCGGCGATCTCGTAGGCGCCGGGCGCGTGCCGGTGCTTCACGTCCTGCACGGTCTGCCACACGTCGTAGAGCAGCACCGGCGTGAGAGCGATGGTGACGATCCAGGTGAGCGGCCGGATCCTGCCGCGCTGCCGGCGTGGCGGGATCCGCGCGCCTCGCGCGTCATCGAGCTCGGGTAGTCCATCGGCGAGACACATGTGGCGTCCTCCTGCGCTTGAGTCCAACGGCCCTTCGTTCAACGGGTGACATTTCACCCCGGGCACGTTGCGGCTGGTATCGCAGGGCAGCCGCGATTCCTAGTCCGGCCGGCTCACCGGGGACCCGCGCCGCTTCTTGCTGCTCGCGCGCGCGCCGCGGCGGACTCGAGCGGGCTATTCCACCGTCACGCTCTTGGCGAGGTTGCGCGGCTGGTCGACGTCCGTGCCGCGCAGGATCGCCGCGTGGTAGGCGAGCAGTTGCAAGGGCACCGTGTACACCACCGGCGCTTGAACGTACGTAACGTGCTTCGGCATCTCGATGACCGTGACGCCGTCGCTCGCACTGATGCCGGCCTCGGGGTCGGCGAACACGATCAGCTCGCCGCCGCGCGCGCGCACTTCCATGAGGTTGGACTTGAGCTTCTCGAGCAGATCGTTGTTGGGGGCGACCGCGACCACCGGCATGTCAGCATCCACCAGCGCGAGCGGCCCGTGCTTGAGCTCGCCGGCCGGATAGGCCTCGGCGTGGATGTAGGAGATTTCCTTGAGCTTGAGCGCCCCTTCCATGGCGATCGGGTAAAGCGCGCCGCGACCGAGAAACAGGGCATGGTGCTTGTCGGCGAAGCGCTGCTCGGCGAGGCGCCTGATCACCGGATCGAGCTGCAGCGTCTTCTCGATCAGGGACGGCAGCTCGATGAGGCGCGTCACGAGGCCGCGCTCGCGCTCGGGATCGGCGCCGCGATGGCGTGCCAGCGCCACCACCAGCATGCCGAGAGCGGCGAGCTGCGTAGTGAAGGCCTTGGTGGAGGCCACGCCGATCTCGGGTCCCGCGCGCGTCAGCATGACGAGCTCGGACTCGCGCACCAGCGAGCTCTCCGGCACGTTGCAGATCGCGAGCTGCGAGAGGTAGCCCGACTGACTGGCGAGCCGCAGCGCCGCCAGCGTATCCGCGGTCTCGCCCGACTGCGAAATGGTCACGAACAGCGTGTCGGGCGGCACCAGGGGGCTGCGGTAGCGGTACTCGCTCGCGATGTCGACCGCGCACGGGATCTTGGCGATCTGCTCGATGAAGTAGCGCGCCACGCAGCCGGCGTGGAAACTCGTGCCGCAGGCGACGATGTGCACGTTGCGGGTGCGCTTCAGCACCGCGGTGGCCGCCGGGCCGAACGCCGCCTCGAGCAGGTGTCCGTTGGCGACGCGCTCCTGCAGCGTGTTGGCGAGCGCGCGCGGCTGCTCGTGGATCTCCTTGAGCATGTAGTGCGCGAACGGGCCCTTCTCGGCGGCATCCGCCGACAGCTCGCTCTCGCGCACCGCGCGCTCGACCGGCGCGCCGTCGCGGCCGATGACGCGCACCGCCGTGCGCCGCACCTCGGCGACGTCGCCTTCCTCGAGGAACATGAAGCGGCGCGTCACCGGCAGCAGCGCCGCGACGTCCGAGGCCACGAAGTTCTCGTCCCTCCCGAGCCCCACCACTACCGGGCAGCCCTCGCGGGCGAGGATCAGCCGGTCGGGATCGTGCTCGCTCACCACCACCAGCGCGTACGCGCCCTTGAGCTCCGCGACCGTGGCGCGTACCGCCTCGAAGAGGTCGTGCCGGGTCTGCAGGTGATAGTGCACGCGGTGCGCGATGACCTCGGTGTCGGTCTCGGAGGCGAACTGGTAGCCGCGCCGCTCGAGATCGGCACGCAGCTCCTCGTGATTCTCGATGATGCCGTTGTGGACGATGGCGAGCCCGTCGCGGGAGATGTGCGGGTGGGCGTTACGCTCGCTCGGCGCGCCGTGAGTGGCCCAGCGGGTGTGGGCGATGCCGATGTTGCCGGAAGTCGGGTGGTGCGCGAGCGCCTCGTCGAGCATGCGCACCTTGCCAACGGTGCGCAGCCGCGTCAGATGCCGGGTGCCGTTCAGCACCGCGATGCCGGCCGAGTCGTAGCCGCGGTACTCGAGCCTCCTCAGGCCCTCCATCAGCACGGGGACGATATCGCGCTCGGCAACCGCTCCGACTATTCCGCACATGGCGTCACTGCCTCGGGCTCGACTGAAGAAATCCGCGGCGCCCTCGCCGGGCAGCCGGGTCGCCAAGTGTGCCTCAAAACGCCCGCGAACGCTGACTATGGCGGGCAAGGCGTGACCGGGGTCGCGGTGCACGGCGGCGCGCTATTCCTGCGTCGACCCCTCGCAGCGTCTACTTCTTCTGCTTGACCGGCCGCTGCCATCCCTCGACGGTGTGCTGGCGCGCACGGGCGACGGTGAGCCTGCCCGCGGGGACCGCGCGCGTCACGGTGGAGCCCGCGCCGATGGTGGCGCCGGCGCCCACCACGATGGGAGCGACCAGCACGCTGTTGCTGCCCGTGTGCACGTCGTCCTCGATCGTGGTGCGGTGCTTGTTGGCGCCGTCGTAGTTGGCGACGATGGTCCCGGCGCCGATATTGACCCGGGCGCCGAGCTGCGCGTCCCCTAGGTAGGCGAGATGGTTGGCCTTGGAGCCCTCCCCGAGGCGCGAGTTCTTCACCTCGACGAAGTTGCCGATGTGCACGCCCTTGCTGAGCGTCGAGCTCGGCCGGAACCGCGCGAACGGCCCGATGTTCCACTCCGGCCCGATCACCGCCTGATCGATCACGCAGTGCGCGAACACTTCGGTGCCGGCGCCGATCTCGCTGTTGCGGATCACGCAGCCGGGACCGACTCGCACGCCGTCGCCGAGCACCACCCGTCCCTCGAGCACCACGTTCACGTCGAGGAACACGTCCGCGCCGTGCGTGACCGAGCCGCGCACGTCGACTCTCGCGGGATCGGCCAGTGTGACTCCGGCGAGCATCAGCTCGTGCGCGCGCGAGGCCCGCCATGCGGCCTCGAGCTCGGAGAGCTGCGACTTGTCGTTGACGCCGCGGACCTCGATGTTGCGCGCCGCTACGACCGGCTGCACGGGGACGCGCTCGCGCACCGCGAGCTGTATGACGTCGGTCAGGTAGTACTCGCCCTGGGAATTGTCGGGCTTCACGAGCGAGAGCCAGCGGCGCAGCAGCCGCGCGGGAGCCGACAGCACCCCGGTGTTGCATTCGCGGATGGCGAGCTCGGCGCGGCTTGCGTCCTGCTCCTCGACGATGCGGCGCACGCGCCCGCCGCGCGCGCGCACGACGCGGCCGTAGCCCGCCGGGTCGTCGCTACGCATGGTGAGGAGTCCGACCGCGGCGCCGGCGGCGCCCGCGAGCAGCTCGAGGAGCGTGGCGCGGCGGAGCAGCGGCACGTCGCCGTACAGCACCAGCACCGTGTGTCCGTCCGGGATGTGCGGCATCGCCTGCAGCAGCGCATGTCCCGTGCCGCGGCGCTCCGCCTGCAGCGTCCAGGTGACCGGCTCGCCGTCGAGCGCCGCGCGTACCCGCTCGCCGCCATGCCCGTACACCACGTGGATGGCGGCCGGCTCGAGCGAGCGCGCGGTGTCGATGACGTGCTTCAGAAGCGGCCGGCCGGCGAGCGGCTGCAGCGCCTTCGGCAGCGATGACTTCATGCGCTTGCCCTCTCCCGCGGCGAGGATCACCACCGAGAGAGGTGCCGGGGCGGGCGCGGGGTTGCGGCGCGCCGCGGCCCGCTGAGCGGTCTTGCGCATCGGCAAATTGTACCCTAGCGGGCGACGATCACCGGGCTCACGCCCGCGGCGGCGGGGTGCGAGGACTCGAGCTCCCGGAGCTTGTGGCGCATCAGCTCACCGACATAGAGCTGCGGGTTGGAATGCGCCTCGTGCTCGCTCGCCTCGCGCTGCGCGATGAGCTTCGCGGCCTTGCCGAATGCCTCCTCGAGCGAGTCGCTCGCCGGCAGCGCCTCCCTGAGGAAGGCCTCGCCGAACCAGGTGAGATCGCTGCCCTCCTGGCAGCCGAAGGAGCTGTGGGTGGCATCCGAGGCGGTCACGATTGCGGTGGTCTCGCTCTTCAGCGCATCGATGAACACCCCGGCATAACACGCCGAGATCACCACCACGCGCCAGCGGATCCCGGACTCATCGAGCGCCTGCCGCAGGTCCTCGGGCTCGAGCTGCGCGAGCGGCAGCGTGCCGTTGCGCACCTCGAGGCCGTCCTCCGAGCCGTGCGAGGTGAGAAACAACACCAGCACGTCCTGCTCAGGATCCATACGCCTGGCGAGGAGCGTCAGCGCCTGCCCGAGGCCGGAGAGGCTCGCGAGCGGCCACGAGTCGCGGTCCCCGGCGTCATTGATGAGGAGTACCGAGCGGTCGGCGGAGCCGAAGCGCGCCGCGAACGCCTGCCGGGCGAATTGCGCCTCGCGGCTGAAGACCTCGGGGTCCGAATCGCCCGCGAAGCCGACGAAGTAAGCGCGTGGCGCGCCCGGCTGCGACGGCGTGACGCGCCCGACCACGGCGGCGATGCGCGCCGGCTGATCGTAGAGGAGCGCCTCGGCCGCGGCCGGGTCGTCGTCGGCCTGCGCCTCCTCCGCCTCCGGCGGCACCCACAGGCGGGTATCGAGATCGAGCCAGGCGAGCGCCCAGGGCGAGGCGAGCACCAGTGCGACGGCCAGCACCGCGGGAGCTGCGCGCACCGGGCCGAATGCGGCTCCCACCACGCGCACGGCGAGCACCGCGAGATAGGCGAGCGCCAGCACCGTCGCCAGCACCGGCCGCGCCGCGAGCCAGGGAACGTCCCCGGCGAGCCACAGCAAGGTCAGCACGAACGGCGCCACGGCGAGCACCGTCACGATGAGGGCGCGCGTCGGCGCGGCGCGGCTCTCGACGCGCGCCACCAGCGCACAGGCGAGATGCGCCAGCAGCAGGTAACAGGCCCAGCCGAAGAGGCCGTCCGGTGCGAACCCGGCATGCGGCTCGGCGTGCAGCCGGTCGAGCAGCGCCCAGACGGCGAGATTCACCACCAGGAGCGCGGCGAGCTGGTCGAAGCCCACTGCGAAACGCGGCGGCCAGCGCCGGCGCAGCGCCATGAGCGCGAGCGCGCCGCTCAGGTTCTGCTTCAGTCCCGCGGCCAGGCCCGGCGGTGGCGCCTGCGGCGCACCCGGCGGGGAAACAGCATCTGTTCCGCCGTCCAGCTGATCAGCCCCGCTGGTCGCGCAGCCGCTTCAGCACCTTCATCATGGCGGCGACGCGCGCCAGCTCCGCGAGCGCTTCGGCCTCCGTCATGTGGCCGCCCTTCTCCCGCAGGGCGTCCTCGGCGCGCTGCCGGGCGGCGAGCGCCGCCGCCTCGTCGATGTCGCGGGCGCGCAGCGCCGTGTCGGCGAGCACCGTGACGCGCGAGGGCTGCACCTCGAGCGCGCCGCCGCCGACGAAGAAATGCTGCTCCTCGCCCTCGGGGGTGCGCACCCGCACCTCCCCGGGCTTGAGCAGCGTGAGGAGCGGGGCGTGCCGCGGCAGGATGCCGAGGTCGCCCTGCGAGGCCGGCGCGAAAACTTCAGTCGCGGCCCCGGAGAACAGCTCGCCCTCGGCGCTCACGATGTCGACGTGGATGGTCTGTGGCTCAGCCATGCGGATTTCCCCGGTGGTCTTTACTGCAGCGTCTTCGCCTTGGCGACCGCTTCCTCGATGCCGCCCACCATGTAGAAGGCCTGCTCGGGAAGCGCGTCGAACTCGCCGCCGATGATGCCCCTGAAGCCGCGGATGGTGTCCTTGAGCGGCACGATCTTGCCGTCCTGGCCGGTGAACACCTTGGCGACGTTGAAGGGCTGCGACAGGAAGCGCTGCACCTTGCGCGCGCGGTACACGGTGAGCTTGTCCTCTTCCGAGAGCTCGTCCATCCCTAAGATCGCGATGATGTCCTGCAGTTCCTTGTAGCGCTGCAGCACCGCCTGCACGCCGCGCGCGGTGTTGTAGTGCTCCTCGCCGACCACCAGGGGATCGAGCTGGCGGCTGGTGGAATCGAGCGGGTCGACCGCCGGGTAGATGCCGAGCGAGGCGATCTGGCGCGACAGCACCACGGTCGCATCGAGGTGCGCGAAGGTGGTCGCGGGCGAGGGGTCGGTCAGATCGTCGGCCGGCACATACACCGCCTGGATGGAGGTGATCGAG
>DAHUXE010000053.1 GCA_027307325.1 Gammaproteobacteria bacterium | reverse complement strand
CCGGCAGATTGCACGGGTGCGCCGGCGCGGGACGCCGGCAGCCGCCCGGTCACCGCGCTGCGCGGCGTCGGCGCCGCGCTCGCCGCGCGCCTCGGGCGGCTCGGCGTCCCGAGCGTCGCCGATCTCCCGTTCCTCCTGCCGCTGCGGTACGAGGACCGCACCCGCATCAGCGCCATCGGCACACTCAGCCCCGGAGCGCGCGCCAGCGTGGAAGGCGAGGTGCAGCTCACCGAGGTGGCGTACCGCCGGCGCCGACAGCTGCTCACGCGGATTGCCGACGGCTCGGGCTTCCTCACGCTGCGCTTCTTCTATTTCTCCGCCACCCAGGCCCAGGGCCTCGCGCGCGGCACGCGCCTGCGGGCCTTCGGCGAGGTGCGCCGCGGCCCGCTCGGGCTCGAGATGGTGCACCCCGAATACCGGCGCCTCACGGCCGAGGCGGCGCCGCTCGAGGAGACCCTGACGCCGATCTACCCGCTGACCGAGGGCGTGCCGCAGGGGCGGCTGCGCGCGCTCATCGCTCAGGCGCTCGAGGGCCTCGCGCGCTCGGGTCTCACCGACCTCATCCCGCCGCATTCGGGGCTGCCGCCGGGACTGCCGACCCTCGCCGAGGCGCTCGCGTATCTGCATCGCCCGCCGCGCGAGGCGCAGCTTGCCGTGCTCGCCGCCGGCCGCCACCCGGCGCAGCGGCGCCTCGCCTTCGAGGAGCTGCTCGCGCATCACCTGTCGCTGCGCGTTCGCCGGCGCGCGCTGAAGAGCGCCCGGACCCTGGGCCTCGACGACGAGCAAGGCCTCGCACGCCGCCTCATCGCCGCGCTGCCCTTCGCGCTCACGCGGGCGCAGGCGCGCGCCCTCGCCGACGTCGAGGTGGATCTCGCCGCGGCCGTGCCGATGGTGCGCCTGCTGCAGGGCGATGTGGGCTGCGGCAAGACGGTGATCGCGGCGGCCGCGGCCGCGCGCGCCGCGGGTACGGGCGCCCAGGCGGCGCTCATGGCGCCGACCGAGCTGCTCGCCGAGCAGCACTGGCGCAATTTTCAGCAGTGGTTCCGTCCGCTCGGGATTCCCGTGGCGCTGCTCGCGGGCGGGCAGAGCGCGCGTACGCGCCGCAGCGCGCTCGCGGGTCTCGCCTCGGGCGAGATCCGCGTCGTGGTCGGCACCCACGCGCTGTTTCAGGAAGGGATCGGGTTCGCGGGCCTCGCGCTCGTCATCGTCGACGAGCAGCACCGCTTCGGCGTGCAGCAGCGCCTCGAGCTCGCGGAGAAGGGCCGGGGGGCGGGCCGCGTGCCGCACCAGCTCATCATGACCGCGACGCCGATCCCGCGCACGCTCGCCATGACCGCCTACGCCGACCTCGACATCTCGGTGATCGACGAGCTGCCGCCCGGCCGCACGCCGGTGCAGACCGTGGTGCTGCCCGAGGAGCGGCGCGCCGAGGTGGTGGCGCGCATCGTCGGCGCCTGCGGCGCCGGGCGGCAGGTGTACTGGGTGTGTCCGCTGATCGACGAGTCCGACGAGCTGCGCGCCCAGGCCGCGGAAGAGACCGCGGCGGCGCTCGCCGCGGCACTGCCCGGGGTGCGCGTCGGCCTCGTGCACGGACGCATGCCGCCGACGCCAAAAGATCAGGCGATGCTCGCGTTCAAGGCGGGCAGGATCCAACTGCTGGTCGCCACGACCGTAATCGAGGTCGGCGTCGACGTGCCGAACGCCACGCTCATGGTCATCGAGAATGCCGAGCGCATGGGGCTCGCCCAGTTGCACCAGCTGCGCGGGCGCGTCGGCCGCGGCGCCGAGGCGAGCAGCTGCGTGCTGCTCTACCGCGCACCGCTCTCGGAGCAGGCGCGCGCGCGGCTCAAGGTCATCCGCGCGACCAACGACGGCTTCGAGATCGCGCGGCGGGATCTCGAGCTGCGCGGACCGGGCGAGCTGCTCGGTACGCGCCAGACCGGGCTCGCGCAGCTGCGCGTCGCAGACCTGATGCGCGACGCGGACCTGCTGCCCAAGGTGCAGGCCGCGGCGGAGCGCCTCGAGTCGAGCCCGGAGAGCTGCGCCGCGCTCGCCGCACGCTGGATCGGCTCGGGCGAGCGCTACGGGCGCGTGGGCTAACATAGACGCCACCTATGTCTGCCGCCGCCCCCGAGCTTCCGGTCACGCCAGCGACGCCCCAAGCGCCTGGGTCTCCAGTGGCACCTCCTTCGTCGCCGGGCTCTCCAGTGGCACCTTCTTCGACGCCATCGCGCGCTGCCGAGGCCGTCCCGCCGGCGCCGGTCTTCCCCGAGGCGCCGTTCTCGTGGCGGCTCACGCGGCGCCTCACCCAGTACGCGCGCCTCATGCGGCTCGATCGCCCGGTGGGGACGTGGCTTCTGCTGTGGCCGGCGCTGTGGGCGCTGTGGGTCGCGGGGGCCGGGCGACCCAAGCCGAAGGTTCTCGTCGTGTTCGTGCTCGGGGTGGTGGCGATGCGGGCCGCAGGCTGCGTGATCAACGACTTCGCCGACCGCGACATCGACCCGCACGTGCGGCGCACGCGCGACCGGCCGCTCGCCGCGCGCCTCGTGACCCCGAGGGAGGCGCTGGTGCTGTTCGCGCTGCTGATCGGTGCGGCGCTCTATCTGGTCACCAGGCTCGATGAGCTCACGGTGAAGCTCGCCGGCATCGGCGCGCTGCTCACCATCTCCTACCCGTTCGTCAAGCGGGTCTTCCCCATGCCGCAGCTGTACCTCGGCATCTCCTTCGGCGGCTGGAGCGTGCCGATGGCCTTCGCGGCGCAGCTCGGCTCGCTCCCCCGGGTGTGCTGGGTGCTGTACATCGCCGCGGTGATCTGGGCGGCCATGTACGACACGATCTACGCCATGATCGACCGCGAGGACGACATCAAGATCGGAGTCAAGTCGAGCGCCATCCTGTTCGCCGACATGGACAAGCTGCTGATCGCCGTGATGCAGCTGATGATGCTGTACGCGCTCTACCTGGCGGGCGACGACATGCACTTCGGCCGCTGGTTCCAGGGAGGCGTGATCGCCGCCGGGCTGCTGTTCCTGTGGCAGCAGTGGCTCATCCGCAGGCGCGACCCGGCCGGGAGCCTGCGCGCCTTCCTCAATAACCAGTACGTCGGGCTCGCGGTCTTCGTCGGCATCCTGCTGCAGTACGTCTACAAGAGCTGAAGCGCACCGCCGTGGCCTGGAAGAATCACCCGTTCGCCGCGCGCCTCAGATACGCCTTGAACGGCATCACCCACGCGCTGCGCGCCGAGCACAGCGTCAAGTTTCAGGCCGGGGCGCTGCTGGCGGTGATCGCCGGGCTCAGCGTGCTGCGCCCGCGCCCGGTGTGGTGGGCGCTGGCGCTGCTCGCCAGCGCGCTGGTGCTCGCGGCCGAGCTCATGAACACCGCGCTCGAGGAGCTCGCCGATCAGGTGAACCCCGAGCAGCACCCGCGCATCCGCCTCGTCAAGGACTGCGCCGCAGGAGCGGTGCTGGTGGCGGTGCTCGGGGCGCTCGCCGTGGCGGTCGCGTTCCTGGTGCAGTTGCTGCGGCATTAGTCGATTGTCGACTTTGGGCGACCCGTTGCGTTGACATGGCACGGCGCGCTCGTGCATGGTCGGCCCATGAAGGATGCACGCGAGCCGCCGCGCCACGACTGGACGCTCCCGGAAGTCGAGGCGCTGTTCGCGCTGCCGTTCATGGACCTCATGTTCCGCGCGCAGCGCGTGCACCGCGCCTGGCACGATCCGAACGCGGTGCAGCTCGCAACGCTGCTCTCCATCAAGACCGGCGCCTGCCCCGAGGACTGCGCCTACTGCCCGCAGAGCGTGCGCTACGAGACGGGATTGAAACGCGAGGCGCTGCTCGAGGTCGCCGCGGTGCGCGATGCCGCCGGCCGCGCCCGCGCGGCTGGCGCGACCCGCTTCTGCATGGGAGCCGCGTGGCGGGCGCCCAAAGAGCGCGACCTCGAGGTGGTCGCGGCGATGATCGGCGAGGTGCGCGCGCTCGGCCTCGAGAGCTGCGCGACGCTCGGCATGCTGACGCCGGCGCAGGCCGCGCGCCTCCGCGAGGCCGGGCTCGACTACTACAACCACAATCTCGACACCTCGGCGGAGTTCTACGGCGAGATCATCACGACGCGCACCTATCAGGACCGGCTCGACACGCTCGCGGCGGTACGCGCCGCCGGCATCAGCGTGTGCTGCGGCGGCATCGTCGGCATGGGCGAGTCGGTCGGCGACCGCGCGCGGCTGCTGCAGACGCTCGCCAATCTGCCGCAGCACCCCGAGAGCGTCCCCATCAACCGCCTGGTGAAGGTGCCGGGCACGCCGCTCGAGGGCGTGCCGGACGTCGATCCGTTCGACTTCGTGCGCGCGATCGCGGTGGCGCGCGTCACCATGCCGCGCGCCCAGGTGCGGCTGTCGGCCGGGCGGGAGGCGATGTCGGACGAGCTGCAGGCGCTGTGCCTGCTCGCCGGCGCCAACTCCATCTTCTACGGCGAGAGGCTCCTCACCACCGGCAACCCGGATGTCGAGCGCGACCGGCAGCTCCTCGCACGGCTCAAGGTGAGCGCCGCGCGGGCACCCGCCGCGGCGGCCGCCGGCGCGAGCGCGCCAGCCCCGGCATGCGCCGGCCATGACGCGAGCCGCGCGCGCGCTTCCTGAGGCGCTGGCGCGGCTCGAAGCCGCGCAGCTTCGGCGCCGCCGCACCACCGTCGAGGGCTTCGCGGACGCCGCCAGCCGCGCGCGCTTGGCGCTAGGCGGCCGCACGCTCGTCGACTTCAGCATCAACGACTACCTAGGTCTCGCCCGCCACCCCGCGCTCGCCGCCGCGATGGGTGCGTCCGCCCGGGACGCCGGGGCCGGCAGCGCCGCCTCGCATCTCGTAACCGGACACGGCACCGAGCACGAGCGCCTCGAGGAGGAGCTCGCGGCCTTCACGCGCCGCGAGCGCGCGCTCGTCTTCTCGACCGGCTACATGGCCAACCTGGCCGTCATGAGCGCGCTCGCCGGGCGCGGCGAGCGGATCCTGCTCGATCGCCTGAGCCACGCCTCGCTCATCGACGGCGCGCAGCTCGCGGGTGCGCGCTTAAGGCGCTACGCGCACGCCGACGCGGCGGCGGCGGGTGCGGCGCTCGAGGAAGACGCGGCGCGTACCGCGGTGATCGGCACCGACGGCGTCTTCAGCATGGACGGCGATCTCGCGCCGCTCGCGGCGCTCGCGCGCCTCGCGCGCCGGGCGGACGCCTGGCTCGTGGTCGACGATGCGCACGGCCTCGGGGTCACCGGCGCCAGCGGGCGCGGCACGCTCGAGGAGTGCGGGATGAGCGGCGCGGACGTGCCGGTACTGATCGGCACGCTCGGCAAGGCCTTCGGGTCCTTCGGCGCCTTCGTCGCAGGCGACGCCGACCTGATCGACTACCTCATGCAGAAGGCGCGCCCCTACATCTATACGACCGCGTTGCCGCAGCCGGTCGCGGCGGCGAGCCGCACGGCGCTCGCGCTCATCCAGGCCGAGGACTGGCGGCGTGCGCGCCTCGCGGCGCGCATCGAGCGCTTCCGCCGGCGCGCCCTCGAAGCGCAGGTGCCGCTCGGGCTCTCGCGCACGCCCATCCAGCCCGTGGTGCTCGGCAGCGAAGCCGCGGTGCTCGCGGCGCAAAGCGCGCTCGCCGCCCAAGGCCTGTGGGTCGCGGCCATCCGCCCGCCGACGGTGCCGAAGGGGACGGCGCGGCTGCGCGTCTCGCTCACGGCGGCGCACACCGAGGCGCAGATCGACGAGCTCGCCGGGGCGCTCGGGCACTGCTGCGAGCGGCTGCGCGCGCGCGTGCCGGCGTGAGCGCGCTCAACGCCGAGGTGAGCGGGCGCGGGCGGCGCGACCTCGTGCTGCTGCACGGCTGGGGGATGAACCTGCGGGTGTGGGACGAGCTCGCGCCGGCGCTGTCGCGGCGCTTCCGGGTGATCACCATCGACCTGCCCGGGCACGGCCGCAGCGACTGGGACGGCGCGGCCCTCAGCCCCGCGGCACAGACCTTCCGCGTGCACGAGACCCTCGCCCCGCTAACGACCCGCTACCACCTCCTCGGCTGGTCGCTCGGCGGGCAGTTCGCGCTCGATCTGGCGGCGGCGATGCCCGCCGGCATAGAGCGGCTGGTCCTGGTCGCGACCACGCCGCGGTTTCTCGCCGGCCCCGGGTTGCGCTTCGGACTGAAGGAAGCCTCGCTCGAGCGGCTCGCGGGCGAGGTGCGCGCGCAGCCCGCGCAAGCCGTGAGCGGGTTCCTCAAGTCGCAGGTGCGCGGTCTCGCGGCGCGGACCGCGGGCCGGGTACTCGAGCGGCTGCGCGCCGCGCTCGAGAGAGGCGGCAGCGCGCAATCCGACGCGCTCGCCTGGGGCCTCGAGCGGCTGCGGCAGGGAGACCTGCGGCCGCAGCTGTCGCAGGTACGCGCGCCTACCCTGGTGCTCGCCGGCCAGCACGACCGCATCACGCCCGCGGCGGCATCGAGAGTGCTCGCCGCCGCGCTCCCGCACGGGCGTTTCCGGCAGCTGCGCGGCGCGGGTCACGTGCCCTTCCTCTCGAACCGCGAGCAGTTCCTCGCCGCGCTGGAAGGATTCCTGCGTGGCTGAGAGCGCAGACGCCTTCCGTCTCGACCGCGAGCGGCTGCGCGCCGCGTTCGACCGGGCGAGCGCGGGCTACGAGGCCGCTGCGGGCCTGCAGGCGCAGGTTTCGACCGAGCTCCTCGAGCGGCTCGCGGCTTTCGATTTCGCGCCGCGCGTGGTGCTCGATTTGGGCTGCGGCACGGGCCGCGTGACGCGCGAGTTGAAGCGCCGCTACC
This sequence comes from Gammaproteobacteria bacterium, assembly GCA_027307325.1. GTDB lineage: Bacteria > Pseudomonadota > Gammaproteobacteria > Steroidobacterales > Steroidobacteraceae > 13-2-20CM-66-19. The sequence continues at coordinate 13,780 of DAHUXE010000053.1, read as the reverse complement.
CGCGCGCGCTGGTGATCGCGCTCGACATCGCCCCCGGGATGCTGCGCGAGGCGCGGCGCAACCAGGGGCTGTGGCGGCGCTTCGCGCGCCTCAACGCGGACGCCCTGCAGCTGCCGCTGGCGCCCTCGTGCGTCGACCTCGTGTTCTCGAGCCTCGTGCTGCAGTGGTGCGAGCCGCTCGAGCAGGCGCTCGCCGAAGTGCGGCGGGTCGTGCGGCCGGGCGGCTTCTTCGTCTTCAGCACCTTCGGCCCCGACACTCTGAAGGAGCTGCGGGCCGCATGGGCGAGCGCCGACGGCCACAACCACGTGAACCGCTTCCTCGACGTGCACGACGTCGGCGACGCCCTCGCGCGCAGCGGCCTCACGGAGCCGGTGCTGGACGTCGATCGTATCGAGCTCGAGTTTCCCGATGCGCTCACGCTGATGCGGGATCTCAAGGCGATCGGCGCGCACAACGTGACCGCCGGGCGACCCCGCGCGCTCATGGGGCGCGCGCGCCTTGCCCGCATGACGGCGGCCTACGAGGCATGGCGCCGCGGCGGCTCGCTGCCCGCCACCTACGAGGTCATCTACGGCGCGAGCTGGGGTGCGGGCGGCGCCGCGCACTCCGCCGCGCCGCCGGGCGAGGTGCACATCGCGCCGGGCGCGATTCGCCGCAGGGAGGCGCGCTCCTGATGGCCGGCCGCGGATTGTTCATCACCGGAACCGACACCGGCGTCGGCAAGACGGTCGTCGCCTGCGCTCTCGCGCGCGCTTTCGCGAGAGCCGGCGAGCGCGTCGCGGTCATGAAGCCCGTCGCATCGGGCGCCGAGCGGACACCTGAGGGACTGCGCAACGCAGACGCGCTGGCCCTCATGGCCGCCGGCGACGTATCGCTCACCTACCCGGAAGTGAACCCGTATTGCTTCGAGCCGGCCATTTCGCCACATATCGCGGCAGAAGACGTCAGGATCGAGATAGATATCGGCATTATAGAGTCGGGTTTCCTGGCACTGGTGGGCACTTCCGACCGGGTGATCGTCGAAGGGGCGGGTGGCTGGCTCGCCCCGGTCAACGCCCGCGAGAGCATGGCGAGCATCGCGCGCGCGCTCGGCGTGCCGGCCGTGCTGGTCGTGGCGCTGAGGCTCGGGTGCCTGAGCCACGCGGCTCTCACGCGGCGGGCCGTCGAGGCGGACGGCGTCCCGTTCGCCGGCTGGATCGCGAACCGCTCAGGCCCGCCGATGGAGCGCGAGAGTGAGAATCTCGCGACGCTGACGCGCCTCCTCGGCGCGCCGCCGCTCGCGATCGTGCCCTACGCGGGGGCGCATGCCGGCTCGCTGGTGCTCGAGGAGGCGGCGGCGAGACTCGGTGCGGGCTCGCGAAAATGACGGGGATTCCCGCGTGATTTGAATCGCCGCGGCTGCGCGCTACCATCCGCGCAGGACGCAAGCCATGGACGTCGCGCCGCTTTCGATCGAGATCCGCCCGAACTGCTCCCTCACCGTGCGCGGCGCGCGCCTCCTCTTCGCGAGCGCCTGCGTGATGCCATTCGGCATGGGAGGCTTCCTCGCGCTCAAGGGTTTCTGGCCGATTCTGCCGTTCGCGGGGCTCGAGATGCTGCTGCTCGCCTGGGCGCTCAAGGTCTCGCTCGAGCGCCGCTTCCACTCCCAGACCATCACCGTCACCGAGTCGAATGTCAGCGTCGAATCGCGTCAGCGCCTCGGGACCGAGCGGGTCGTGTTCCCGCGGCATTGGGCGCAGGTTAAACTTCGCCGCCCCGCCGCAAGCCTGCATCCGAGCCGGCTCACCATCGAGTCGCACGGTCGCCAATGCGAGCTGGGCAGCTTTCTGACCGAAGAGGAGCGGCGCGGACTCGCCCGGCGCCTGGCCAGGGCCATTGGCCGCGTCAACGAGTCGCCCTCCTGGCCTTAAGGGCCTGCGGTCGGGGAGCTGAAGGGACCGCTCCGGCATTTTTCGCGCCGCACCCGCCTCGAGGCGGGCGCGCGCTGTAAGGCACAAGAATGACGATCCGCAAAACGCTCGCCCGACTCGCCCTCGCCGCCGCCGCGGGGGCGCTCACTCTCCCGGCCTGGGGCGAGGAGTCCGGCTGGGCGCAGCTCAACATGCCGCAGGGCGTCACCGACATCAGCCGCAAGATCTACGCGCTGCACATGGAGATCTTCTGGGTGTGCGTCGTCATCGGCGTGGTGGTGTTCGGCGCCATGATCTGGTCGATGATCGCCTTCCGCAAGTCGAAGGGCGCCGTCGCGGACACGACCCTGGTGCACAACACCCAGGTCGAGGTCGTCTGGACCGTCATCCCGGTCATCATCCTCGTCGCCATGGCGGTGCCCGCGGCGCGCACCCTGATCGAGATCGAGGACACGACCAGGACCGGGCTCAACATCAAGGTCACGGGCTTTCAGTGGGGCTGGGAGTACGACTACCTCGATCAGGGAGTCACGTATTTCTCGCATCTCGACCGCGCGAGCGATGCCGCCCGCGAGCTCGGCTCAGGCGTCGATCCGACCACCGTGCCCCACTACCTCCTGAACGTCGATCACCCGCTGGTGGTGCCGAACGGCGTCAAGGTGCGCCTCCTCATCACCGGCGCCGACGTCATCCACTCCTGGTGGGTGAAGGATCTCGGCGTCAAGAAGGACGCGATTCCCGGCTTCATCAACGAAGCCTGGTTCAAGGTCGACGACGGCTGGACGGGGCTGCTGCGCGGCAACTGCGCCGAGCTCTGCGGCCGCGATCATGGGTTCATGCCGATCGTGGTCGACGTGCGCTCCCGGGCCGACTTCGACACGTGGCTGAAGAACACCGCCGCCGAGCAGAAGCAGGCGGCCTCTCCGGGCGCGAGCGCTCCGACGGGGCCACTGCCCAACGCCACCGCCCCGGCAGCCGCCGCCCCCGCTACCCGAGCACCTGCGACCGCCACGGCCACCGTGGCCGCCGCGGGCTGACATCCACCCCCAAGGAACTCCCGACATGGCCGAGCCTCACGCCCACGCCGCCGCCCACGACGATCACGACCACAAGCCGCACGGCTGGCGCCGCTGGGTATTCGCGACCAACCACAAGGACATCGGCACGATGTACCTGGTGCTCTCGTGCACGATGTTCTTCATCGGCGGGATCGCCGCGGAATGCATCCGCCTCGAGCTGTTCCGGCCGGGACTGCAGTTCTTCGACCCGCAGTTCTTCAATTCGCTCACCACCATGCACGGGCTGATCATGATCTTCGGCGCGATCATGCCGGCGTTCGTCGGGCTCGCAAACTGGATGGTGCCGATGCAGGTGGGCGCGCCCGACATGGCGCTGCCGCGCCTCAACAACTTCAGCTTCTGGATCCTGCCCTTTGCGTTCACGCTGCTGATCGGCTCGTTCTTCGTCCCTGGCGGTGCCCCGGCGGGCGGCTGGACCATGTACCCGCCGCTCATCCTGCAGACCGGCGCGGCCTTCCCGATGCTGATCTTCTCCGTGCACCTGATGGGCATGTCCTCGATCCTCGGCGCCATCAACGTGATCGTCACCATCATGAACATGCGCGCCCCCGGCATGACGCTGCTGCGGATGCCGCTGTTCGTGTGGTCGTGGCTGATTACCGCGTACCTGCTGATCGCGGTGATGCCGGTGCTCGCGGGCGCGGTGACCATGCTGCTCACCGATCACTTCTTCGGCACCACCTTCTTCACCGCCGCCGGCGGCGGCGACCCGGTGATGTTCCAGCACATCTTCTGGTTCTTCGGGCACCCCGAGGTCTACATCATGATCCTGCCGGCCTTCGGCATCATCTCGGAGATCATCCCGACCTTCTCGAGGAAGCCACTGTTCGGCTACGAGGCCATGGTGTACGCGGTGGCCTCGATCGCCTTCCTGTCGTTCATCGTCTGGGCGCACCACATGTTCACCGTGGGCATGCCGCTCGCGGCGCAGCTGTTCTTCATGCTCTCGACCATGCTGATCGCGATCCCGACGGGCGTGAAGGTGTTCAACTGGACCGCCACCATGTGGAAGGGGTCGCTGTCCTTCGAGCCGCCGATGCTGTTCGCGCTGGCGTTCCTGTTCCTGTTCTCGATCGGCGGCTTCTCGGGCCTGATGCTGGCGATGGTGCCGGCGGACTATCAGTACCAGGACACCTATTTCGTGTTTGCGCATTTCCACTACGTGCTGGTGACCGGCGCGCTCTTCAGCATCATCGCGGCGGTGTACTACTGGCTGCCGAAGTGGACCGGCCACATGTACGACATGAAGCTCGGCACCTGGCACTTCTGGCTGTCGGCGATCTTCGTCAACGTGCTGTTCTTCCCGCAGCATTTCCTCGGCCTCGCCGGCATGCCGCGGCGCATCCCCGACTACGCCGTGCAGTTCACCGACTGGAACATGGTGTCCTCGATCGGCGCCTTCGGCTTCGGCCTCTCGCAGCTCTTGTTCCCGTACCTCATCATCAAGTGCATCCGCGCCGGCCGGGCGGCCGGCAACCGTGCCTGGGAGGGCGCGCACGGCCTCGAGTGGGAGCTGCCCTCGCCGCCGCCGTTCCACTCCTGGACCACGCCGCCCTCCGATGCGGTCATCGCGCGCGGAGCGGCGCACTGATGGCGGCTCCGAGCGGCGCGCCCGTCACCGTGGCTCACGGCCCCGCGGATGAGGCCGAGCGGCGCCGCCGCGTGCGGCGCACGGCGATCCTCTTCGCGGTGATCGCCGCGGCGTTCTACTTCGGCTTCATCGCGCTGGTGCTGCTGCGGGGCGCCAAATGACCGACCGCGGGCGCGAGAACCTGAGCCTCACGTGGAAGCTCGGCGCGATCGCGCTCGGCGCCTTCGGCTTCGGCTTCGCGCTGGTGCCGCTCTACCGTACGCTGTGTGCGGTCACCGGCTACGGCGACCAGGCGAAGCTCCTCGAGCGCTCCGCCGCCATCCTGCACCCGGACGTGAAGCGCACGGTGACGGTCGAGTTCCTCGCCGACGTGGCGAGCGCCGGCAGCTGGGACTTCCGTCCCGAGGTGCGCCGCATCGAGGTGCATCCCGGCGAGCTCTACACGGCGGAGTTCTACGCCCACAATCTCACCGGCCACGCCTCGATCGCGCAGGCGGTGCCCAACATCTCCCCGTCGGAAGTGGCGGCTTACTTCCACAAGACCGAGTGCTTCTGCTTCGCGCCGCAGCACTTCGCGCTCAACGAGGGCCGCGACATGCCGGTGCGCTTCTTCGTCGATCCTGCGCTCCCGAGCCACATCGAAGTGATCACGCTCGCCTACACCTTCTACGACGAGGCGTCGCGAGTGACGCGGCGCTAACGAACCTCAAGAGAGACCTAAGGCAATGACCGACGCACACGCTCACGATTCCAGCCAGTACTACATCCCGCACCACAGTCCCTGGCCGATCCTCGGCTCGGTCACGCTGTTCACGGTGATGCTGGGGGCGGTCTCCTACCTCAACGACTGGTTGGGCGCGTGGGTCTTCCTTCCGGGCGCGGCGCTGCTCGGAACCCTGTTCTTCCTGTGGTTCGGTACGGTCATCGACGAGAACCAGCGCGGCATCTACAACCTGCAGGTCGACCGCTCGTTCCGCATGGGGATGATGTGGTTCATCTTCTCCGAGGTAATGTTCTTCGCCGCGTTCTTCGGCGCGCTGTTCTACGCGCGCGTGCTGTCGGTGCCGTGGCTCGGCGGCGAGGGCGTCAAGGTCTTCACCAACTACATCCTGTGGCCGCACTTCGAGCCCGCCTGGCCCACCAGCGGCCCCGGCCACGTCGGCGGGCGCGCCGACTCGAGCTTCAACGTGATGAACCCGCTCGGCATCCCGGCGCTCAACACCGCGATCCTGCTGACCAGCGGCTTCACCGTCACCATGGCCCATCACGCCCTGCGCGCCGGCAAACGCACGCCGCTCGCGATCTGGCTGGCGCTCACCTTCCTGCTCGGCTTCACCTTCGTCGGCTTCCAGGCCCACGAGTACGGCGAGGCCTACGCCAACATGGGCCTCAAGCTCTCCACCGGGATCTACGGCTCGACCTTCTTCATGCTCACCGGCTTCCACGGCCTGCACGTCACCATCGGCGCGATCATGCTGACGGTGATCTGGCTGCGGGTGATGCGCGGGCACTTCACGCCGAAGCGCCACTTCGCGTTCGAGGCGGTCGCCTGGTACTGGCACTTCGTCGACGTGGTGTGGCTCGGCCTGTTCATCTTCGTTTATTGGCTGTGATGATCGGGCCGACCTGCGGTCGGCCGGATTCGCTCCTGCGAATTTGCCGGACCTCAGCTATTGATGTGGCGCGGGCAGCAGCCCGTGGGGCGCGATCAGCCCGAAGTACCAGGCGATCATGAGGAGCGCAAACAGCCCGAGCGAGATCGCGATGCGCCAGGTGAGCGCACGGGCGAGCTTCCTCGAATCCTCGTCGTCGCGGCCGCGCGCCAGATGGAAGTGCCCGGCGCCGAGGCGCAGCGCGATCGCCGCGAGCAGGCACACGATGAGCAGTCCGACGAGGGAGTCCATGGCGCCGCGCAGTGTATCGCGGCCGCGCGCCGCCGGACGCTCCCGGGCGCCGCACGCGTGAGGCTCGCGCCCCTCGCGCCCGCGGCCGGCTGGGCGCTACTCACGCTCCTCGGCTGCGCGCTGTTCGTGCGCTTAGGTGCCTGGCAATGGCAGCGCTGGGTACAAAGCGATGCGGCCTGGACACGCTTCGCGCGTGGCGCGGCTGCGCTACAGCCGCTCGGCGCGCGCGCGGTCGACGACGCGACGCTCTATCAGCGGGTCAGCGTGACGGGACGCTTCGACGGACGGCACCAGTTCCTGCTCGACAACCTGAGCTACCGAGGGCAGCCGGGCTACGAGGTGCTGACGCCGTTCACGCGCGCGACCGGCGCCGTGCTCCTGATCGATCGCGGCTGGGTACCCTTCACCGGCTCGCGCGCCCGCCTCCCGGACGTCGCCCTCGCCGGCGAGGAGAGCCTGACGGTGAGCGGCCGGATCGCGGAGCTGCCGCGTGCGGGGCTCGCGAGCGGGCGCGCGGCGCCGAATCCCCGCGATCCGTGGCCGAAGGTCACGAGCTTCCCCGCTGCCTCCGAGCTCGCGCAAGCGCTCGGCGCACCGCTGCCTGAGCGCATCCTGCTGCTCGACCCCGGCGCGCCGCAGGGCTACGTGCGCGACTGGCAGCCGCCCGGCATGGCGCCGCTGCGCCACCTCTCCTATGCGATCCAGTGGTGGTGCTTCGCGGCGCTCGCGCTGATCGTCTGGGGCGTCCTCGGCGTGCGGCGCGCGCGCACTGCGGGGCGGCGCGCCGTGAAGCCGGGCACGCCGTGAGCGAGGCCGGGAGCGTCCGCGCCCGCAACCTGCGCACCGTGGCGGCGCTCGCCGCGCTCTTCTTCCTGCCTCTGGCGCTCGCCTTCTACACGTACTACGGCACCGCCTGGCGTCCCGGGGGCCGCGTCAACCACGGCAGCCTCGTCAGTCCGCCGCGGCCGCTGCCGCCGGCCGCTCTGCCGCGCGTGCCGCCGGACACGCCGGGCGCAGTCACCTTCCGCGGCGACTGGACGCTCGTCTACGTGGGCGACGGCGCGTGCGATGAGGACTGCCGGCGCGCGCTGCTCCTGATGCGCCAGACGCGCCTCGGGCTCAACGCCGACATGAGCCGGGTCGGGCGCATGTGGCTCGCGACGGGCAAGTGCTGCGCGGCGCAAGGCCCTGCGCCCCGCGAGGCGGGACTCGTCGTGCTCGATGCCAGCGGTCCTGCGGCCGGCGCGCTCCTGCAGGCGTTTCCTGCGGCCGGCCGTGCGCACTCCGTATTCGTGGTCGACCCGCTCGGCAACCTCATGATGAGCTACGATGCGAGGAGCGATCCGCACGGCCTGCTCGAGGACCTGCGGAAACTCCTGCGGCTGTCGCACATTGGCTGAAATCGCCTGCTCAGTGCCAGCTGGATGACGACGTATGCCCGCTGACTCCCTTACCCGCTGGATGCGCCGCCTCGCCCTCGCCGGTGTGCTGCTCGCCTTTCTGGTGGTGGTGCTCGGGGCCTACGTGCGCCTCACGGCCGCCGGGCTCGGCTGCCCCGACTGGCCGGGCTGCTACGGGCACCTGACTCCGCACGGCGCGCTCGAGGAGGCGGCGCACGGCGCGCTCGCCGCCGCGCCGCCCGATGCCGGCAAGGCGTGGCGCGAGATGATCCACCGCTATGCCGCCGGCACGCTCGCGCTCCTCATCGCCGCGATCGCGGCGCTCGCGGTGGCCGGGCGCCGCCGGCGTCCGGCGAGCCTCTCGCTGCCGCTCACGCTGCTGGCGGTCGTACTGGTGCAGGCGTTGCTCGGCATGCTGACCGTGACGTGGCAACTGAAGCCGCTCGTCGTGACGCTGCACCTCCTCCTCGGCATGACGACGCTCGGGATGCTGTGGTGGCTCGCGCTGTCGCTGCCGATGAGCTCCTGGGGCGTGGCCTCCCTCGGCGGCGCGGGCCGCTCGCTGCGCGGCGGCGCCGCCTACATCGCGAGCGCGCGCCACCTGGCGCTGCTCGGCCTCACAGCGCTCGCGCTGCAGATCGCGCTCGGCGGCTGGACCAGCAGCAACTACGCCGCCATCGCCTGTCCCGACTTCCCCACCTGCCAGGGCAGCTGGTGGCCGCACGCCGACTTTCGCGACGCCTTCGTCCTGTGGCACGCGGCCAACGTCGACTACGAGGGAGGACTGCTCGGCACGCCGGCGCGCGTCGCGATCCATCTCGCCCATCGCCTCGGAGGGCTGCTCGCCGCGGCGGCGCTCACCCTCGCCGCGCTCTACACGCTGCGCCAGCGCGGCTTGTCGCACGCGCGCTTACGCGCCTGGGCGGTGCTGGGCGCGCTCGCGCTGCAGCTCCTCATCGGCGTCTCGATGGTGCTGCGGGGTTTCCCTCTGTGGCTCGCCACCGCGCACACGGCCGGAGCGGCGCTGCTGCTGCTCGCCGTGCTCGCGCTGGTGAGAATCTCGAGCGCACGCTAGGCTGCGCCTCCCCGAACGGCCCCCGAGAGCGCAGGTGGCGACCATACCGGATGTTGCGGCCAGGGAGACGCCCCGGTGGCGGCGCTACCTGGAGCTGACCAAGCCGAAGGTCGTCGCGCTCATCACCTTCACCGCGCTGGTCGGAACGCTGCTCGCCTGCCCCGGGGCGCCGCCGCTCGCGCCGCTGGTGTTCGGCAACCTCGGGATCGCGCTCGCCGCCGCCTGTGCCGCCACCATCAACCACGTGCTCGACCGGCGGCTCGACGCGCAGATGGCACGCACGCGCGCCCGTCCGCTCCCGGCCGGCGCGCTCACCGAGCGCGCCGCGCTCGCCTTCGCCGCGGTGCTCGGGGTCGCCGCCATGACGGTGCTCGCCTTCCTGGTGAATCTGCTCACCGCGCTGCTCACCTTCTGCTCCCTGATCGGCTACGCGGTGGTCTATACCGTGTGGCTGAAGCGCGCGACCTCGCAGAACATCGTGATCGGGGGAGCTGCGGGCGCCGCCCCGCCGGTGCTCGGGTGGGCGGCCGTCACCAACAGCGTCGACCCGAACGCGCTGCTGCTGTTCCTCATCATCTTCGTGTGGACGCCGCCGCACTTCTGGGCGCTCGCGATCGCGCGCCGCGACGAGTACGCGCGCGCCGGCATCCCGATGCTGCCGGTGACCCACGGGGTGGAGTACACACGGCTGCAGGTGCTGCTTTACACGGTGCTGCTGGTCGTCGTCACGCTGCTGCCGTATGTCACGCGCCTGAGCGGCCTCGTGTACCTGGCCGCGGCGCTGGTGCTCAACGCCGGCTTCCTCTACTACGCGCTCGCTCTCAAGATCAGCGCCCGCAAGGAGCTGCCGATGCGCGTGTTCCGCTTCTCGGTCAACTATCTCATGTGGCTGGTCGCCGCGCTGCTCGCGGATCATTACCTGCATGTTTGATATGGCCGAAATTGCAGGAAGCAATTTCGGCGGACATCACTTCGATTGCCGCCGCGGCGCTCAGGTCTCGCGAGAGAGACGCATCGCCCAGGAGTAGATGATCTTGTCCTTCTGCAGCAGCACGCCCACGGTGGCGTAGTGATCCGCGTCGATCTGTCCCAGGTGCTCGCTGCCGTGAAAACCCGAGGTCTCGCAGCCGTACACCGAGAGGATCGAGCGATCGACGACCGCGTAGGTGCCCGCGAGCTTGCCGAAGGTCTCGGTCTCGAAGGTCCACTTCATGGCGCTGCCAGCGCCCGCAGGCGGCTCGATCAGATAGGCGTGCATGAACTCGACCGGCGGCGCGCCCAGGACCTTGAGCTTGCCCGACAGCAGCCAGCACTGGTCGCGGTGCGCGATCTCGGTGCGGCCCACCGCCTCGAGCGGCTCGCCGTCGCCCCGCCAGAACGTTCCTGCCGCGATCCACACCGCCGGCTCGAACAGAAACGTATGCGTCATGCGGCCATTATGGCGCGCGCGCGGCCTTCGCGGTACGTTGCAGGGAGGCGACAGGAACCCCGAGGCGTTGAGGGCCGCTCATGCTCACGGAACGCGTCTGGTCGGGAAACTCGTTACGCAACTTTCACTACCTCATCGCCTGCCCCGAGAGCGGGGAGGCGCTCGCGGTCGATCCGCTCGAGTGGCGCATGTGCCTCGATGCGGCGCGGCGCCGCGGCTGGGAAATCACCCAGATCGTCAACACCCACGAGCACAGCGACCACACCGGCGGGAACGCCGGCCTCAAGGCCGCAACCGGCGCGCAGGTCCTGGCGCACGCCGGCGCCGCCGCGCGCATCGGCGGCGTCGACCGGGGCCGCGCGCGCGGCGACATCATCCGCGTCGGGCGCACGGTCGAGCTCGAATGCCTCGACACACCCGGGCACACCATGACCCACGTGTGCCTGCTGTCGCACACCGCCGAGCCCGCCCTCTACTGCGGCGATACGCTCTTCAACGCCGGCGCCGGCAACTGCTATACCGGCGGCAACCCCGAGGCGCTCTACGATACCTTCGTGACGCAGCTCGCGCGCCTCGCGGACGCCACGCGTGTGTTCCCGGGCCACGAGTACCTGGCGCGCAACCTCGAGTTCACGCTCGACCGCGAGCCGGCCAACAGGGATGCCGCCGCGCTCCTGGCGAGAGAGCGCGGCACCGACCCCGCGGCCGCCACCGTCACCACCCTCGGCGAGGAGAAGCGCATCAACACTTTCTTCCGGCTGCAGAACCCGCTGGTGATCGCGCGCCTCAGGGAGAGATTCCCCGACCTCGGCGCACAGCCGGACGCCCGCACGGTGTTCGTACGCCTGCGCGAGCTGCGCAACCGCTGGTGAGGCGTGCCGCACGCGCACCGTCGCGCCGCGCTGCAGTTCCCGCTAGGCTAACGGCTACCCATGCAATCCCAGTTCTACCGCCGCTGCTTCCTCGTGGTCGCCGTGGCCGTGCTCGGCTACTCGCTCTACCGCATCCTCGCGCCGCTGCGCACCGAGCTCGGCTGGGCTGCGGTGCTCGCCTTCGTTCTCTATCCGCTGCACGAGTGGCTGAGCGCCCGGCTGAAGGGCCGGCGCGCGCTCGCGGCCGGCATCCTCGCCGGGCTGACGCCGTTCCTGGTGCTGGCGCCGCTCGCGATGCTCGGCGTCGCCTTCGCCGCGCAGGTCGCGCATCTCATCGCTTATCTCAAGGGCCGCTCGCTCATCTCCTGGAGCGAGCTCCTCGAGCACCTCGCGTCGATGCCGCTCATCGGCGCCCCGGTGACCTGGGTGCGCGACAACACCGCCGTCAGCGCCGAGCAGATCCAGGGCTGGGTCAGCGACGGCGTGCAGGGGCTGCTCAAGTCGGCCGCGACCATGGGAGGGGACCTGGCGCTCGGGGTGTTCGGCACCCTGGTGGGCTTCTTCATGATGCTCTTCATGCTGTTCTTCTTCCTCAAGGACGGCCGCGCGATGCTCGCCTCTTTCGAGCGCCTGATCCCCATGGCAAGCGAGGCGCGCACGCGCCTCCTCACCTACCTCGCCAACGTCACGCGCGCCGTGGTGTTCGGCTCGGTGTCGACCGCGCTCATCCAGGGCGTCATCGTCGGCGTCGGCTTCGCGATCGTCGGTCTCCCCTCGCCGCTCGTGTTCGGCGTGCTCGGCGTGATCGCCGCCTTCCTGCCGTCGGGCTCGGCGATCGTACTGATTCCGGCGGCGCTCTACCTGGCCCTCGCCGGGCGCTGGTGGGCGGCGCTCGTCATCGCGCTGTGGACGGTGGGCATGTGGGTGGCGGAGAACGTGCTGCGCCCGATCCTCACCTCCAAGCACGCCGAGGTGTCGACACTCGCCATCTTCGTCGGCGCGATCGGCGGCGTCGCAGCCTTCGGCATCCTCGGCCTGATCCTGGGTCCCGTGTTGCTGAGCTTCGCCGTGGCGCTGGTACGCTTTGCCGAGGAGAGCCTGGCCGCCGGCGGCTGAGCGCGCGCCTTTTTCCCGTAGAATGCGCGCCCTATGGATCTGACCCCGATCCTCGCTCCCCTGAACGACGCGCAGCGCGCGGCGGTGACCGCCCCGGTCGGCCCGGTGCTGGTGCTCGCCGGCGCGGGCAGCGGCAAGACGCGCGTGCTCACGCACCGCATCGCCTGGGTGATCGAGGCGCTCGGCGCCTCGCCGCAGGGGATCCTCGCCGTCACCTTCACCAACAAGGCGGCGGGCGAGATGCGCGCGCGCGTCGAGCGGCTGCTGGCGATGCCGGCCGCGGCGCTCTGGATCGGCACCTTTCACGGCATCGCGCACCGCCTGCTGCGCATCCACTGGCGCGAGGCGCAACTACCGCAGGGCTTCCAGATCATGGACTCCGAGGACCAGCAGCGCCTCATCAAGAAGGTGATTCGCTCCAGGGAGCTCGACGAGACACGCTGGGTGCCGCGCGAGGTGCAGTGGTTCGTCAATTCCAACAAGGACGCCGGCCGGCGGCCGGCCAGGCTCGCCGACGGCGGCGATCCGGCGCGCCGCGAGCTGATCCGGCTCTATGGCGCCTACGAGGAGGCCTGCGCGCGCACCGGGATGGTGGACTTCGCGGAGCTGCTGCTGCGCGCCTTCGAGCTGTGGCGCGACAGCCCGCCGCTGCTGGCCGCTTACCGGCGGCGTTTCCGCCACGTGCTGGTGGACGAGTTCCAGGACACCAACGACATCCAGTACGCGTGGATCAAGCTGCTCACCGGGGGCGGGGGCGGCGCGCCGTTCGTGGTGGGAGATGACGACCAGTCGGTGTACCGGTTCCGCAGCGCGCGGCCGGAGAATCTGCAGGATTTCCGCCGCGACTATCCGCAGTCGCAGCTCTTCAAGCTCGAGCAGAACTATCGCTCGAGCGGCGCGATCCTCGAAGCGGCCAACGGTCTCATCGCCCACAACGCCAACCGCCTCGGCAAGCAGCTCTGGACGAGTGGCGCGCGCGGCGAGCCGATCCATCTCTACAGCGCCTTCAACGAGCGCGACGAGGCGGAGTTCGCCAGCCACCGCATCCGCGAGCACGTCGCCCACGGAGCGCTGCGCCGCCACATCGCGATCCTGTACCGCTCGAACGCCCAGTCGCGCGTGTTCGAGGAGGCGTTCCTCTCCGCGCGCATTCCCTACAAGGTCTACGGAGGCCTGCGCTTCTTCGAGCGTGCCGAGATCAAGGACGCGCTCGCCTACCTGCGGCTCATCAGCAACCGCCGCGACGACGCCTCGTTCGAGCGCGTCGTGAACCTTCCTTCGCGGGGCCTCGGCGCCAAGAGCCTGGACACGCTGCGCGAGCGGGCGCGCGCCGGCGGCGTGTCGCTGTGGGAAGCGGCTGCGGCGCCGGCGGGCGCGGCGGGCGCCGAGCTCGGCGGGCGGGCG
>DAHUXE010000046.1 GCA_027307325.1 Gammaproteobacteria bacterium | reverse complement strand
CGCGCGCGCGTCTTCGTCACTCGCGTTCCTGCGCGCGCCACGACACGCCCACTCCATACCCATAGACGAGCATCCCGCCGCAGAAGCCGCCGGCGATGACCAGGGCCGCGCCGCAGAGCGACACCCACACCGCTGCGAGCGGCGGCGGCACGGGGACGCGCCACGAGAGGCTCACGAGAAAGCACAGGAGCGCGGTGCTCATGAGCCCGGCGTGGATCCCCGCCCAGCGCCAGGCTTGTGCCGGGAGCCGGCGGCGCCAGAGCTCGAATCCGCCGGCGAGCAGCGTGACTGCACCCATGATCACGCCCGCGGCCAGCGCGTGGTGGCTCACGGTCCACCATACCGCCCTCCCGGTCCGCAGCGCGATCAGATCCGACGCCGACGAGCCCAGCCAGAACGCGACCGGGAAGTGCGCCAGCGCCGGGTGCAGCGGATGCAGAGGCGATGAGCTCCCCACGAGGAAACCCTGGGCTCGCTAGATGAGCTTCAGCGTACCCGCGAGGAGCAGCAGGAAGCCGATCACGGCGAGCAGCGCGTGGCCGGCGACCAGCCCCTTCGGCAGCGCCTTCTTCCGGGCGTGAAACGCGAGGGCCATGCCGAAGCCGCCGAGGGCGGCGACCAGGAAGAAGCCGAGCGCCCAGAGCGCAGCGCCCGCCGCTCCCTTGACGAATACCGCCAGGATGAGCAGCACGAGACCGGCCGCGGCAAACACCCCGTGCAGGATCGCGCTCGGGACGGGCGGGAAGTTGCCCTGGAAGGCCGCGATCGCCATGGTGAGGCCGATGACGGCGGCGACCGCAAATATCGCGATGATGAGCCACATGTTCTTACCCCTGATATACAAGTATAGACTTGTATATCATTTATAGCGCTTTGCACGCCGGTGTGCAAGTCGCGCCGGAGTCAGGGGCGGCCGGCGGCCCCCGCAGGCGCCGCGTCCCGCGCCGCGTGCACCAGCGCCGCGCCGCCGCGGTGTGAGTGCCCTGCAATCGTGCGCGCGGCGAGTCGGTCTCAAGGCAAGCGAGGGTCGTCCCGCCGCCAGGTCGCTGAGGCGTTTCCTCTACCCGCATGGCGCGTGTTCTGGCACGCAGATTGCAGTTTTGTTGATTGGGGAATCTTCGGCGCGTGCCACGGTCGAGTAAGGACCTTGAAAAGGAGTGGGAGCCCCGTGAACCGCAACATCGGCAGACACTATCTGCTCGCGTCGGATTTCGACCAGACGCTGAGCTTCAACGACTCGGGGCTCGTGTTGAGCAGCCTGCTCGGTATCGAGGGTTACCGCGAGCGCGTGGCCGGACTCGCGCGCACCAACCTCGTGCAACAGGGCGGCGAGCTCGCCTATCTCATGCGCCACGACCCGGAGTTTCGCGGCGTGCGCCACCAGCACCTTGTGGAGACCGGCAAGCGCGTGCGCCTGAAAGGCGCGATCGCGCCGCTGGTGCGCTTTCTCGAGCAGGGGCTGCCCGCACTCAAGTTCTCGTTCTTCGTCGTCTCGGCAGCGCCGCGCGAGATCGTGGTCGCGGCGCTCGATGGCATCGTGTCACCCGATCACATCTACGGCACCGAGCTCGACTACGACGAGACCACGGGCGAAGTGCACGCGATCCGCCGCGTGCCCGCCGGCTACGGCAAGGTCGCGGTGCTCGAGGAGCTCGAACGGCGCCTCGAGGTGCCCGCCGACCGTGTCATCTACGTCGGCGACGGCAGCTCGGACGTGCACGTCATGCTGCACGTCAACAATCACGACGGCTTCACGATCGCGGTCTCGGACAACCGGCAGCTGGCGCAGATCGCCCGCACCACCGTGCTGAGCGACAACGCCTTCAGCATCATGGTGCCGATCCTCGATCAGATCCTCGACTGGCGAACCAGCGAGATCCGCGATCTGCTCGAGCGCCACGGGCTGACGCTGCAGGCGTGGGAGAAGGCGCGCACCGATCACGTGCGCATCGACGAGTCTCTGGAGGGGGCGACGGGCAGCGAGTGAGCGGTCAGCGCGAGAACTCGGGCGGCAGTGCGCGGCGGCGCCCGCGGAGCGCGGCGCCGCTGCGAATGGCGACCGCGGGGGAGCGGCGTGCGCCGCGGGAGCTGCGCTCCTCCTCCATCTCGATGCCGATCACTCCCGGTACCGCGCGCAGCGTCGGCAGGTCCTCGAGCTCGGCCGAGCCCACCAGCACTCCCAGGTCGGAGCGCGTCGAGGTATGGCCGAATCCGAGGGCACGGCAAACGGTGGCGACCTCATAAATGCGGTCGCGCGCCTCACCTGCTACCGCGATCGTCACCTCGACCCGGCTCACTGCGCACTCCTCTTTTGCGCGGATCGTAGCTCACTTTCCGCGGCCGGGTGTTACGTCGGCGGAAGGAGACACGAGGAGCCCGGACGGACAGCACGGCCACGCTCAGGCCAGCGGCGGCCGTCGGCGCTAATGCGGCGGCCCCTGCCCCGTACCCTCCTGGCGGCCCTGCACCGTGCCCGCCACCGCGGCGTGAGTTGCGATCCTGACCACTACGAGATCCTCGACCAGACCCTGGACAGCCTTCTCGAGGTAGAAGAGGCGGACCCTGTTGTAGCCCAGGCTGCCGAGCGCGATGTAGGGAATCACGGCCTCGAGCCGCAGCGTGCGCGAGTCGGCGAGCACCCCGGAGGCCGCGTCGATCGCCTTGCGATAGGTCGCCTGCTGGGAGGGATCCCAGGGCGGCAGCCCCGAGATGGCGGTAACCGCGGCGCTTCCCAGGGGTACGAAATTCACGCTCTGCCATCCATCCGGCATGAAGCCCGAAGGAAAATCGATGGTGAAATGCCCCAGGTGCCGGTTGCCCCGCTGATCGCGCAGGTAGCGCGGGTGCAGGGAAAACTCGGGCTTGAGACCTGTCGGCGTCGTCAGCGTATGCACCGCGCCCGGCCCCCAGGTGTCGTTGAGCGTCACCGTCTTGTGGCTCCAGTAGATCACGTCTTCTCCTCAGGGTCTGATGGTCGTTACCTGGAACGCCGCCCACAACGCCGGGTCTGCCGCGGGGTCGCGCGCCACGCTCGATCGCATCGCCGCCGCCAGGGCCGCCGGGGGGCTCATCGAATCGCGCAGCAGGTGTCGATAGAACTCTGTCATGAGTTGGGCGCCGATCTCATCGGAGACCGGCCAGAGTGAGGCCACGACCGCGCGCGCACCCCGGGCGAGCACGGTGGAGCCGATGCCGAGCAGGCCCTCGCTCGGCACTTGCTTCCCCAGCGCCGTCTCGCACGCGCTGAACACCGCAACGTCCGCATTCAGAGTCCGCGTCGCGAGGTCGGCAACCCGGACCGCGCCGTCGACAACGCTCCCCCGGGCGTCGTAAGAGCCGAGCACGAGCGCCGACAACTCCGGTACCTGAGCGTCCACGGTGCCGTGGGCGGCGATATGAATGAAGCGGTATCTGGACCAATCGAGGGCAAGCAGCCGCGCGCGTGTAGCGTCCGTGCCGGTCAACTCATCGACCTCGCCCGGCGCAAACTGCGCCGCGATCGCCGCCGCCTCCCGCGCCGTGAACGGCAGGCGGCGCAGATCGGGGAGCCGCGCATCCGGCGCGCCGCGCGCGCGCGATGCGCGGCTCACTGCCCCTGAGCTCAGCGTCGCGAGCCGCGGATCGTCCGCCTCGTACACGGGATCGGCGACCAGCAGCAGCCCGCGCCGCTCACGCGCCGGCGGACGATTCTCCCGAGTCTCGAGCATCCAGGCGGCAGGGGCGAGCGCCACGTCGTGGCGCATCACGACGAACGACGGCGCCTGCCCCGCCGCAGGCGCGAGCGCGGCAAACGGCACGTAGTCGAGGGCACCGTCGGGGATGATGAGCCAGGCGCGCATCTCATCGAGCCCTGGCTCGAGCGGCTCGAGAATCATCCGGTAGAGCGCCTCCCCGTCCCCGAGGCGCGTGGCGACCGGTACGTCGACGAGCCGGGTCAGCGAGCGATAGAACGCCGCGGCAGCGGCGGCGATCTCCGCCGGCGCGGCCAGGCGGGTCCAGTGAATGCCCTTCGGCAGCACCACCCACGCGTAGGCTGATTCGGCGCCGAGCCAGTAGGAGACGAGCGCGGGGCCCGCGGGCACGCGCGGCCGGCTCGCGCCGTCGGCGCCCGCCCGCTTCGGCCCGCCGCCCTGAGCCTGGGTCCGGGCCGCAATGCGCGCGTTGACGGTGTCGACCTGCCGCTCGAGCTCCGCGATGGCGGCCAGCATGTGCCGCACGCGCTCGTCGCCCGAGCCCGCGCTGTCGAGGCGCGCCTCGAGCGCGTAGCGGCGTCCCGCGAGGTCCTGGTAGAGCTCCTCGCGCCGGCGGAGCTCGCCCGCCAGCGCGCGGCGGATGGCCGGTGAGTATTGCTGGGCCGCGACGTCGGCCAGGGTGCGCGCCCGCGAGGCGGCCGCGGCCGCGAACGCCCGCGCCGCCAGCGAGTCGGCTTCGCTGCGGCGGTCCGCCGCCAGGGCGGCGTCGAAACGGGCGCGCAGCAGCTCGATCTTCAGGTCGTACGCCGAGCGCAGCGGCGCCTGCAGCTCCGAGCGCAAGGCCGGATCCGCCGTGCGCAGGCGCATTGCGTCGGATTCTCCGAGGGCCCGATCGACCGCCGCGAGCGCCGCGCGCGGCTCGCCGGCGAGACGCAGCGTCCGCGCCAGCTCGAGGCCGGCCGCGAACTCCTCCGCGACGCTGCCGAGCTCCCTGAGGCGCGGCCGTGCGGCGGCGAGATCCGCAAGCGCCGCGCGCGTCTCGCCCATCCTGCGCAACAGCACGCCCCGTTGCAGCAGCGCCTCCGCCTGAATCAGCGGATCGGGCCCGGCAACGCTCGCGATCACCTGATCGAGCTGTGCCCGGGCGTCATCGGGATGGCCGGCAGCGGCCGTGTGCACCGCGAGCTGGATGCGGATGCGCTCGATGTAGGTCGGCTCGACCGCGAGGCCGAGTGCCTCGCGGTCGAAAGCCATGGCCTCGTCCACCCTGCCCTCATCGGCGTCGATGGTGGCGAGCGCCCGCAGCGTGTTCACCCGCCCGCGCCGGTCGAACGCCGCGGTGCGGATCGCGAGCGAGCGCTCGAGGAATTCGCGCGCGCGCGCCGGGTCGCCCAACGCGTAGTAGGTAACGCCGATTCCATAGAGACTCTGCGCCTCGTCGCGGTGTCGCTGCGTGCGTTGCGCGAAGCTGAGCGCCCGATCGAACAGCAGCAGCGATTCATCGAAGCGGCCGACCGCGTAGCTGAGGAGCGCCGTGTTGTTGGTCACGCCGAGATAGAGAGTCGGGAAGGGCTCCGGGTCGGTGTCGCTCAGCGCCCGCTCGAACCATTGCCGCGCCTGCGGCACGCGCCCGAGACCCCACAGACACAGCGCCCGGTTCTGCCACGCCTGCGCCAGGTGCGGTGTGTCGTGCAGCTCCTGGAATAGCTCGCTGGCGCGCGCCGCAGCCGCAATACAGTCGTTGAACCGGCTCTTGTAGAGATCGGCGACGGCGAGATAATTGAACTCGAGGGCCGCGTCGTAGGTCTCGCCCCGCTGCAGGTGGAAACGGCTCAATCGCCCGAGAGCGCTGCGGGCGCGCAGCAGCAGGTCGGCGGCGGCAGTGCTCTTTCCAGTCTCGATCCAGGCTGCCGCCAGCAGCTCCTCCGCCCGCGACCGGCGATAGCCGGAGCCGAGCGTCCCGGCAGCGGCCCTGGCCCAGTCGGCCGCGCTGGCCCAGTCCTGCAGGTCGAAGTACTCGATTCCGGCGAGGGCGAGCTGCACCTCGCCGCGCAGCTCCCGATCCCCGGGCGCGGTGAGCGAGCGCTCTGCCGTCGCGTACTCGTCCACGGCCCGATGAAACGTATCGCGCGCGCTCGCTCCGGGGGCGGCGGCGCGGCCCTTCGAGATCTCCTGTCCCGCCGCGTAGTCGCCATCCGCCTGCGCCAGTGCCGTCAGGATCGCGACACAGTCGGGGCGCGCCTCGAGCCCTGCGAGGTCGAAGGCGCGAACCGTCGCGGTGCCGGCCGCGTTGGCGTGCTCCTTGCCCGTCACCCGCACCGTCAGCGAGCCCGAGTCCGGCGACGTTACGACCGTCCGGCGCGTTCCGGTCCGGCGCTCCGGGTGGTCGGCGCGGGTGACGGCCCTATCCTGCGCGTCGCGCACCTCGACCAGTGCGTCATTGCCGCGCTCCTCCACCTCTATGAGATACGCACGTCCCGGCGCGACGGCAAGCTCGACAGCGACAGGCTCGGTCCCGAGGGTTTTCAGGACCCGGTCGGCCACGGCCGCAGATCCGAGCGCACGAACGCACGAGCCTTCCGTCGCGGCGCTGAACGCCGGCCACGCGGTCAGCGCGAGCGCGGCAAGAACCCGGGGGCCGGATGCACCGTGCTCAACCCGCCACTGCGGTTTGCGGGAGCTGCGGCTTATACTGGGCCCATGGTTGGTGTTGACGAACAAGCAGCACCCGCGCCGGACCGCGCGACGTCGGACGCCCAGCCGTCCGGTTCGGACCCGGCTTCTTCTCTGGCCGCAGTCTATCGCGACTATCCGGGGCTGCGCGCGCTGATCCTGCGGCGGGTGCGCGACCCCGAGGCCGCGGCGGACATCCTGCAGGATGCCGCGGTCACCACGCTCGAGAAGCTGCGCAACGGCGAGATCGCGCAGCCGGAAAATCTCGGCGGCTATCTCTATCGGGTCGCCATCAACCACCTGCGCAACCACCGGCGCAAGGATCGCACCGCGCTCTCGAGCCCCGCGCAGCTCGAGGAGCTGCGCGATTCCGTCGACGACCCGGAGTGGGAGCGCATCGGGCGGCCGCAGTGGGCCGCGGCCGCGCGGCGCATGCTGGAGGAGATGCCGGCGGCGCGGGATCGGGAACTGCTGGCGCGCTTTTACCTGAATGACGAGGACAAGGATGCGATCTGCCGGGCGCTCAATCTCTCGCAGGAGCACTTCAATCGGGTGATCTTCCGCGCCCGCAACCGCTTCCGCGCGCTCCTCGAGGAGCGCGGGTTCGGGCGGGGCGATCTGCTGACGATCATCGCACTGGGCCTCTGTGCGCTCAGCGGCCAGGGGAGTCCTGCGGCCGCGGCCCCCGGGGCGGCCGCGCAGACTGGAGCGGCGGCCGGGATGTGTGCCCCGACCCGGGGAGGAGACGCATGATCGACGTCGAGCGCGACTGCGAGCGCATGCGGGACTATGTCGGCGGCCGCCTGGCGGACGAGGAGCGGCGTACCTTCGAGGATCGCCTGGCGCGGGATCCGGAGCTGGTGCGCGAGCTCGAGCAGACGCTGCGGCTCCGCGAGGGACTCGAGCAGCTGCAGGAGCAAGGGTATTTCGCCAGTCCCGCGCCGCGCAGCGCGCGACGTTTCCTCTTGTGGGTACCGGCGCTCGCGGCCGCTGCCCTTGCCGCTGTCGCGATCAACCTCTGGGTGCAGCCGCGGACGGAGGGCGCCGGCGTTCTGCTCGCTTCCCCCGGATCCGGCACGGCGGCGGGCGGCGCGCCGCTCGTCGGCGCGCACTTCACCTTCGTCCCGATGCGCGGCAGCTCCTCCTACGACCTCGAGCGGCCCCCGGGAGGGCTGATCGAGTTTCGCGCGGCGCCCGGGGCCCACGTGGCCGGCGCGCGTTTCCGCATGACGCTCGCGCGGGTCGGCCCGGGCGGCGCGCCCGAGACGGTCGGCACGCTCGCCGATCTGGTTCCGGGCGCGGACGGATACCTGCACGGCTACGGCGCCGCCTCGAGCCTCACGGCCGGCCGCTACGTACTGCGCATCGAGCCGGCGGGCCGGGCGACGGGTGACGCGCCCGGCTTTCCGTTCGAGCTCCACGACCGCTGAAGGCGCCGCAGCGCGGCGGCCCCACGGCTCGCGCTCAGTGCTCCCGCTTCGCGGCGATGTGCAGCGCGCGCTCCATCTCGACGGCCAGGACACCCGGGATCGCCCGCAGCATCGGCAGATCCTCGACCTCGGCGGAACCGATCAGCACGCCGATGTCCGGGAGCGTCGAGTTGTGCGCGAAGCCGAGCGCGCGGCACACCTGGGCGACTTCGTAAATGCGATCGCGCGCCTCCTCCGCCACCGCAATCGCAACATTGATGCGCATCACTGAACACCTCCATCGTTCAGGCTCACAAAACACGAACTCCATCGCGCATCTCCCGAGGGCTATCGGGGCGCCTGCACTAGCCCGGCGCCGACATCGCGCGCCGGAGCCGCCAGCGGCCGGAACGCCCGCAGCAGCGCCTCTCGCAGCGCCGCACCGCGCGCGCGCGGGTCGGCTTCGGCGATGAGAGCTGCGATGCCGGCGACGAACGGTGCCGCCATGCTGGTCCCGCTGCCGGTCTGGTAGAGCGCCGGGCGCGGTGACGCCGAAGCGATCGCGATGCCGGGAGCCGCTAGGTCGACGGCTCCGCCGTCGGGATCGACGCCGCCGTTCGAGAACGCCGCGACGGCGAGACTCTGGTCGACGGCCGCGACCGCGACGATCGAGGGGCAGCTCGCGGGATGCTCGACGGGCAGGATGGTGTCGGGCCGCTGACTCGAGTTGCCCGCCGGCGCGATGAGCACAGTCCCTGCGCCGAGTGCGCGCGCGGCGGCCTGCTCGTAGACCATCGGATACGAATCGCCGGCCGCCACCGGCGTGCCGATCGAGAGCGAGACGATCGCGCAGCGGTTGCGTACCGCCCAGTCGATCCCGGCGAGCACCTGGCCGTCGGTCCCGTCGGCGTCGTCATCGAGAACCCTCGCGACGTAGAGCGCGGCGGCGGGAGCCACGCCGTAGCGGGGCCCCTGCGCCGGCTGCTCCGGCCCGCAGGCGATCCCCGCGCACAGCGTCCCGTGGCCGTTGCCGTCGGCGACCGGCAGGTCGCCCGCGAACGACCGTGAGATCACCGCGCGCTCCGCAAAGTCCGGATGGCAGAGATCGAGGCCGGTGTCGAGTATGGCGATGCGGATCCCGCGGCCCTGGTACGGCGAGGACGACACGCGAGTGGCCTCGAGACCCCAGGTCGCCGCGGGCGTATCGGCGAGGGGCGGTCCGGCGCCCGAGTCCGCCGCTCCGAGCCTGGCCCGCACCCGCCGCTCGGGCTCGAGCAGCAGCGCTCCCTGCGAGTGGCGGCGCGTCAGCGCCCGCGTCTGCTCCGGGTCGGCATCGAGCACTGCCGCACCCAGACGCTCGAAGAGCAGCGCCTCCCCCGGCGCGAGCGCAGCCCGGGTCGTCGCGAAATCAGACGACACCGCGATGCGCAGGCCCGCGGCGTGGCGCAGCAGTGCGGCCTGGGCGCGCGCCGTGCGCTCGCGCAGCAGCACGAGACTGCGGCCCGTGTACGCCGGGCCCGGCGCCTGGCGAGCGGCGGGCGCGTTCCTCGGTGTCCGCATATGTGCTACCTGTCCCGTGAGGCCGCCCCGTCTCAGGCAGGCGGGGAATTCTCCTGAGATACAGGGGTGAGATGGGGCGCGCCGCGGCGACAGATAGCTCATGCGGCGGTCGATGTTCGACGGAAACGCTCACGGCGATGCAGCCGACGGATTGCGTAATGCATCGCCAGCCGCCGCGCCAGTTTCCTGGCCGGTTCCCCTCACGCCGGCGCGCCTCTGCCGCTCTGCTCCCCAAGCACGGCGGGGCGGCCGGCGCTTTTTTACGCCGGCTGAGATGAGCGGCGCGTCAGCGCCCGAAGCGGTGCTCGCTGCGTCTCCAGTGCTTCCACTGCCGGGCGCGGCGCTCGCGCCGCGAGCCCTTGGCAGCGTTGGCGAGGCGCGGGAAGCGCATGGCGAGCGCGCCCGTGACCTGCTGCCAGCCCTGCTGCGGGTCCCACTTCTGCGCGTAGCCGCCGGTGAGCACCTGGAAGGCGGATTGCGCGCGTCCCTGGCGGTCGACGGGGCCCTGCGCGTCCTTGTGCCCGAACCAGCTCGGAGTGACGAAGTCGGTCACCAGGGTGCCGCCGATCGTATAGCCGTACTGATCGTCCTCGACCGGGTC
Organism: Gammaproteobacteria bacterium; assembly: GCA_027307325.1. GTDB lineage: Bacteria > Pseudomonadota > Gammaproteobacteria > Steroidobacterales > Steroidobacteraceae > 13-2-20CM-66-19. Next base: position 6,749 of record DAHUXE010000046.1, on the reverse strand, counting down.
GCAGACCTCGCCGGCCCAGAAGATTCCCTGCGAGTCCTGGTAGGCGCTGTTCAGCCAAGGGTCGACCGCCATCTCGCAGATCTCGTGCGTCGCGCCGACACTCAGGCTGGCGTTGTCGGCCTGGATCGTCTTGACGAAGATCTTGGAGATCGGCAGGCCTGCGTTGGTCAGATCGTGATAGGCGAGCGCATTGGCCTGATCGCTGTTGTCGAGAAACACCACCCACCAGGCGCCGGCGGCGGGCGTGGTGCCCTTCGGCGTGAAGACGAATTGTGCGGCGCCGACGCCCCACACGGCGTTCAGGTCCTGGTTCCACTGAGTGCTGAAGGCCGGAAGCATCTGCTCGACCGGGCCATCGGCGACGGCGGTGGACTCATTGATGACGGCAATCTGCAGCATGACAGCTCTCCTTAGCCGTAGACGAGTGGCGTGACGCCGGCCAGCATCGAGTTGGCAAATCGGGCGGCCGCCTGCTGTTTCGCGTTGCATGCGCCCGTCACGGCCGGCAGATAGTCGCCGTGGTCGACACCGGCGGCGGCGGGAATCCCCACGCCCGCCACCTGCGCGGGAGGATTCCCCGGGGAAGATTCCGAGGCGCACGGGCCGGTGTAGCCGAGGGCCGCGTCGCGGGTGGGCGACCAATGGATGAAGGCGGAGACGAGGTTCCCGAGCGGATAGGCGAACTCGAGAACCCGGTCCGCAGGCGAATGCAGCACGCCCACCCGCGCGGCGAACTGCGCGGCGTCGAAGTAGGCGTCCGCGGTGCCGAGGCTGTCGTTGTCGACGGCCGCGGCCATCACGCAGACCTGCGAGACGGGAATACCTTTCACCCACAGCTGCCGCACCGTCTCCATGACGACGCGGCAGCCGAGGCTATGGCCGATGAAGGAGATCGCAGGGCGCTGCGGCAGGTTGTCGCCGATGAAAGTGGCGAGCTCCGTACCGCTGTCGTCGGCCTTGGCAGTCTCGAAGGGATAGCTGAGCGGCCCGACGCGCGAGTCCCCGGGCCAGAGAACCGCTACCGCCGCTCCGGGACCGACCGCGGGAAGACTGGCTCCGAAGGCGCTGAGCTCGGCAGCCCCGTCGGCGCGATTGACGTTGAAGCCGTGCACCATGAAGACCACGGTCGGGCACTCGCGCAGCGCATCGAGCGTGCCGCTCGTCAGGCGCGCCGGCACGACCGCGCCACCCTGGCTGTCCGAGCGCATGTCGAGCACGAACGCGGCCATCAGCTGCCGCGCATCGCGCGCGTGGCGGCCTGCAGCGCCGCGACGACGTCGTTGGCGATCGGCGCGAGCGGGACGGCCACGATCCCGACGATCACGCCGTCCACCAGGTCCGAGCCGAGAATCAATGCGGCGGCGATCCCCAGCACGATCGCGCACAGCGACGCGGAGCCCCGCACCCAGCCCAGGTAGACATCCTGGGCGCGCGACAGGGCGCTCGCGATGCGGGCGTCGGCGGCCAGCTCGAAGCGGCCGATGGCGCCCCGCTCCGCGTCGGTGAGCGGCGTGGACGCCTCCACGGCCGCGGCCGCCTGCTTGAGCGCGGCCGGAGCCACGGTGCCGAGAAAGCGCGCGACGTTCTCGGCATTCGCCGTCGTCAGGCCGATGCGCACGCCCTGGCGCAGCGACTTCGCGATGAGGGTCTGGCTGCGCGAGTCCTGGCGGTACTGCGCGCGCAGCAGCCGCTCGAACTCGGGGCCGTAGGCGCCACGCAGGCAGCCGACCAGGTCGTGCCCCAGATACGCGCCGATGGAGCCGAAGCCCGCGGTGCCGAGCGCCGTCCACTTGAGCCCCTCGACGATGCCGAAGGACGCGGTGCCGAGAGCGCCGGCGGCGGCAATGGCGCTCGAGAGAGTGTTGATGGTCATCGACACGGTTGCGCTCCCTGTGTCTTCTTTTGCGCTAGTGTGCGCCCGGAATTCCGGCCCGCAAAGCCTCGACGGCTGCGCGCGCGTCGGGCAAGCTGTCGCGCCTTGCCATACTGCCGACGCGTCGATCCGCCCCCGGGGAGCCTCCGTGAAGAACATCGTCGTCGCCGCAATGCTCATGTTCACCTGCGCACTGCGTGCCGAGAGCCTGCCGCCTGCCGTCGAGAGCCAGAGCGCCTCGCTCCTCGAGATCTATAAAGACATCCACGCGCACCCCGAGCTCTCGCACCACGAGGCGCGCACCTCCGCGATCCTCGGCCGGGCACTCCGCGAGGCCGGCTACAGCGTGACCGAGCACGTCGGCGTGTACCCGGACGGCTCGCATGCCTTCGGCGTGGTGGGGATTCTCAGGAACGGCCCGGGGCAGACGCTGCTCATCCGCGGCGACATGGATGCGCTGCCGATCATCGAGGAGACCGGCCTCCCCTACGCGCGCCACGTCATGACGAAAAACGCGAGCGGCCAGGACGTGGGCGTGATGCATGCCTGCGGGCACGACGTGCACACGACGGTGCTGCTCGGCACCGCCCGGGCGCTCGCCGCGACGCGCGGCGCCTGGCATGGCACCGTCATGATCATCGGGCAGCCTTCGGAGGAGACCATCGACGGCGCGAAGGCCATGCTCGCCGACCATCTCTACGAGCGTTTCGGCCGGCCCGACAAGATCATCGGGCTCCACGATATCCATACTCTGCCCGCCGGAACGGTGGGAGTCATCTCCGGGCCCGCGACGGCGAGCTCGACCTCGGTCGACGTCGTGATCAGGGGAATCGGCGGCCACGGCTCCGCGCCGCAGTTCGGCCGCGACCCGATCACGCTCGCGGCCTACTACATCACGCAGATCCAGACCATCGTGAGCCGCGAGGAGGATCCGCAGGACCCGACAGTGGTCACCGTCGGCAGCATCCACGGCGGCACGAAGCGCAACATCATCCCCGACGAGGTGAAGCTCGAGCTGACGACCCGCTCCTACTCCGAGAAGAGCCGCCAGGTCGTCATCGACGGACTGCAGCAGATAGCCGCCGGCATCACCGCCGCGGCGAATCTGCCCGCCGGGAAGGCCGCCACGGTGACGGTGCTCGACAACGAGTCGACCCCGGTGCAGTACAACGATCCTGCGATGACCGCGCAGGTGCGCGAGCTGCTCGTCAAGGCGTTGGGCGCAGCGCGGGTGCGCGAGGCCGAGGAGCTCATGGGGAGCGAGGACGTCGGCGTCTTCGGCATGAGCGCCGATCTCAAGCGCTATGAGATTCCAGTGGTGTACTTGCGTCTCGGCGCCATGGATCCGGACAAGCTCGCGGCCGCGGAAGCGGCCGGCAGGCGCCTGCCGGGTCCGCACACCAGCCGCTTCGAGCCGCTGCCGAAGCCGACTCTGGAGACCGGCGTCACGGCGATGACGGCGGTGGCGACCGGTCTGCTGCAGTAGGCCGCCGCGCCGGCCGACTGCCCGTCCTGCGCCCGAGCCAGCGGTTCACGCGCGCGCAGTAGTCCGCGTACTCCCGGCCGAAGCGCTGCCGCAACGCGTGCTCCTCCGGGACGATCTGCACGCGCACGATGAGCGGCACAAAGAGGAGCGGCCCCGCAAAGGCCGAGAGCGCGCCGAGACTGACGGCCCAGCCGGCGAGCGCGACGGCGAGCCCGAGGTACATGGGATTGCGCGTCCAGGCGTAGATCCCGTCCGTCACGAGCGCGCTCGCGGCCTGCAGCTGGTGAGGGCTCACCGTGGTGCCGGCATGCCCGAACCGCTGGATCGCGGCAAAAGGCGCGATGAATGCCAGCACCATCACGCACCAGCCCAGGCGATTCCACGGCGGCGCGACGATCGTTACGAGCGGCCAGCGGCGGCCTGACTCCCACATCGCGAGGGCGAAGAGCAGCGCCCAGACAGGCGGCGGTATGAGTGAAGGTCGCATGGACGGGGAACGCGCCTTTGAGTGGCGGCGCTCTCAGGCGGGCGGCCGCACCGGAGTGGCCGCGGTCTCACCGACCACCGTGGTCCAGGGACGCACCGACCAGCGCGTCACCAGCCCGGCCCGCACGTACGGGTCGGTGCCGGCAAAGGCGCGCGCCGCCCGGTCGCTCTCTCCCTGAAACAACAGCACGGCGCTGTCCACCGGGTCCGCGAGAGCGCCCGCCAGCACGAGCTCGCCGCGGCGGTGCGCCTCCCAGGCGAGCCGCAGATGCTCGGAGCGATGCAGCGGTCTATGCTCGAGATAGTCCGGCACGAACTCGTAGGTGAGAAGAAAGTGCATGGCAGCTCCGAATCCCGCGCGGCACGGTCGCGCAGCGGCGACAAGATTCCATCAGGGCGAGTGCGCGCAATAATAAAGCTCCTGCGCGCGGCCGTGCATGCTCGGCCAGGGACGGCGCGCTCCCCTCGCTGGGAAGGACCCCATGCACGGATCACTTACTCGAGCTTTCCCGACCTTGTGCCTGGCCGTGCTGCTGCCGGGGCCGCTCGCGGGTTGCTCGCCGGCTCCGGTCAGCGTGCACGTCAACGCTCCAGCGGGCGCAGCGGGCAGCCCTGCCCCGGCGCCGGGCACCCCGCCGGGCACGGCGCCGACGAGCAGCTGGTCGTGCAACTTCCCCGACGCACCGACCAATTGCGGCTTCGTGCTGCAGGCGGCGGCGCCCGATCGCACGATGATCGTCGGCCCCGGACCCGCCGGCCCCACCGCCGTGCAGCTGACGACGGAGCCCGGCGACATCAACCTCTTCGGCAGCGGCCTCGACGAGCGTGCAGCTACCCTCCGGGTAGCCTCCTAGATCCAGACCTTGAAGCAGCCCGGTGTGTGCGCGATCGTCCCGAGCACGCACGCGACGAGCGCCGCGGCGTAGACGAGGAGCAGCACGAGGTCGGCGGCGCCGCCCGCCCGCGGCGGCGCGGAACGAAGCCGCGCCAGGCGCTGGCTGAAGAAGGTCGCCGCTCCCGGGCGCAGCAGCCGCGAGTATCCGGGGTCGGCGAGCTTCGCCATTGCGGTGACGAGATCCGCGCCGCGCGCGCCCGCGATGACCGGGTCGTCGCAGGAGAGCTCGCGGAACACCGCGAGGCGTGAGCCCGCGAGCCATACCAGCGGGTGAAACCACAGCAGGCACTGCGCAACCTCGTGCACGAGGCCGATCAGGTTGTCGCGCCGCCGCGCATGCGTCACCTCATGGAGCAGCACCGCGTCCAGCTCCCGTTCGCTCAGCAGCCGCTCGATCCCGGGCGGCAACGAGATATGCGGGCGCAGCACGCCGTCGACCGAGGGCCCCTCTCCGGATGCGCAAAGCCTGACCGGAACGCCGTGTGCAATGCCGAGCGCAACGCGGTGCGTCAGCGCGTTTCTCCCGCAGTCCGCGCCGCTCCGCCTGCCGCCCGCCGGCCTTGCGCGGCGACCCTGCGCGAGGCGCATGAGCAACCGCGCGCCCATGAGGAGCGCGCCGGCGACCCACAGCGCAGAGAGCAGCGCACCGAGGGGCAGGTTGCGCGAGATCCCGATACCGACCGCGTCGAGGCCGGCGAGCTGCGTCGCCCACGGAATCCGCGACGCCCCGAAGTCGTTGAAGAAGCCTCCGAGCGGCACCAGGAAGTTGAGCGAGGTCGCGACCCAGATCCAGTACTTCGCGGTGGCGGCGCCCTTCCACAACGCGGTAAGAGCCCAGGCGGCGAGACACAGCAGCGAGGCGTAGAGAAGATGCACCTCGAAGTAGTAGACGGCCGGCGCCACGTGCTCATGCATGTCGTTTCCCCCCGCGCTGGCGGGCGGGCTTCCCGGGCAGCGCCCCCTGCAACGCCTTCAGATCCTCGAGGGTGATCGTACCCGTCTCGAGGAGATTCGAGACCAGGAGGCGCGGCGACCCGCCGAACAGGTCGAGCAGGTCGCGCATGAGGCCGGTACGGAACTCGCGCTGGTCGATCGCGGGTTCGAAGAGCTGCGCGTTCCCGATCTTCTTCACCCGGCGCAGCGCCCCCTTCTGCTCGAGCCGGTAGACGAGAGTCTGCACCGTCGTGTACGCGACGCGCTCCTCCTCGGGGAGGGACTCGAGGATCTCGCGCACCGAGCACGTTCCGAGCTTCCAGTACTGCTCGAGGATCCGGGTCTCGGCCCGGGAAAGGCGCCTGCGCTTCATGTTTACTACGCTTCAAATAAATGCTACTACATTGTACGTAGGCACGCAACGGACGGAGGTGGAACATGCGCGTCTTCCTGACAGTAACTGCGCTCGCGGCGCTTTGCGTCGTGCGCCCCGCGGCGGCCGCGGCGCCGGCGGAGACTGTGGCGATCGCGACCCTCGTCACGGCGGCCCGGCTCATCGAGCCGCGCACCGGAGCCGTGCTGTCCCCGGCCGCCGTGCTCATCGAGGACGGCCGGATCAGGCTCGTGGGCGCGCCCGCGCAAGTCGAGGCCGACGCACCGGCGACGGCCAGGGTCGTGGATCTCGGCGGCGCCACGCTCCTCCCCGGCCTCATCGACAGCCATACCCACCTGCTCCTGGATGTGATCGTCCCGCAGGAAGCGCAGGTGAAGCGCCTGACCTTCAACGGCGAGTTCGAGCCGGGGTTGCTGCTCGGGGTTGCCGGCATGACGCCGGGCGCGCGCGTGCTCCTCGGTGCGCAGCTCGCCCGCGAGGACCTCGAGAGCGGCTTCACCACGGTGCGCAACGTCGGCCACTCAGGGATCGACGGCGACGTGGCGCTGCGGGATGCCATCGACGCGGGCCGCGTTCCGGGGCCGCGCCTGCTCGCCTCGGGCCGCAAGATCATCGCCTCGGGAGACTACGTGCGCAGCCTCAACCCCGCCGTCGCGGCTGCGATCGCCGAGCAGGAGTTCCT
>DAHUXE010000037.1 GCA_027307325.1 Gammaproteobacteria bacterium | reverse complement strand
CCCATGCCTCAAGCGCCAGCCCACTGTCGATCCGGGGCGGGTTTCACCACCATGGGCTGACCGAAGGCACGCTGAGGTGCTCTCAGCCGCGGCGGAAGCATGAAAACGATACAACAGGGTGCGCGTCGCAGCCACGGCAGGGGTTTCACGCTGCTCGAGCTGCTGGTGGTGATGGTGATCATTGGCCTGCTGGCCGGGTTCGTGGCTCCCCGATACTTCGCCCAGGTCGGCAAGTCGCGCGTCAAGGCGGCACGCGCCCAGATCGATGCGATCGACAAGGCGCTCGAGCAGTACCGGCTGGACGTCGGCCACCTGCCGACCACGGAAGAAGGCCTCGCGGCGCTCAACGCCCCGCCGAACGGCGTCAACAACTGGGAGGGCCCGTATCTCAAGAAGGCGGTGCCGCTCGATCCGTGGGGACATGCGTACGTCTACCTGCAGCCCGGCACCCACCAGAACGATTTCGATCTCCTGTCCTACGGCCGCGACGGTCAACCCGGCGGCACCGGTGAGGACGCGGATCTGACTAACTGGTAGCGCCGGCGTGGAGTACCGCGTCAAGGCGCTCAACGGCTCCTCCAGCGTCGTCGCGTACGTGGTCGATGCCGCGGACGAGGCGGATGCGCGGCGCCAGCTGGCGCTCCGGGAACTGCGCGTCATCTCGCTCGAGCCCGTGCGGCGGCTGCGGCGGCTGTTACAGTCCCCGCAGCTGCAGGTCGCGGTCTTCAGCCAGCAGCTGGTGTCGCTGCTCGATGCGGGACTCTCCCTGGTCGAGGCGCTCGAGGCGCTGGCGCAGAAGGAGTCGAGTGCCGGCACCAAGCGCATTCTCGACCAGATTCTGGTGCGCCTCTTCGAAGGGCAAACCCTCGCGGCCGCGGTCGCCGAGCATCCGGCGACCTTCCCGGACCTGTACGTGGCCTCGGTGCGTGCCAGCGAGAAGACCGGCGCCCTGCGCGAGGCGCTCACGCGCTACATCGCCTATCAGCAGCAGGCCGACTCGCTGCGCAAGACGCTCGTCAATGCCTGCATCTACCCCTCGGTGCTGCTGGTCGCCGGGCTGCTGGTGACGCTCTTTCTCATGGGCTACGTCGTGCCGCGCTTCAGCTCGATTTACGAGGACGTCGGCAGCAACCTGCCGTTCGCCTCGCGGCTGCTGCTCGAGTGGGGTCAGCTGATCGACGCCCACGCGGGCCTGGTCGTGGTTGGCGCGCTCGCGGCGCTCGGCGGCGCCGGATACGGCCTGCTGCGCCCCGGCGTACGCGCCACCATCGGCGCGTGGCTGGCGCGGATCCCGGCGATCGGCCGCCAGCTCCACCTGTATCAGCTCGCGCGGCTCTATCGCACCACCGGCATGCTGATCCGCGGCGGAATGCCGGCAGTGCCGGCGATGCGCATGTCGGCCGGCGTGGTGCTGGCGGGCTCGCGTGCCGCGTTCGCTTCCGCCACCCGCGCGGTGACCGAAGGCCAGTCGATGGCCGAGGCGCTCGAACGCAACGGGCTGACGACCCCGGTCGCGGCGCGGATGCTGAGAGTCGGCGAGCGCAGCGGCAACATGGGCGAGATGATGGAGCGCGTCGCCGATTTCTGCGACGAGGAGCTGGCGCGCTGGGTGGCGGTGGTCACGCGCCTCATCGAGCCGGTGCTCATGATCGTGATCGGCCTGGTCATCGGCCTGATCGTGGTGCTCATGTACTTCCCGATCTTCCAGCTCGCCGGGAGCATCCAGTGAACGCAGCGGTCGACCAGCTCGCGCACCCGGCGGAGGTGGCCGATGCGGCCTCCGGCGCAGCCGACACGCTGGCGGCCGTGCCGGCGGTGGCCGCCGCTGCCGCCGCGGTCGACGACGGGGCGATCGCGCGCGCCATCCAGGCAGCCGAGCAGGGCAACCGTTCGGTCTACGAAGTGCTCGCGGAGATGAGCGGGCTCAGCGGCGAGCGCTACGGACACGCGCTCGCGGAAGCCTTCGACTACCGCTTCATTCCGAGTGTCGAGCTCTCGTACCTCGAGCCGGACTTCTCCATCCTGCCGCCCGCCGACGCCGCGCGCCGCCGCTGCGTCGTGGTACACGAGAAGGAGCGGCTGGTCGCGGTGTTCGCCGACCCGTTCGACGAGACACTGCGCGGCTGGCTCGAGCTCAAGGTGACCGCGCCGCTCGAGTGGGCGCTGGCAGCGCGCGAGGACCTCGCCAACCTCGTGGCGCGCTGCGCCGAGGCGCTGCGGGCCATCGACACGGTGCTGCCCGAGACCGAGCAGAGCGCCAAGGGCGAGGAGCGTGTCGACAACCTCTCGTACATGCGCATCAGCGAGGACACGAGCCCGGTCGTGCGCCTGGTGCACTCGACCGTGTACGACGCGCTGCGCGCCGGAGCGAGCGACATCCACCTCGAATCGAGCGCCAGCGGGCTCACCGTGCGCTATCGCCTCGACGGCGTGCTGGCGAGCATTGCCACGGTGCGCGGCGTCGAGCTCGCCGAGCAGATCATCTCGCGCATCAAGGTGATGTCCGAGCTCGACATCGCCGAGCGGCGCGTGCCGCAGGACGGGCGCTTCAAGATCGCGGTCAACGGCCGGCCGATCGACTTCCGCGTCTCGATCATCCCGAGCATCTTCGGCGAGGATGCGGTGCTGCGCATCCTCGACAAGCAGGCGCTCACCAAGATGAGCGGCCTCAAGCTCGACGTGCTCGGCTTCGAGGGCGGCATCGTCGAGCAGGTGCGGCGGCTCGCTTCACTCCCCTACGGCATGCTGCTCGTGACCGGTCCCACCGGCAGCGGCAAGACCACGACGCTCTACGCCGCGATCTCCGAGACCCACACCGGCCGCGACAAGATCATTACCATCGAGGACCCGGTCGAGTACCAGTTGCCGGGCGTGCTGCAGATACCGGTCAACGAGAAGAAGGGGCTCACCTTCGCGCGCGGCCTGCGCTCGATCCTGCGCCACGATCCCGACAAGATCATGGTGGGCGAGATCCGCGACCCGGAGACCGCGCAGATCGCCATACAGTCGGCGCTCACCGGACACCTGGTGTTCACCACCGTGCACGCCAACAACGTCTTCGACGTGGTGAGCCGTTTCACGCACATGGGAGTCGACTCGCACGGCTTCGTATCGGCGCTCTCGGCCGTCATGGCGCAGCGCCTGGTGCGCATCGTGTGCGAGCAGTGCGCCGAGGCCTACATGCCGCCACGCGAGCTGCTCGAGGAATCGAACGTGCCGATCGTGACCGCCGTGGCCTACCGGTTCCGCAAGGGCCGCGGCTGTGGCCACTGCCGCGGCACCGGCTACCACGGCCGCAGGGCGGTGGGCGAGCTCATGGTGCTGAACGACGAGATCCGCGAAGCGATCGTGAGCCGGGTGCCGGTGCGCCAGTTGAAGGAGCTCGCCAACAAGGCCGGGGTGCGCCTCATTCGCACCGCCGCGCTCGATCTCGTGCGTCAGGGGCAGACGACGGTAGAGGAGGTTAACCGTGTCACCATTATGGCGTGACGAGGTAGGGGCGTATCTCTCGCCGCACCGGCTGTGCCTGGTGCGCATGAAGCGCGGCGTGCGGCCGGTGCCGGAGGCCGACTTCGAGCAGCGCCTGGAGGCCGCCCGCGCCGACTCCTGGGCCGCGCCGCTCGAGGCGCTGGCCGCGAAGCTCGGCGAGTCACCCTGGAGCGGCACTCCTACCCGCATCGTCATCGGCGATCATTGGGCGCGCTACGCGGTCGTACCCTGGGTCGCCTCGCTCAGCTCCGCCGAGGAGCGGCTGATCCACGGCCGCCAGCTGCTCGCGGGCGCCTACGGCGAGGCGGTGGCGGGCTGGGACGTGCGCATCTCGGAGGCGCCTCCGGGAGCTACGCGCGTCGCGTGCGCAGTGCCGGCGGAGCTGATCGCGGGGATCCGCGCAGCCTGCACCGCCCATGGCGCCGCCCT
>DAHUXE010000034.1 GCA_027307325.1 Gammaproteobacteria bacterium | reverse complement strand
TGGAGCGCTGCTGGTACTACTCCGGAAACTACTGCGCGCTCGGCTTCGCCGTGCCGCTCGCCATCGGCGCCAAGATCGGCGCGCCGCGGCGGCCGGTGATGGCGGTCGCCGGCGACGGCGGGATCATGTTCACGGTCAATGAGCTCGCCACGGCAGCCGAAGAGCGCCTCGCCCTTCCCGTGATCGCGTGGAACAACGACGCGCTCAAGGCGATCGCGGATGGAATGGACGAGCGGCAGATTCCCCGCATCGGCGTCGAGCCGCGTAGTCCCGACTTCCCCGGCCTGGCGCACAGCCTCGGCTGCCACGCCCTCCGTGCCGCCGGCGCCGAGCATCTCGCGCAATCGGTGCGCGATGCGCTCGGCGCGGACCGCCCGACGCTGATCGAGATCCGGGAGGACAGCCCGTGGCTCAGGAGCTGAGCGGACCCGGGAAGCCTCAGTCCGCAGACAGCGCGCGCGGGCGCCGCACCGGGTTGTAGTCGTTGATCTCATCGCGCGGGCGGTAGGGCGCCTCGAGGAAGCTCCGTTCTGCGGCGTCGAGCTCGAGCGCCAGCGCCTCCACGGCCACCTCGAGCTGCTGCGTCTTCGAGGCACCCACGATCGGAACATTGTGATTCGGGCTGCCTGCGACCCAGGCGAGCGCCACGTGCGAGGTGCTCACGTTGCGCCGTGCGGCCACCTCGCGCACCCGCCGTGCGATCTCGCGATCGATCTCGTCGCCGTAGAACCCCTGGTAGAGGTCGTGGGCCGTGCGCGCGGTGCGGGTGACGGTGCGCGCCAGGAAGCCGCGCGCCAGCGGACTGAAGGTCGTGACGGCAATCCCCTGATCACGGCAGTAGGGGAACATCTCGCGCTCTTCCTCGCGGTACAGCAGGTTGTACTGGCATTGCATGTTGACGAACGGCGTCCAGCCGTGCAGCGCGGCCGCGTGGTTCATCTCGGCAAACTGCCAGGCATACATGGTGGACGCGCCGAGATAACGGACCTTGCCGGCGCGGACGGTGGCGTGCAGCGCCTCCATCGTCTCCTCGATGGGCGTTTCCGCGTCGAAGGCGTGGATGACGTACAGATCGACGTAGTCGCTGCCGATGCGCCTCAGCGAACGGTCGATCGAGGCCGCGATGTGCTCAGCCGACAGGCCGCGGTCGCGAGGGTCGTCGCTCATCGGGTAAAACACCTTGGTCGTCAGCACCAGCTGCTCGCGCGCGGTCATTTGGAGGAGGTTCCGGCCGACGACCTCCTCGTTGCGGCCGAGCGAATACCAGTCGGCCATGTCGAAGAAGTTGATGCCCAGCTCGAGGGCGCGCCGCAGTAGCGGCAGGGAGTCCGGCTCATCGAGAACCCAGCCCTTCCAGGCGGAGCTCCCCATGGACATGGTGCCGAGACAAAGCTGGGAGACTCGCAGAGCCGTCGGCCCGAAGCGCAGGTACTCCATCGGCTGAGGCTCTCAGTCGTACCAGCCGGGCGACTTGATCGCGTTCCTGAAGAACGCCGTGCTGTGGCAGATCCAGAGCTGCGCGTTCTTCTCCTTCAGGAAGCGCTCGATCATTTCGCGGGACTGCGCGGTGCCGGTCGTCTCTTCCTCCTTCGGCATGCGGCGCAGCGTGCGCTCCTCGGCGTAATGCCACAGATCCCCGGAGATCACGACGCCGCCGGTTCGCGCGAGCTTCACGTAGAGTGCCTGGTGCCCCGGGGTGTGCCCCGGAGTGAACTTGAGAATCACCGTGCCGTCGCCGAAGACGTCGCGGTCGCCGACGAAGACTTCCTTAGGGGCGCGGGCGAGAGCCGCGTAGAGCGCGAGATAGGCGGGATCCGCGTTGGCGGCGAACATGAAGTCGAGCTCCGCTTTCTGCGCCAGCCAGGTCGAGCCCGCGTAATCGTTGGCGTTACCGACATGGTCCCAGTGCGAGTGCGAGATCGCGAGGTAGGTGATGTCCGCGGGCGTCACGCCGATGTCGGCCAGCTGGCCGCGCAGGCTGGTGAACTTGATCTGCCCGTAACCACCGTCGACGTTCTCCCACAGCGGCCGGCCGACCAGCCGATCGGAGAGCCCGGTATCGAAGAGCAGGATTCCTCTGGGGTGGATCACCAGGAAGCAGGGCACCGACATATTGGTGTCGGCCACCTCGTCGCGCGAGAGCTGGTAGTCCTCGGGCCGGTTGTAGACCAGGGTTCCGCAGTCGATCACGTACAGCCTGGGTGAGGCGACCTTCGGCAGCGGCGCGAATCCGGGCCGGCGGGCCGCGCCCGGGGGCGCTGACCGCGGTGCGTTCGCCGGCGCGGCTGCCGCGGCAGTCGCGGCACAGGCCAGGAGCAGTACCAGAGCACCTCGTGGCGCGAGCCGCGCCGCTATCTCAGGCAGCGGGCTCAATCCGCTTTCCCCATGACAATGAAGGCCCACCCGGACTACGGCGCGACTGTCAGCACGACCTTGCCGCGCGCGTGACCCGTCTCGAGGTAGCGCAGCGCCGCGGCGGTCTCGCTCAGCTTGTAGGTCCGGTCGATGACCGGCGTTACCTTGCCGGACTGCATGAGCTCGCCGAGCACGGCGAGGTCGTCCTTGTTGAGCTCGGCCAGCATCATGCCGAACTTCTGGCTCATGAAGGGAGAGAGCATCCAGGCCTCGAGCGGAATCTCCAGCCACCCGAACCAGTGGCCAGTGGTGGCGGAGCCGATCATCACATAGAGGCCGTGGGGGCTCATGACGCGCCGGTAGTCCGACACCGAGTGCGTGCCGACGTTGTCGATGATGAGGTCGTAGTGCTCACCGCTGCGGGTGACGTCCTCGCGGGTGTAGTCGATCACGTGATCGGCGCCGAGCGAGCGTACCAGCTCGAGGTTCCTGGTACTGCACACGCCGGTAACCTCGGCGCCGTAGGCCTTGGCGATCTGCACGGCAAACGTACCGACGCCGCCCGAGGCGCCGTTGATCAGCACCTTTTGCCCCGCCTTGACGTGGCCGCGGTCGCGCAGCGCCTGCAGTGCGGTGAGCGCCGCGATGGGCACCGCGGCGGCGTGCTCGAAGCTCACGTTGCCGGGCTTCGGCGCGATCGCCCGCTCCGCGCGCACGGTGACGTATTCGGCGAACGCGCCGAATTTTCCGCCGAATACCTCGTCGCCCGGCTTGAAGCGCCTGACGCTCTTGCCCACGGCCTCGACCGTGCCGGCGAAGTCGACGCCGAGACGCGGGTTCTCAGGTCTGCCGAAGCCCGCGTCGATGCGCACCAGGTAGGGCGTGCCTTCCACGTAGTGCCAGTCGAGCGGGTTCACCGAAGCCGCGTGCACCCGGACCAGGACTTCGTCGTCGGCCGGGGTCGGCTTGGCGAGGTCCGCATACCTGAGGACCTCGGGCGGCCCGTAGCAGCCGCGCTCGATCCCCTTCATGACCGTGGCACCAGCGGGCAGCGCTGGCGCCGCGCCGCATGGAGCCGTGTGGCTCATGACCAGCACCAGAGTCACCACGCCGGCGGCGATGACGACCGCCAGGGCGCCCAGTATCTTGTAGCGCAGCTTCACGACGGCCGTTAGTGTACGCCGTCGCGCCGCTCACAGCGGGTAGTCGCAGACCAGCCGCAGGTGCGAGCGCTCCCACAGGCGTGCGCCCATGGCCCTGGCCCGCAGCAGGACCGAGGGCTGCCGTGCCAGGCTGGTTGCCGGAGCGGTGCCGGACGGCCGGAGATTCGCGTCGACCGCCACGCGAAGTGTGTGGCCGTAGCTGCTGAGGGACACGTGTACGTTCCCCTCGCGGCCCGGCGGGCAGGCGGTCAGAATTTCGTTGAGCAGGCTGTAAAGATGCTCCGACTTCTGCTGGTCGAGCTCCAGCGGCACCTCCCCGGCGACGCTGATCTCGACGGGCGCCGTGCCGCGCCCCATCGCCTGCAGCGCCGCCAGGAGATCGCCCTGCGAGGCCTGCAGCGGTGAGAGGCGGTGTGCGACCTGGCAGCAGTGGTCGGCGGCGCGCCGCGCCTGCCGCGCGAGCGACTCGAGCAGCTCGCGCATCCGCGCCGCGGCCCCCCGCCGCCGGGCCTCCAGCATCAGCTTGTGGGCCACGATTCGCAGCTCCGCCAGCGGCCCGGACAGGGCGCGGCGCAGCTCCGCGCCGAGCTCGCGCCGCTCGAGCTCGGCCCGATCGAACAGCAGACGCCGCAGCGTGTTGCGCTCGGTCACATCGTGAGCGAAGCAGATGCTCACCCGGCGGCCGGCCAGGAAGGTCCCATACGACCATACCTCTACGTCCATGCTGTCGCCGGATTTCCTGAAGTGCTTCATCGCGAGCGGCCCAACCGCACCGTCTTCAGGGCTCTCGAGCACCGCGTGACGCACTCCGGGCGCGAGCAAGCGCGTGACGTTGACTGCGGCGAACTCCGCGACGGAGTAGCCGTAGGCCCGCGCCGCAGGCTCGTTCGCCTCGAGTATCTGTCCGGTGCGCGCGTCGTGTACCCACAGCGGCCGCGGATCTCCCTGGAAGAGCCCGCGATAGCGCTGATTGACCGCGCCGAGCTCGCGACGCCGCCGGTCGTGCTCGGCGAGCAGCGCGGCCAGAGACAGGCTGACGACGCTCAGGACCCCGATGAAGCCCCATACGTAGGCGACCCCGGTTTGCGCCTCCTGCGTGGCGATCGCTCCGCGGTGCGTGGCGAACCCCGCCACCGCGGCCATGGCGCACATCAGAGTGCCGAGCGAGGCGAGCGCAACGCCGAGGCGCGCACCGGCCCACATGACCAGCAGAATGCTCAATGTCAGGAGAGGCAGCACTATCTTCGAATTGGTTACCTCGAGCAGCAGCAGTCCCCAGCCGACGAGGCACAGACACCAGGCGAGGAGCTCGCCGGGCGTCTGCCTGACGGCGCGGCGCAGCGTCATGGGCAGCGTCAGAGTCGGGACCAGCAGCACGATGCCGGCGACGCCATCGAGCCACCAGCGGAGGAAGGCCGCGAGCAGCGCCGGCGTGATGCATGCGCCCGACGAGTGGCGACACGAGAAGAGTGCCGCCACCCCGGGGGCCATCTCGGCGCGGACCGAGACCAGCAGGGTACCCGCGGCCAGGCTCGCTACCGTCTCCGCCGTCCAGCCGAGGACCGCCGCGGCGCACAGCATCAGCGGGTCCTGCCAGCGCTCCAGGCTCGGTGCGAAGCGCCAGCGCCCGAGCAGCGCGACGACGCCGTACGCGGCCACGGTGTAGATGGCGGAGAACAGCAGGGCGGCCGGCAGCGGCTCCCCGATCAGGCTGAAGCGGCACAAGGCCGTGCCGATGAAAACGGGCAGCCAGACTCGCGCGCCGCCGAGCAGCAACGCCGCGACCGCGACTCCCGTCAGGAGCGAAGGCACGGCGAGCCCTGCGTCGGCGTAGGTGAATCCGGAATTGTGGGCGCTGGCGAGCAGGTAGGAGATCGCACCACCACCCCAGCAGGCGGCGACGATCGCCAGCCCGAGCAGTGGACGGCGGAACCAGGGGAGCGGTGCAGCTCGCGCCCGGCCGCTCTCCTGCAGCTCACTGCCCGAGGCCCTCGCCCTGGCCGCCGTGGTTGCCGGCGCCGGCTTCGACGGCGGGCCATCGCCCTGGCTGTCGTCGACAGGCGAGACGGCGGCGGTGAGCTGATAGAGGATCGACTCCGCCTGTTGTGCGTGGTCGGTCAATTCCAGCAGGCGAGCCAGGTCGGACGGCTCGAGCACCGTCGCAGCCTCGGTACGCTGCAGCAGTTCCGCGGAGCCGTTCGCGATGGTGGCGAGCAGCTGACCGACGCCGTCGTTCAGTCGCTGCGACAGCCGGCTCGCCTCTCGGTTGGCCGCCGCGAGCAGACGCCGCCGCAGGTGCTGCTGATCGGTCATGTCGACGGCGTACAGGAGATTGACCGGCCGGCCGTCGAGCTCGAGCGGCGTCGCCACCAGCTCGACGTCGATGACCCGGCCATCGCGGGTGCGATGTCTCACGAGCGGCGCAGCCACCAGCCTGCCATCGGGGGGCGGCAGTTCGGCATGGCGGCAGGTGTCCGCGGTGAGGTCCGCCATCTTCATGCCGAGAAACTCGGCCTCGCTGTAACCGTAGCGGCGGACCGCCTCGACGTTGGCCATGAGTATGCTTCCGGCCTGCGCGTCGGCGACCCATACCGGGGTCGGATTGGCGGTGAACAGCGAGCGGTAGCGCTCGGCCAGAACCGTGAGCCGCCGGTCGTTATCGCGCCGGGCGCTCAGCAGCACGGTCAGTATCGGGCTCACGCAGCACAGCAGTCCGATGAAGCCCCAGGTAGCCGCGAGACCGGCAGGCACGTCGGCGCTCGCGAGCGGGCCGACCCCCTGACAGAAGGAGACCGCGGCTGCGCATGAGAACAGCAGCGTGCACAGAGCTGCCATCAGGGAGCCGAAATCGACGGCGGCCCAGGCGACCAGCATCAGCGCGGCGAGCAGCAGCAACCATGACGCCTCGGCACGCGACACCTCGAACGTAAGCGCACACCAGGCGAGCGACAGCACGCAGAGGCTCGCGAGCGCCGGCGAGCGCTTGCGCGCGGCGCGCCGCAGCCGGATGGGGCTCGCGAGCAGCGGCGGGACCATGAGCACGATCCCCGCCAGCGCGTTGAGCTGCCAGCGCGCGAGGGTCGAGACGAGCTCCGATGTCACGGCCGGCGTGAGCGTGCCCGGCAGAGTCAGCGCGCGCAGATACTCGGCAGGGAGGTCGTGAGGCGTGAGCCAAACGCCCGCCATGCATCCGACGATGTCGGCGAAGGCAGCGACGATCCGGCCCGCCAGGGCGGCCGCGAGCAGGATCAACGGATCGGCCAGGCGCTCGAGCTGCCCCCGGAAATGCCACGCGCGCATGATGTGCACGATCATGACCACACTCAGCGTCTCGCCGGCCGCATCGACGCCGACGAGGACCGCCGGATCGCCGCGCAGCAGCCCCCAGACGAAGAGCGAGCCGAGGAACACGCCGGGCCAGGTGCGTGCGCCCCACAGCAGCATGAGGCTCACCGCGATGCCGTCGGCCAGCCACGGGAGCGGGAAGAGGTTCGCCGTGACGCGCGCGCTCACCACGTGCTCCGCGTACAGGAGCATCGCTGCCGCGGGCAGGACGTAAGCGAGAAAGAGCAGCAGTACGCCCGCCCAGAGTGGCAGCGGGCGCGGCAGCAGCCTCAGCCTTCCGATGGCATACAACAACGCGACGACTCTCTCTGGCGGCCGGGTGGCAGCTGCCCGGAGGGCTGCAAGTGGAGGCCGAGTGTGTCACGGGTCACAGACGCGATTCTGAGACGGCCGTGGCAGACCCGGCGGGGTGGATGCGGTGCACCAGAGGCGCAGTGCGCGGTTTCGCCCGCGGCCTGGCGCGGCGAGCTCGGGTCAGGAGCGAAGCTTCAGGCCCTGGGGATCGTAGCGGGGCTCGAGCCGCACGGTCGCGGCGCGCATCTCGCCGAGCATGTCGATCTCGAAGCGTGCGCCATCGCGGGCCAGCGCACTCGGCACGTAGCCCGCCGCCAGGCTCTTGCCTATGCAGTGCCCGAACGCGCCCGAGGTCACATAGCCGACCGCGGCGCCATCCTTCATGATCGACTCGTAGCCGATCACCTCGGCATCGAGCGCCTCGACCTCCATGACGACGAAGCGGCGCTCAGGCCCCGCAGCGCGCTCGGCGAGCGCCGCCCCCCGGCCCGTGAAGTCCGCCTTGTCGAAGTCGACGAAGCGGTCGAGCCCGGTCTCGGCGGCGGTGTAATCGGGCCGGAAATCCTTCTGGAAGGAGCCGTAGCCCTTCTCGAGGCGCAGCGACGAGAGCGCCCGCCCGCCGAAGAGCTTCAGGCCGAGATCACCCCCGGCATCCACAAGCTCGTCGTATAGCGCCACGAAATAATCGGGCGTCGTCCAGATCTCGTAGCCGAGCTCGCCGGTGAAGCCGGCGCGGCTGAGGACCGCGGGGGCGAAGCCCACGGCCGTCTCGCGCACCGCGAACAGCTTGAACGAGCCGGCCGACAGATCGATACGCGTGAGGCGCTGCACCAGCTCGCGCGAGCGCGGGCCCGCGATCGACACGCCGTTCAACGTGGAAGCCAGCGAGCGCACGCAGACATCCGGCGGCGGCTCCGACTGCCAGAACCAGCGCAGGTGAAATTCCTCGGCGAAGCCCGAGCCGAAGATCAGGAACCGGTCAGCGGCGAGACAGGCAATGGTGAGATCGCCGACGACGCGGCCGGCGGGGTTCAACATGGGCGCAAGCGCGAGCCGGCCCGGTCGCGGGATGCGCGAGGCGAACACACGGTCGAGCCAGGCGCGCGCGCCGCGGCCCGCGACCTCGTACTTGCCGTAGTTGGTGGTCTCGTAGAGGCCGACGGCGCTGCGCACCGCGTGACACTCGGCGCGCACGAGCGGAAAAGCCTCGGAGCGGCGATAGGTCGGGGTCTCGACCGGCTCCACGCCGGGCGGCGCGAACCACAGCGCGTTCTCGAGCCCGTAGTTGGCGCCCATGCAGGCGCCCGCCGCTCTCAGCCTGTCGTAGATGGGCGAGCGGCGCAGCGGCCGTGCCGCCGGCAGCTCCTCGTTGGGATAGGCGAGGCGGAAGCGCCGCGAGTAATTCTCCGGAACCTTGATCGAGGTGTACTTCGGCGTCGCGAATGCTCCGAAGCGCGCCACGTCCATCGAGATGATGTCCTGGCCCGGGTCGCTCTGCGCCATCCAGCGCGACAGCACCAGCCCGATGCCGCCCCCCTGGCTGAAGCCCGCCATGACGGCGCACGCGACCCAGTAGTTCCGGAGGCCGCGCACCGGTCCCACGAGCGGATTGCCGTCGGGCGCGAACGTGAAGGGACCATTCACCGCCTTGCGGATGCCGACGCGACCCAGAGCCGGAAAGTGCCTGAAGCCGACTTCGAAGTAGGGCGCCAGCCGCTCGAAGTCCTCCGGGAGCAGCTGCATCGCGAAGTCATCGGGGGTCCTTACGGGCGACCATACGATCCCGTGAGGCTCGTAGGTGCCGATCAGCACCCCGCCGCGCTCCTGGCGCACGTAGATCTCGCCGGCGTAGTCGGTGGTGTTGACGATCTCGCGCGCGCTCCCTTTGAGCTCGGGGAGATCCTCGGTGATGAGATAGTGGTGCTCCATCGCGAGCACCGGCAGCTCGATGCCGGCCATGTGGCCGACTTCGCGCGCCCAGAGGCCTGCGCAGTTGACCACGTGCTCGGCGTGCACCGTGCCCTTGTCGGTCACGACATCCCAGCTGCCGTCGCGGCGCTGCGCGAGCGACTCGACGCGCGTGAAGCGCTCGACCGAGGCGCCGAGCTGCCGCGCCGCCCTGGCATATGCGTTGGTGGTCCCGGAAGGATCGCAATGGCCCCCGTCGGCACGCCACAGCGCGCCGACGAAGAAGCCGGGGTCGATGAGCGGGTTGTACTCGAGCGCCTGCTCGAGCGAGATCATCTCGGTCTCCATGCCGAGATATCGCGCCCGGGAGCAGATCAGTCGCAGGCTGTCGAGCTCACCCGGGGTCGCCGCCAGCATGAGGCCGCCGTTTGGATGCAGCCCGCAGGACTGGCCGGACACCTGCTCGATCTCCCGGTAGAGGTCGATCGTGTATTTCTGCAGCCGCGAGATGTTGGCCTCGCCGTTGAAGGTATGCATGCCGCCAGCGGCGTGCCAGGTAGACCCGGAGGTGAGCTCGCTCTTCTCGACGAGCAGCACGTCCGTCCAGCCGATCTTCGCCAGGTGGTAGAGCACGCTCGCGCCCACTACTCCACCTCCGATGACTACGGCCCGTGCCGAATCCTTCATGTCTGACTCTCTCCGCACAACGCGCTCACGGTCGCATCCGGGGCCAGCGCGAGCCCGAAGGGCTGTGAAGTCTCCACCAGCCACTCGCGCAGGTGCCGCGCCGTGGTCGCCGGCGTCAGGAGCAGCATCCCCGCGCTGAGCCGGGCGAGGATCGCCGGGACCTGCACCATGATTGTGGCAGCGGCGCAGCCTTTCGGGAACGCGCGTCCCTCGAGGTCGAGCCTGCAGGCCCGCGCGAGCATCTCGGGAACCGCGGTACCGGCGAGCAGGAACGCCACCAGTGCCGAGGACAGGTCCACGACGGCGCCGCACCCCCTGCACATCTCCCGGCGGAGCGCCGCGCTCTCGCCGGGAGCGGCGGGGGTCGTGAGGAGGAGCCAGCGGTCGGGGCGGACACTCAGTGAGAGGCGGCCGGCGCGAGCTGCGGTTCCACCCCCCGCGGCGAGCGCGAAGTCCTGCGCGGCGGCGAGCCGCGCAAGGTCGGACGCGCGCGCGCGGAACGCCGCGAGCTCCACGATGTCCGCGGGACAGGAGGCGAGCGTGATCGCGCCTTCAGGACCGGACACGGGTGTTCTCCGCATCGAGCATGTGGGGACTCACCACTTCCAGCTCGGTGCGCTCGCCATGGATGGGCGAGGTGCCGAGAAGGCGTGTGCCGATACGCTGCCGGCCGCCGGCGAGCAGGGCGAGCCCCACCCACCCTTCGAGCTCGACGGACGGGGTCGAGGACGTGACGTAGCCGAGGCTCGTCCGCGGCGACTCCGGTGCGACGAGGTGCATTCCGTTGCGCAGGCGTCGCGCGCGGTCGACGGGGCGCACACCGACGAGCTGCAGCCGATCGGTCGCGGCAAGACCCGGACGCGCGCCGAGGGCGCGGCCGATGAAGTCGCCGCTCTTCTTCAGCATGCGCTGGAAACCCAGATCGTCGGCCGTGGTGTTGCCGTTGAGCTCGGCCGTCGTGACGTGACCCTTCTCGATGCGCAGCGTATTCAGGGCATCGAGCCCATAGGGGCGGATGCCGTAACGGCTGCCCGCCGCAAGCACCGCCTGCCACGCCACGGGCGCCGTGCGCGCCGGCACGGCGAGCTCGTAGGCCAGCTCGCCCGAAAAGGAGATGCGGAAGAGCCGCCCGGAGATTCCCGCAATCCTCGCCTCGGCCGCGGCCATGAACGGGAAGGCTGCGTTCGTCAGGTCGAGACCCTCGACCACGGAGGCTATCACCTCGCGCGCACGCGGACCCGCGACCGCGAACTGTGCCCACTGATCGCCGACGTCGGTGAGGACCACGTCGAGCTCGCGGCACACCGCCTGCAGATGAAACTCCAGGTGCTCGAGCACGGCGGCGCTGTTGGCGGTGGTGGTGGTGACGAGGAAGTGGGTGGCACCCAGGCGCGAGGTGGTCCCGTCGTCGAACAGCATGCCGTCCTCGCGCAGCATGATGCCGTAGCGCGCGCGGCCCACTGCGAGCGTCGAGAACGTGTTGGCGTAGACGAAGTCGAGGAAACGCGCGGCGTCCGGTCCCTGCACGTCGATCTTGCCGAGCGTCGAGACGTCGGTGATGCCGGCCGCGCGCCGCACGGCGCGCGCTTCCTCGAGCACCGGCTCCCAGCCGGCGGCACGCGAATAGACGAGCGGCCGCAGCCACAGCCCCGTGTTGACGAAGGTCGCGCCGGCGCGCTCGTGCCAGTCGTGCAGCGGCACTCGGCGCTTCGGCTTGTAGTGGCCGCGTACTTCGCCGCCGGCGAGCGCCGCAAACGGCACCGGCTCGAGGAACGGGCGCGGCTTCACCTGTCCGACCTCGGCGAGCGGCGCGCCGCGCGCGTGGGCGAGCACCGCGGCGGCCACCAGGCCGCCGATGCGGCCCTGATCGGTCGCCATCGCGCAGGTCGTGAAGCGCTTCATGTGCTCGACGTGCTCATAGCCCTCGCGGCAGGCGAGGCGCACGTCATCGGCCGTCACGTCGTTCTGCAGATCGACGAAGGCCTTGCCCGGCGCGCGCACTTCCCAGAACGGCACGAGCGGAGTCGCGTCCGGGTCGGACGGCAGGCCAGGGCCCGCGGCAAGCAGCGGGGCCGTCCGCCCGAGCTCCGCGGCGAGCGCTCGGGCTGCCGTCTCACCGTCGAGAGCCGCGGCCGCGAGTCCATATACGCCGCGCGCGGCGCCGGCAGCCCGTCCTGCCGGGGAGGGCGGCTCCGCCGTGAAGGCGGCGATCCGCTCGTGCCACTCGAGCCGGGCGCCGAGCTGGCAGGCGAGCGAGGTGGCGGGGCTGTGGCCACCCGACATGAGAAGACAATCCGCGTCGAGGCGGCGGGTGCTGCCATTCGCTCCCATTACGCGCACGCCGCGGACCCCGCGCCGGCCGCGCACCCGGCAGACGACGGCACCGGCGATCACCTCGATGCCCGCCTCCTGCGCGCGCGCGGCCGCGCGGCCGCTCGGACGCGGGTCGATCACCGCTGCCGCGAGCACCCGCGCCTCGGCGAGCGCAAACACGGTCTCATAAGCCTCGTCGTTGTTGAGGAAGAACACAGGCTTGAGACCCGCCGCGACCCCGTAGCGGCGCAGGTAGCCGAGGGCGGCGCCCGCCAGCATGACTCCCGGAACATCGTTGCCTGGAAAGGCGATCAGTCGCTCGCCGGCCCCGCAGGCGAGCAGTACCCTGCGGGCCCGCACCACGCGCAGCCGCTCGCGCAGGCCGCCGAAACGCGCGCGCTCTTGCGGCGCGAGCGCCTCGAGCGTCCCGAATACGCCGTGTCCGTACGCCCCGAGCACCGTCGTACGCGCAAGACGACGGACCGTCGGCAGTGCCGCGATCCGCCGGCAGATCTCCTCCCGCCAGCCGCTCCAGCGCGGATCGAGGAGCGTGCCGCCTCCCGGCATCACGTCCTGGTCGGCGAGCAGGACGCGCAGGCCCGCCGTGCCCAGCACCGCGGCTGCCGCGAGACCGGCGCTGCCTGCACCCACCACCAGCACGTCCGCGTGATCGTGGACGATTTCCGCTGGCGCGGCGTGTTCGGTGACGCGGGCGGCGAGCTTCCCTAAGCCCGCGGCGCGGCGGATGAGCGGCTCGTAGAGGCGCTCCCAGGCCCAGCCCGGCGCCATGAAGGTCTTGTAGTAGAAGCCCGCCGGCAGAAAGCGGCCGAGAAGATCGTTGACGGCGAGCACGTCGAGCTCGAGCGACGGCCAGCGGTTCTGGCTCACGGCCACGAGACCCTCGTGGAGGGCGAGCGTAGTCGCGAGCTGGTTGGGCTCGCGGCCAGCGGCGCCGATGAGGTCGACGAGCGCACAGGGCTCCTCGCACCCCGCTGTCACGATGCCGCGCGGCCGGTGGTACTTGAAGCTGCGCCCGACCAGGCGGCGGCCGTTGGCAAGGAGCGCCGAGGCGAGCGTGTCGCCGGCGAGTCCCCGCATCTCGCTGCCGTCGAAGCGGAATGCGAGCGGGCGCGCGGGGTCGGTGAGGAGCCCTTGCGCGATTCGTGCCGGGCCGGTCACGGCGCCTGCACCTCGGGCGCAGGGCTGGCCTCAGGGGTACCCACCCAGCGGATCTCGTGGCTCAGCGTGTGGCGCTCGACCTTGAGGAGCCTGCGGCAGCCGCCGACGTGCAGCCACCACTCGAGATGCCAGCCGAGCGGGTTGTCGCGCCCATAGGTGTAGCGGCTGAAGTCCGCGAGCGTGTCTGCGGCCGTCGGGCGCGGTCTCGTGGCATCGCCGTGATAGCGAAACTCGGCTTCGTCGCGTGTGCCGCACCAGGGGCAGGGGATCCTCAGCATGGCGCGGCTTCAGTGCAGATAAGGGAACGGGCCCACGCCGCGCTCGTCGACCGTACGGCCGGCCGCGAAGCGCCCGAGGTCGAGGTGCGCCGCCACCGGGTGCGGGGCGCCGTGCGCGATCAGATGTGCGGTAGTGAAGCCGCCGGCGGGAATCGCCTTGAAGCCCCCGTAGCACCAGCCGCCGTTCAGGACGAGCCCGGCGAGCGGGGTCTGCGAGATGATCGGCGAGCCATCCATGCTCATGTCCATGACGCCGCCCCACTGCCGCAGCACCTTCACGCGTGCGAGCGCCGGCAGCAGCGTCACCGCGGCCGCGGTCACTTCTTCCACCATCGGCAGCGTCCCACGCTGGCCGTAGGTGTTGTAACCGTCGATCGCGCCGCCGAACACCAGCCCGCCCTTGTCGGACTGGCTGATGTAGAAGTGGCCGGCGCCGTAGGTGAGCACCACGTCGAGCACCGGCTTGACGCCCTCGGTCACGAAGGCCTGCAGCACGTGAGTCTCGATCGGGAGCTCCAGGCCCGCCATGCGCGCGAGCTCGGAGGAGTGCCCCGCCACCGCGAGGCACACGACGTCGGCGGCGATGAAGCCGCGGCTGGTCTCGACGCCAACTACCCGCTCGCCCTCGCGCCGGATCCCGGTCACCGCGCAATGCTCGACGATGTCGACGCCCGCCTCGGATGCGCCGCGCGCGTAGCCCCAGGCGACCGCGTCATGGCGCACCGTGCCGCCGCGCGGCTGCAGGAACCCGCCGAGCACCGGATAACGGCCGTTGTCGAGATCGACGAGCGGCACCAGCGCCTTGACCGCCGCGCGCGACAGCGCCGCGGCATCGACGCCCTCGAGGCGCATCAGGTTCGCACGGCGGGTGAACAGGTCGCGCTGCGCCTCGGTGTGAAAGAGATTGAGCGTGCCGCGCTGGCTCACCATGGCGTTGAAGTTGAGGCTGCGCTCGAGCCGCTCCCACAGCCGCAGCGAGAAATCGTAGAAGCGGATGTTGGCGGGTTGGAAGTAGTTGGAACGGATGATGGTGGTGTTGCGGGCGACGTTGCCCAGGCCGAGCGGGCCGCGCTCGAGCACCGCGACGTCGCAGATGCCGTGGCCGGTCGCGAGGTAGAAAGCGGTCGCGAGCCCGTGGCCGCCGCCGCCGACGATCACGACGCGATAGCGCGGACGCGGCGCCGCCTTGACCCAGGCACGCGACCAGCCGCGCTGTCCGTTGAGTCCCTCGCGCAGCAGCCGCCACAGGGAGTAGCGGCCGCTCGAGGTCCGCTCGGGAGCGATGGCGGGTGCTGAAGGGCGCGGCGCGGGCGGCATCGGGACGGCATCATAAGGTCTGCGGCCCTTGACGCGCACGATGACACGCGACAACGTGTGCGGGTGGGGCGGATTCTCAAGTCGCTGTGCGTCGCCGCGGTCCTCGCGCTCGGCGTGCCGGGCGCCGCGCTCGCCGCCGTGGTGGTCTCCTCCAAGCTCTCGAGCGAATCGGCGATGATCGGCGAGATGATCCGCCTGCTACTCGATGCGCATGGCGTGCCGACGGTCGACCGCATGACGCTCGGCGCGACGCCCGTGGTGCGCAAGGCACTGCTGGCGGGCGAGGTGGACCTCTACGTCGAGTACACCGGCAACGCCGGCCTCTTCTTCAACGACCCGGGGAACCCCGCGTGGAAGGATCTGCGCAAGGGATACGAGCTCGGCGCGCGGCTCGACTACACCGCCAACCACATCGTGTGGCTGACGCCTGCCGGTGCGAGCAATGCCTGGGCCCTCGCGGTGCGGCGCGATGTCGCCGCGGTCAACCAGCTGCGCACCATGAGCGATTTTGCCCGCTGGGTGGCCGGCGGAGGCAAGGTGATGCTGGCGTGCTCCGCCGAGTTCGCCAACGCCGGCACGCTGCGCTCGCTCGAGAGAACTTACGGGTTCACGCTGCGCTCGGACCAGATGATCGTGCTCGCGGGCGGGGAGACCTCGGCTACCATCACCGCCGCCGCGGCCCGCACCAACGGCATTAATACCGCGATGGTGTACGGCACCGACGGCGGCATCGCGGCGGCCAACCTGGTCGTTCTCGAGGACGACCGGCACGACCAGCCGGTTTATGCGCCCGTGCCGACGATGCGCGAGGCCGCGCTCAGGGAGTATCCGCAGGTTGCTGCGATCGTGAAGCCGCTCATGGAGAGCTTCAGCCGCGAGACCCTCCAGCGCCTCAACGCCCGCGTGCAGGTGAACGGCGAGTCGACCGAGTCCGTCGCGCAGGACTACCTGCGCACGCGGGGCCTCCTCAAGTGACCCGGGCGCCGCCACGCAGCCGCGTCGATCCCCTCGGCGCGGTGCTGGTCGCCGCGGGTGCGGCCGCAGTGCTCTTCCTGCCGTTCGTGCTGCTGAAGGCGAACCGCATCCTGCCCGGCGACCCGCGCAGCTTCGCGCAGGTGCTGCCCCCGTGGGCGGCGCTCGGCTGCACCGCGCTGCTCGGCGTGACGGGCGTCGGGGCACTGTGGATTGCCAGCGCCCGGGCCCGCCTCGCGCTCGCGCTCGGCGGCGTGGTCGCCGTGGCGCTCGCGGCCGCTGCCGCCGGCGATGCGCTCACTCCGCCGGGCGATTCCGTGGTGCGCATCGCTCCGGGCGGCGCCTTCTGGGTGCTGCTCGTGTGCCTCGGGCTGCTCGCGACCGATGCGGCGACGCGCCTGAAGCCTAAGCCCGCGCTGCGGGTGCTGTTCCTCGCCGGCTCGCTCGCCGTGGCCGGCCTCGCGCTCGCTCACGGCATCTTCGACCATCTCTCGGTGATGCGCGAGTACGCGGTCAACGCCGCGCGCTTCGCGCACGAGGCGCGCCGGCACCTCGCGCTCGCCTTCGGCTCGCTCGCCGCCGCGGCGCTGGTGGGGCTGCCGCTCGGCGTGCTCTGCCACCGGCTGCCACGCCTGCGGCCGGGGGTGCTCGCCACGCTCAACGTGATCCAGACGATTCCGGCCATCGCACTCTTTGGAATCCTCATGGCACCGCTTGGAGCGCTGGCCGCCGCGGTGCCGTTCGCCGACCGGCTCGGCATCCGCGGCGTCGGCGCGGCTCCGGCAGTGGTGGCGCTGTTCCTCTATTCGCTGCTGCCGATCGTCGCCAACACGGTCGCGGGCCTGAAGCGCGTGTCGCGCGCGGCGGTAGAGGCGGCGCATGGGATGGGTATGACGGGCTGGCAGGTGTTGACGAAAGTCGAGCTCATCCTGGCGCTGCCGGTCATCCTGACCGGCGTCCGCGTCGTGCTGGTGCAGAACATCGGCATGGTCACCGTGGCGGCGCTGATCGGAGGAGGGGGCCTCGGCGCGTTCGTCTTTCAGGGCATCGGTCAGACGGCGATCGACCTCGTGCTGCTCGGCGCGATCCCGATCGTCACGCTGGCGTTCTCCGCCGCTCTGGTGCTCGATGCGCTGGTCGAAATTCTCGATCGGGTGAAGGCATGAGTATCCCGAGGCAGCCGTGATCACCGTGGAGAACCTGAGCAAGCGCTATGGGAATACCACCGTAGTCGATGGCGTCTCGCTCACCGTCGAGCGCAACTCGATCACGGCGATCGTGGGAACCTCGGGCTCGGGTAAGTCGACGCTGCTGCGGATGATCAACCGTCTGGTCGAGCCGAGCAGCGGCCGCGTACTGATCGACGGCCGCGACACCCGTGACGAGCCGGCCTATCTGCTGCGCCGGCACATCGGCTACGTCATCCAGGGCAACGGGCTCTTCCCCCATCGCACCGTCGCCGAGAACATCGCTACGGTGCCGCGCCTCCTCGGCTGGGAGGCACGCCGGATCGAGGCTCGCGTGGCTGAGCTCCTCGAGGTGTTCGCGCTCGACCCCGCCAGCTATGCGCACGCCCTGCCGCATCAGCTCTCCGGCGGCCAGCAGCAGCGGGTCGGCGTGGCGCGCGCGCTGGCCGCAGAGCCCATGGTGCTCCTCATGGACGAGCCCTTCGGCGCGCTCGACCCCATCATCCGCGCCAAGGCGCAGGACGATCTCCTCGACATTCAGCGCCGCTTCGGCATGACCGTCGTGCTCGTGACCCACGACATGGACGAGGCCTTCAGGCTCGGCACGCAGGTCGCGGTCATGAGCGGCGGACGGCTGCTGCAGTACGACCGGCCGGCGGTGCTCCTGACCCAACCCGCGGATCCGTTCGTGGCGCGCATGACAGGCCTCGCCGACCGCGCCATGCGCCTGCTGTCGCTCGTCACCGCCGGCGAGGCGGCGCTCCCGGGGACTTGCGACGGGCCGGCGGTGCCGCCGACGGCAACTCTGCGCGAGGTGCTGTCGGAGCTGCTGTGGAGGGGCGCGGACTCGGCCCGGGTGGTCGACGCGGAGGGCCGGGTGCGCGGGCAGCTGACCGTCGGCGCAATTCTGGCGCGCGGGCGTCCGTGAGCATGCCCCGCGCGGTCACCGTACTGCGACTCGCAGCGCTCGCGCTGCTCGTCGGCTTCCTCGTGACGCCGCAGAGCTTCGCGCCGCTCTTCGCCCCGCTCACGCAATACGGCGCGCCTCCCATCTACGACCAGGGGAATCTCCTGACGCTGGCGCTGGCGCAGCTCGCCACGGTGTGCCTGGCGGCGGTGGCGAGCAGCATCGTCGCGGTGGCGCTCGGCATCCTCGTGACGCGCCCGAGCGGCGCGCAGTTCCTGCCCTTGTCGCGTACCCTGGTAAACATCGGCCAGACCTTTCCGCCGGTGGCGGTGCTCGCGGTCGCCGTTCCACTGGTCGGCTTCGGGGAGAAGCCGACCCTGATCGCGCTGTTCGCCTACGGGCTCCTGCCGATCTTCGAGAACACGCTGGTGGGCCTGCGCACCTGCCCGCCGGCGGTGCTCGAAGCGGCGAGCGGCATGGGCATGAGTGCCCGGCAGCGGCTCCTCTCGGTCGAGCTGCCGCTCGCCATGCCGCTCATCCTCGAGGGCATCCGGCTGTCGCTGGTGATCAACGTCGGCACGGCGACCATCGGCTCGACCGTCGCGGCCAAGGGACTCGGCGAAGTGATCATCGCCGGGCTCCTCTCGAGCAATACCGCCTTCATCCTGCAGGGGGGGCTGCTCACGGGGCTCATGGCCATCCTGCTCTATGACGGACTGGCAACTCTCGAGCGGCGGCTGCTGCGCCCCGTAACGTTGGACTGAGACGCAGGCCCCTGCGCCCGCACCCGGGCATCCGTACTCTCCGCGGCTGCGCGGGATGACTTTAAGGGTAAGATCGCCGCCAGGAGGTTACCCCGTGGCGCCAGTACGGCGCA
Organism: Gammaproteobacteria bacterium; assembly: GCA_027307325.1. GTDB lineage: Bacteria > Pseudomonadota > Gammaproteobacteria > Steroidobacterales > Steroidobacteraceae > 13-2-20CM-66-19. Next base: position 13,259 of record DAHUXE010000034.1, on the reverse strand, counting down.
TGGAGCGGTTACTGCGATTTCCGTGAGCAACCTGACCACGTCTGCCGACTCCGGCCCACCCGGCTCAGCCGCTGCCCCGCGCCGGCTCCCCGCGGTAGAGATTCCAACGCTGCTGATTGCCACCCTTGCCTATAGCGGGTGGGGCGCGATCACGCTCATGTACGGCCGCTGGCCCCTGTGGGTCGTCGCGCCCGTGGGTGCGCTCCTCGTGACGCTTCACGGCTCGCTGCAGCACGAGGTCGTCCACGGCCACCCCACCCGCTGGGGCTGGATCAACCGGCTGCTCGCGATCGTACCGCTGTCGATCTGGCTGCCCTACGACTCCTATCGCGCGAGCCACCTCGCTCACCACATCGACGAGCGCATCACCGACCCGCGCGATGATCCGGAATCCTGGTACTGGACGGCGGAGGACTGGGGACGGCTCTCGCCCCTGAGCCGCGGCGTCGTGCGTATCTCGCAGACGCTGGCGGGCCGGGTCACGGTTGGCGCCTACTGGGCGATCGGCCGATATCTGCACGCCGAGTGGCGGGCCTTCCTCGCCGGCAAGGAAGGAGTGCGGGCGCTGTGGCTCGAGCACTTCCTGTGGTGCATTCCCGTGATCGTGTGGGTGAAGGTCGTGTGCGGCATGCCGCTCTCGGTCTACATGCTCGCGATCGCGATCCCCGGCACGAGCATCACTCTGATCCGCTCCTTTGCCGAGCATCGGGCCCGGCCGGCGGTCCGTGGCCGCATAGCGATCGTCGAGGGATCGTGGATCCTCGGTCCCGTTTTTCTCTTCAACAACCTGCACGCGCTGCACCACGAAGCGCCGTGGGTCCCCTGGTACGAGTACCCGTCGCGCTACCGGCACATCCGCGCGCGGCTCATCGCCGAGAACGGCGGGCTCGTCTACCGCACCTATTTCGACGTGGCGTGGCGCTTCCTGCTGCGCCCGCACGATTCACCGCTCCATCCGACCGACCGCGTTCCGCCCGCGCGCGGTTGAGCCGCGCGGCCGCGGCGGTGCGCCTCAGGCCGGGAGCCCGTAGCCGGCGGCCCGTGCCTGCGCGTCCCATGCGAGGAGCGGGGCGAAGGACTCGCGCGAAACGGCAGCGAACCCCTCGAGCAGCAGTTGCTCCGCGAGCGGCGCGAACCAGGGCCGGCGCGCGGCGCCCGTGAATGCTTCACGCAGCCGCCGCACCATGTCCGGACCGACGTCGTTCCCCGCTACCAGGGCCGGCATGGGCGCGGTCTCGGTCGAAGCGAGCACCCGGATTCCCCGCGTCAGCTGCGGCGTGTGCCGGGCGAGCAGCAGATGCCAGTACGCGTCCAGTGGGCCGATGTCGATGCGGCCCTCGCGCACGCTGTCGAGCACGTTGCGCGCCGTGACGAGGTTGCCGACCATCTCGCCATAGAGCTTCGGCCGCGCGGCGCTGCGGTAAGCGAGCAGGTGATGGCGCCAGGCGTTGAACCCGGAGTGCGAGTGCGCGACCGTCCAGCCGGCGCGGCCGCCGAAGGTATCCTCGAGCGTGCGGTAGGGAGCGTCCTCGCGCACGATGAGGTCCGTGCGGTAGACCGCGCGGCGCTGCGCCCAGGGCGCACGCGGGACGGGCGCGGCGAGGGGAACGACCGGCGCCAGCCCGGTCGCGATCGGGAAGCCGCACATGAAGACGGCGCCGAGATCTCTCCGCTGCCACAGATCCTCGAGGGGCGCAGGCGCGGGGTACGGCTCATAGCGGAGCGGCACTGCGGCATCGTCTGCGACCCGGGCGAGCAAGACTCGCCAGGCCCCCTCGGCCTCCGGGGTCACGGCGTACATGCGCGCGTTCGCGATCCAGTCGCTCACGATCCCCTCAGGCACATGGATGTGCCCGCCGCCGCGAGCATCGTGACAGGGCGAGGCGCAACGCGCCGAGCGGGCGCACAGGGATGTGCGCCCGGGGCTTGCGCACAGCAGGACAGCGCAGCGCAATGTCCGATGCGAGCATATTAACTACCAAGCTCGCGCGCGCGACGCTCGACGTACGCGGCTGTCGCCTCGCGAACCGCCGGATCGAGCGGCGGGGGCACATAGTCGGCGAGCAGCTTCTTCCAGATGCCGGTCGCCCGCTCGGTAGCGTTGCGGCTGCCGGCGTCGCGCCAGTTCTCGAAGCTCGACCAGTCCGAGAGCAGGGGGCGGTAGAAGGCCGACTGGTAGCGGGCGAGCGTGTGCGGGGCGCCGAAGAAGTGGCCGCCGGCGGCCACCTGCTTGATCGCATCGACCGCGAGATCGTCGTCGCTGAAGCTGACTGGCTTGAGGATCTCGGCCCAGTTCCGCAGCAGCTCGGCGTCGACGACGATCTTCTCGAGGGAGGCCGACAGCCCGCCTTCGAGCCAGCCGGCCGCATGATTGATCAGGTGACTGTGGCTCAGGACCGCCGCCTGCAGCGAGAAGGCGGTCTCGTAGGTCGATTGCGCATCGACCGTGGGCGCTGCATTCACCGCGCTGGTGCGCACCGGAATCCTGAGACGCCGGCCGATCTGTGCCGCGGCGAGCACCGCGTGCACGTACTCCGGTGTGCCGAAGGCGGGCGAGCCGGTGCGCATGTCGACGTTGGAGGTGAAGCCTCCGAGGACGCAGGGAGCACCCGGGCGCAACAGCTGACACAGCGTGATCACCCCGAGCGCCTCGGCCGTCTGCTGCACCAGCGCGCCGGCGAGCGTCACCGGCGCCATGGCGCCCATCAGCGTGAAGGGAGTGATTACCACGCACTGCCCGTGGCGCGCCATGATCATGATGTTGTCGAGGATCTCCTCGTCCACCCGGCGGGGTGAGTTGACGTTGGTCACCGTCATCAGGGTCGGACGGGCGGCGAGCTCCTCGACCGAGCAGCCGTGCTCTATGGCCGACATGGCGAGCGCATCCTCGGCCTGCACGCCGCCGATGCCACGTGCCGCCCACACCGTATCGGCGCACTCGATGTGCGCCTGATAGGTGGCGAGATGCCTGGTGGCGACCGGAACGTCCACCGGCTCGACCACGATGCCACCCTGCCAGTGCAGCACGCCGAGCGTGTGGGTGAGCTTGAGGATGTTGCGGAAGGCTTCCAGGTCTCCGTAGCGCCGCCCGCCCTCGCTGTCGCGGATGTTGGGTGCGCCCGTGACCGGACCGAAATTGACCACGTCACCGCCGACGTGCAGGTGCCGCCCGGGGTTGCGGGCATGGAGCACGAAGCGCTCCGGAGCGCTCTTCAGCTGCGCCGCGACGAGCTCGCGCCCGAGACGAACCATCTGCGTCGGCTCATCGACCAGCGCCCCGCCCCGGGCGTACACGGCACGCGCGGCCGGGCTCCTGATCTCGAGACCCGCCTCCTCGAGCACCCGATACGCGGCCTCGAGAATCCGCTCGACCTGCTCGCCGCTGAGCACTTCGAGCGGTGCCCAACGATTCTCGAGGCGCGGGATAGGCGCAAGCGACGGACCCGTCGATCGCGGAGCGCGGGAGCGCTCGCGCCGGCGGGGTGCTGCAGGCGTTTCTGACATCTAATTACTGATGAAAAACAATAGCTAAAGATCTCAATATCACGCAAACTCTAGGATAGGTTCCAAAGAGTCACCTGGCCGCCGGGGGCGGTGGGGGGCTGGGCTGGCCGGCCGGCGCTTCCGGTGGCACGGGAGCTGGTTTCGCGGGCACGGCCCCCGGCTCCAAGCGCTCACGCCGCTCCCACATGCGCTCGTCGTCGCGACGCTCCATGAAGGGGCAGTGCGGTCCGCCGCGCCCGTCCCACATGCCCTCGTGCAGCCGGTGCACGCGGCCCGCGGCAAACATCCCGCCAAGGACCACGAGGCCTGCCAGCACGAACGCCCAGATGCCGAGATAACGCCCGAAGGCTTTCAGCGAGCCCTCCGAGCGGCTCGAGAGAAAGAGCGCGACATAGCCGCCGACGGTCAGCGCCGTCGCGGGAATCAAGGCCACGAGGAAAAGCATGCGAATCCCCTCACCACTTGCCGGGAGCCGATCTTACCCCGCCCGTGCCGGGTGCGGCCCGGCAACCGCGGCATCGCGCGCAACCGCTGCTCAGGCGGCCGGCGGCTCGTGCTCCCGGTGATAGCGGTGGATCGCCCACAGATAGCTCTCCATCAGGGAGTCCTTGCCGAGCTCGACCAGCAGGTCGTTGCGCCGCCGCGGGGTCGATCTGCGGGCGAGCTGCGCCTTGGCGCGTGCGAAATGGCTCAGCTGATTGCGGTATTGCCACAGGAGCTCGCGCGTCGCCATTTTGTCCCGGTGCAGCTCCCAGACGCCGAGCAGCACTGCCATGAGGCCCATGGAGAAGGTGAGTATGTTCTTCAGCGGTATGCCGAGCCCGACGTCGATGCGATGCAGCTGATCGCCGAAGGCGAACAGCAGCGAGATCACCAGCAGGATCGCGACGAACAGGAAGTGACGCATGCGCTTAACGCGGCGGCTGGCCTTCTCGAGTAGCGCCACCTTGCGCGTGAAGTAGCGGAACTGGCCCTCGATCCAGGCCTGCTCGACGCTGTGGGTTGCCACATCGCGGTCGGGATCGACGCGCTCGTCCGCCACCTCGATACCCTTCAGCACGAAGCCGATCCAGCTGAATCCCCGGAACCTCTCGATGCCGGACAGCGCCAGCACCTCGAGGGCGTCCATGCGCTGATCGGCGCCGGCGAGGCGCAGATAGAAACGCGCGCGCAGCGTCTCGGCGAGCGCCCGGTAGGTGAGGTGCTTGCCGAACCAGCGCTTGCCCTGCAGCACGTAGTAGACACCGAGGCTGGTGAGGAGCGTCGCCAGGTAGGCGATGAGCAGGGCGCGCGCGTCGGTGAGCTTCTCGTAGATGAGATAGGCGACGCCCATCGCGAAAGCCATGAAGGCGAACAGATCGAACAGCCGGTCCGAGCGCTTCTGGTAGTACACGGCGAGCGCGTCGGCCTTGCCGTACTGCGCATCGATGTCCTCGAGCATGGCTCCGGCGGGGAGCTCGGTGCCTGCCGGGAGAGAGGCGAGCAGCGAATCCGCTGCGGCGAGCCGGCCGGCGCCACTCAGGCGCTGGTACTCGAGGTTGTAGCTGTTGAGCTCGGCGAGCTGGCGCCGGAGGCGCTCCGGCATGGTACGCAGGACCTCGAGCACATTGTCGCCGACGCCGGCGAGATAGCAGGGCGAGCGCGCCGGTGCACCGCTCGCCGCTCCGCTGCGCAGCGCCGGCGTCCAGTACACCAGCCGCGGGGTGTTCTCCGGCTCCTCGTCCGCCTCGATGAACTGAATGCCGTCCGTCGCGCTGCTGTCGGCGCTGCGCACGCCGAGGTAGCGCAGCACCGTGTCGGCCGTTCCGCCCGGGAGCTGCGAGCTGCGACCGTCCCATAATGCGAGCAGCAGGCTGCTGCGGCGGATGAGGGTATCGGTGAGATTCGCGTACATCCAGTCGCGCTGCTCGCGCGAGTGCGGCCCGGCGGTCCCACCGGCCGCGCCCGCCGACAGCTCGACACAGCGGACCTGAGGACGGCGCAGCAGGTCCTTCAGTTGCGCGAGCGTCTGCACGTCGAAGTCGGCCGCATACTGCTCGAGCGGCATGGGCAGCACCGCTTCGACCGGCACCCCCAGCCCGAGCGCGGTCTCAGCGACCAGGAGGTCCGCTCCTTCGGCCATGCCGACGATGAGCCGCAGCTCGGTGTCCGGCAGGTGCCCCTTGAGCTGCTGTACGAAGTCGGTGACTGCCTCGCGCAGCCGCGTACGGTCACCCGGGTCGAGATCGCGATGTCCCGATACCCCGACCATGAAGGGAGAATTTCCGCTTAAGCCTGCGCCCGACACATCCACGACCTGAACCCCGGGGACCTGACACCCTGAGCGGCAGATTGTGCGGCTCGCGGCCGGCCGGCCACAACCTGCGGGCGGCGGGTGGGAGAGTTGCCTGCGGCGGCCGCCATCCGCTACGTTGAGCATCCAGTGGCAAATCGCCAGCAGTCGCGCGTCTCGCCGGCGGACGTTGCCGCCTTTCAGGCGGACGGCGCCGTAGTGCTGCGCCAGCTCCTCGCGCCCGCGGAGGTCGAGCTGCTGCGCGCGGCAATCGATGCGAACCTCGCGCAGCCGAGTCCGCGCGCCAAGGTCGCCAGTGCGCGCGACGATCCCGGCTTCTTTCTCGAGGACTTCTGCTGCTGGCAGGAGAACGAGCGCTACCGCCGCGTGATCTTCGAGTCGGCGATCGGCGCGACCGGGGCGCTGCTGATGCGCAGCCGGACCGCACGGCTCTACCACGACCACATGCTCACCAAGGAGCCGGGCACGCGCCAGCGCACGCCCTGGCACCAGGATCAGCCCTATTACAACATCGAGGGCCGGCAGAACTGCAGCTTCTGGATCCCGGTGGACCGGGTAGCCCGCGAGTCGACGCTCGAGTTCGTCGCCGGCTCGCACCTCGGTCCCTGGCTCATGCCACGGTCGTTTCTCGACGCCGAGGCAAAGTGGTTCCCGGAGGGGAGCCTGGCGGATCTTCCGGACATCGAGGCGAGCCGCAGCTCACACCGCATCCTCGCCTGGGCGCTCGAGCCGGGCGATGCGGTGTGCTTCCACATGCTGACGCTGCACGCCACGGCGGGAGTGGGCCCGGGTGAGCGGCGCCGGGTGTTCTCGGTGCGGCTGCTGGGAGACGACATCCGGCATGCGCCGCGGCGCTGGAAGACCTCGCCGGATTTCCCCGGGCTCGAAGCCGCGCTCGCCGCCGGCGCGCCCATGGAGCACGCGCTCTTCCCGCTGCTGTGGGAAGCCGGCTAGCCCCCCGTTACCTTGCCCGACTGCTGCGCTACGCGCGTCGGAGCTCCGAACAGGAATCTGCCCCGCATCACGGTCGAGTGGCCGGGAGAGGTGCAGAAGAACGCGTAGCGTGTTCCCGCCGTAAGCGCGGTAGTCGTGAATTTCACCGTGGCGCTCTCGCCCCCGCCGATCACCTTGGTCGCCGCGATGATGCGCGCATCGCCCTGCGGCAGGTAGCCGCGCGCCGCACCCGCGGCGAGTCCGGCATTGACGACGCCCGACATGTCGGATTCCTTGGCCAGCACCCAGTCGTGGCCCATCACCGCGGAGGCGAGCTTCCCGGCATGGTGCAGGGTGACCTCGACCTCCGTGCAGTCCCCGGGAACCGCGAGCTCGCGGCTGTTGAACTGCATCATGTCGTTGCTTTCGATCGAGACCTTGCAGGGGTCGGCATAGGCCGCCGTACCGGCCGCGAGCAGCAGTGCCGCGCCCGTCAGTCGCAGGATTATCATGAGTCGTACTCCGTAAGCTTTCACGTCTAGAACGCCATCCAGGCAAACACGAACAGCGAGTTGTTCTGGCTCGCCGATCTTCCGAAGCCGTCGTAGCCCGCCGTCCCGCCGTTGAAGCGCAGATAGCCGGTGTACTGAATCCCGAAGCGCAGGTTGACGTAGGGCCGCGCGGGGGAGTCGAGCTTGCCGAGCGGCACCCACTCGAGCTGCAGCGTGTAGCCGCGCGTGCTGGGAGAGCCGATGGCGCTGCCGGTGAGCGGCGCGGGTCCGAACAGGGCAAGGTCCTGGGTGCCGCGAATGTCGAAGTAGCCGAGGCCGGCGCTGAGTGTCTGACGCCACATGTAGCTGACGTCGACGTCGAAGCTGGTGAGCCCGTTGTCGGGCTCGTCCGCTCCGCCCGTGGCGAAAGTTCCGTCGAGCCGCTGGCGCTCGTGAATGAACGAGGTATTGGCGAGCACCACCCCGGGGCCATCTTCCGGCGTGTACTGGTAGGTTGCATCCAGGGCGAGGTCGGTGAAGTGATCGGCGTCGGGCACCGTAGGATCGGGCTGCAGGCGCACGTCGAGGCCGAAGGTGCCGACCGAGAAGTAGTGCGTGTCGGTGCCGAACTGGAAGGCGGCCCGCCAGTAGGGCGCGAAGCCGTTGACGTGTGCGTTGTTCGCGGGATAGAGGCCGACGTTATTGAGCCAGCGGTCCGAGAGGCCCTTGTAGCCACCCGCCTCGAGGTAATAGTGCTCGTGGATCATGGCGTAGGCGGTGGCGCCGGCGACCAGCTGCGCGAGGCCGCCGCTGATCACCGGGCTTGCGACCGGTGCCGGGACGAGCGGACTCGTGATGTAGGGGAAGCCCCAGGCGGGGGTCGAGTTCCACAGGTCCTAAACCGTCGGATTGTTGTTGACGGAGACCCCGACCACCGCGTCGGTGCCGAAGAGAGTCACCGGCCGCGCATAGCGCCAGTCGGTGTTGTCCCAGCCGAAGTGCCGGTCCTCGCCGCTGTAAGTGCCCTGCGAAAATATCCCGCTGTGCTCGGTGATGCGCGAAGCGAGGAACACCGACACCTGGTCGACCGAGCCGTTGTCGTTCGTATTGAAGTGCGCGGCCGGCGCGACTGGCTGCGCGCTCTCCGAGCTGCTGTACCCGCCCTGGATCATGACCGCGAGCGGCATCCAGCTCTCCACCTTGCCGAAGGTGTAGCCGTTCAGCTTGAACTGGCGGCCGTAGGCGGTGAGTGCTGGCCCGAATGCCAGCACGTGGCACTGGGAGCAGGGCATACCCGTCTGGCTCGCAAAGCTCGGCACCGCGCCCGCGGTGGCGGGCAGGACGAGCAGAACGAGGGTCAGGGCAGCGAGACTGGATCGCGGTTCTTGGTGAGTGGATCGGCCGACGGGAAAGCGCACTCGGGACACCTTTGTTGTTCGGGCTTACAGTGCCTTACATAACAAAGGCCTGACGGCGCCGACATCGGGTCGACTCCGCGAGCTCTGGGATGAATCCCGCAGCGGCCGGTATGGGAATTCCTATGCCGCACTACTCCATGAGCGGTCGTGCGCACGCGATCGACGCACGTGTTGATCCGCAAGCCCTTGACCTGAAGGCTCTGTTGGAGCGGGAAGCGGTGAGACGTTCCTTCGAGCGCCCGCGCCGCCTCGCGCTTCGAGGCGCGAAACTCAGCGTTCCCGGCGGAAGATATATCTACGGCTGGCGGACTAGCGTCCGCCGCTCAGGCGCTGCACGAACGCGCGCAGCGCCGCGCGGTGGTCCTCCCACAACGCGTAGGGGATGGACGTAATGGCCGTTTCCGTGATGAGCGACAGCTGTCGGGCCTCGGCAATCGAGCGCAGTGCCCCGAGGTCGACGCTGTAGACGTTCGGCGTCACCGCTGGGCCGGGCGGCGGATGCACCGGAACGCTGATGCCGGAGTCGTAGAGCGCGTGACCCCGCAGGGTGAGCTCGATGCGCCGGTCGTCCGCCTGCACGACGAGCGGCTCGGGATTCGGCATCGGGTAGCCGCGCACGCGCGGGTCGACCGTCGACCAGAAATAGGCGACCAGGACGTAGCTCATCTTGCCGTTGCGATCGACCGCCGCGGCCGCCAGCGTCACGTAGTCGCGCGCGTTCGCGGCGACCTCGGTGCGGGCGTTGGCGAAGATGAGCGGCTCGCCGACGATGGTGACGGTCGCCGCGGTCTCCGGGTCGAGATACTCGCGCGGCTGCAGATCTGCGGCCCGCGCAGCCAGCGGCAAGTGCCATAGCAGCAGCGCGAGCGTCCAGGCGCTGCCTGCGGCCTTGATCCGGACGAGACGGTTCACTATTGGAACGTGACGCGGTACGAGATGCTTATATAGTAGCGCGTCGTGTTCTGAGTCTGCACGAAAGTGCCGTTGGGCAGTTGGAGAAAAGCCTCGCGACTGCCGAGCTCGGCGCCCGTGTCGAGCTGGAACAGCCACCGCCCGCGCTCCCAGTCGAGCAGCGCCGACGGGATGTAGGTCGTCTCGGTGATGCCGGTGCTGGCATCCGTCAGCCGGTCGACCGAGAAGCGCGGCCCGAGGCGCCAGGAGCCGCCGATGGGGAAGCGGCTGGTCGCCGCGGCCGAGTCGATCTTTCCTATCTCGGTGTTACCGTGGGTCAGGGTGATCACGTTGAAATCGCCCTTGCGCCACAGGTCGTTGGCGAACAGCTGCGTCTGGTAAGTGAGCAGCAGGCCCGTCCCGGACAATGCGGCCACGCCGGCCGAGGCGGGGGTGGGCCCCGTCTCGGTGCCGGTGACGATGGCCGTGAACTGGAAGCGCTGACCGATCGGCTTGTTGACGGTGACCGAGTAGTTGTCGGTGACCGGGGTGCGGTCGCGCGCGAGCTGATAGATCTGGTCGGGGGTCAACGTCAGCGACGCGGCGAGCCCGGTCCCGGGGGGGCCGCTCAAGTCCGTGTACGGCTGGCCGATGAGCGCGTTGCGGGTCGTGAGCACCGGGGAGTTGCGCCGTTCGGCATCGAAGCTCACGTTCCAGCGCGCGGGCAGGGTCACCGTACCGATGGCGCTCGCCGTATTGAGGGAATGGTAGAAGACGTCGTAGTCGACCACGGTGACGAGCGAGGCGTTCCGCGCGAGGAAGCGCGTCTCGAAGCCGACCGCCTGGCGGTCCTTGTAGCCATCGAACTGCTCGGTGGTGGCGAAGATGTTGCCGTCCCAATGGGCCCCCGGGGGTGCGTAGGCGAGCGCCACCGTCTCGAAACGCTCGTGTGTCTGGGGAGCAAGGATCAGCTGCTCGACCGGATAGCCCGCGGCCGCATTCAGCGACCAGGAGGGCTTGAACTGCCAGGACATGAAGAGCCCGTCGAAGGTCCCGAGGATGCCGTCCTCGACGCTCACCTGGCGGCCGAGGCGCGCGAGAAGCCCGAGCGGACGGTCAAGCACCTCGAACGAGGCGATACTGACTCGCGTCGGGTTACCGAGAGCCGCGGCGCTCGACTGGAAGCTCTTGTCGTAGCCGGCGCTCATGCGCCCTATGTAGTCCAACGTGTTGCCGCGGTTGCGCACCAGCAGGTCGACGTCGTTGAAGACGGCGTTCTCGGCCTGAGTCAGCGGCCCGAGCGGCACGGTCGATGAGGTGTTCGGAGGCGGCGGCCCGTTGGTGATCCGCTGGCCGTCGTAGCGAAAGAGCTGCGACCAGTCTCCGCTCACCTCCCAGCCATGGGCTTCGCCGGGCGCCTCGCGGCCGGTACGCGCCCGGGCCTCGGCGTTGCGCAGCGTGCGCAGCCGCAATGCCACGCGCTCGGCCGCCTCACCCTTGGGATAGCGGCGCAGGTACTCCTCGTACTCGGCCTTGGCGTGTGCGAGCTCCCCGGAGCGCTCGCGCGCCAGACCGAGCAGCTCCTGGGCGCTCGAGCGGTCGGGAAATTCCGGCTGGCGCTGCAGCCTGGTGAGCACCGTAATCGCCGTCTTGTAGTCGTGCTTGTCCATGGCGACGCGCGCCTGCGCCATCAGCCCCTTCAGCTCCTCGGGCGGCAGCGGCGGGTCGCTGCCCATCTTCTCGACCGGCGGCAGTGCCTCCGGCTGCGCGCTGGTCGCCCCGCCGCCCGTCGTCACGGCGTCATCGCCGATCGCGAGCCAGGCGCGCGGATAGTCGTGCAGCGCCAGCTGCAGCAGCCGGTCGGCCTCCTTGCGGTCCGCGATCGGACCCACCCGCAGCCGATACCACTTCTCGTCGTTGACCGTGGCCTCCGAGACGTAGATCGGGGCCTTGAGCCGCTGATGAGCGAGATCGATGTCCGACTGCGGGAAAGCCTTGGGCTCGGAATCGAGGTTGATCGCATACTCGGCGAGTTCCGCGGGCTGCCCTCCGACCAGCACCTGCGCCTTCTGGCGCTTGTGATTGATGAGCCGCAGCCGCAGACCGTGCGGATCGGCGCCCTGCGCGATCACGAACTGCTCGCTCTTGAGGAACGTCACGGTGAGAGTGAGCTGCCCGGGAGCGATCCCTTCCACGCGCGTGCTGCGCACGATGCCCGCCCCGCCGAGAACCGGCGGCGTCTCGGTAGCGACGAGGGCGAGGGGACTCAAGCCGCAGTCCGGGAGCGGCGCGAGCTGGATGCGGACTTCCTTGCCTTCGCTCGCTGGCAGGTTGTTGACGAAACGCATCGAGCAGTTGAACACCATGGTCAGGTCGACCTGGTCCTCGTGCTCGGAAACGTCGATGACGCTCACCAGGCGGTTCGGCCCGCCGCCGGTCACCTGCGCGGGGGCAGGTGCCCCCGCGAGGAGAGCCGCGCAGAGCAGGAGCAGCGGGTAGAGCCAGCGCCCGGCGCTACTTGAACGCAGCATCCGTTACTCGATGGTGCGGTCCGGGCTGACTCCTGGCGATGGTGGTGAGCGAGGCGTCGCTGTAGACGTGGCAGGCGCCCGAGCAGTTGGCGAGCTCCCCGACGGTGTAGAGCTGCCCCTTGAGCGTCTTCGGATGCTTGGCGGCCACGTAGTTCGTGGCATGACACCCGGCACAGGTCCCGGCATAAGCCGAAGCCGCGTACGTCACCTGCTCGGTGTTGGTGGTGTGGCACTTGGCGCAGGCGATCGCCACGCTGTGATCGCCCGGATAGGCGGCGGTCAACACGTGGTGGAAGCGGATCACGCTCCAGTCCGGATAGCTGTGGCAGCTCGCGCAGTCGAGGTGCGTCACGAAGTGACTCGGCGGCAGGCCGGTCGCAGCGATGTTGTTGTGGCAGCGCGCACAGCTGCCGACGAAGCTCGAGTGATCGATCAGCGCCGGCATCCAGGCAAGCGTCCCGTGGCAGGTGTCGCAGGAGGCCGTGGTGGCGATGTGCGTGTGCGGCAGGCCGATCGCCTGCACCCCGTTGTGACAGGTGTTGCAGGTGTGCGGCGCGACCCCCGCATGGTCGAAGCGCGCCGGCACCCACGCGTTGGTCGTGTGGCACTTGTCGCACCCGGCCGTGGTCGGGATGTGATTGGAGGGCTTGCCCGTCGCCGTGCTGCCGTTGTGGCAGCTCACGCACGTGCCGATCACCTGGCTGTGATCGACGGTCGTCACCGGCAGCCACGCGAGCGTCGTGTGGCAGCTCTGGCAGTTGTTCGTGGTCGCGATGTGGCTCGCGGGCTTACCCGTCGCCGCAGTGCCGTTGTGACAGCTGACGCACGCCTGACCCATCACGGTCGCGTGATTGAACGGCCCCGAGGGCGCCGTAGCCGGCGCACTCGCCACCGTCGCAGCGCCGGCTGCGCCCGCGGCAGAGGCGAGGCCCTTGCCGGAGGTCAACCCGCGCCGCGGAGCAGGTCCGCCCGCCGTGGCCGTCGAGCCCTCCGCCGCACCACCAGTCGCGGTGGCCGTGGCCGGTGTCCGCACGATCGGCGTCACCACGCGGCGCAGCGCCATCTTGTCGCGCGCCGTATGGCAGCCCGAGCCGTTGCAGTCCTGGCCGGCGTAGTGGTTCGGGCCATCGCGCGTCCACAGCCTCACTCCGGTGTTGGTCTTCCAGGTCATGCCGTACTCGTGGCAGCTCATGCACTT